>JACPVB010000299.1 GCA_016191985.1 Chloroflexota bacterium | reverse complement strand
TTAACGGAGCAGCCAGCGCCGATCAGAACAGAGCATTTGCGCCCGCGTTCCTTTGCCCGTTTTAGCGTCTCAACGATATCGTCAATTTCTCGAAACATGGCATTATCTCCCTTATTTTGGCTCAACTTGTTTTAGTATATAGGAAATGTTTGCCTGTGGCAACAGATTCAGGATAGTTTTACATAAACATCTGGGATAAAATTAACAAGTGCATATATGTCATCCCATTTCAAAGGCGGTAGATTGAACAAAGCTTTCATAAAACCAAGATATGACTCAGGCGGGTTTGCAGGAATTCCAAACCGAATTAAAGAGGCCTTTGCCTCTAAAAAATACGATGCCGTTGTTTTATTTTTTATCGACGCGTTTGGGTGGCGGTTCTACGAGCGCTTTCACGATGCTCCTTTTATCAAGCGGATGGAGAGATACGGAAAAATCAAAAAGCTGACTTCGCAATTTCCCTCCACCACTGCCGCGCATGTGACGACGATCCACACCGGACTGCCCGTTGGCAAAAGCGGGGTACATGAGTGGTATTACTACGAGCCGCTGGTGGACCGGGTAATCTCCCCCCTTTTGTTTTCGTATGCAGGCACGAAAGACCGTGACACATTAAGCACAGCAAAAGTAAAACCTGAGAATTTATATCCCAAGGGAGTTTTGTATCCTGAATTGAAGACCATGGGCGTGGACTCGTTCAACTTCGGCTTACGTGAATTCACGCCTTCCACCTATTCGAAGGCGGTGATGAAAGGTTCGGAATTACGTCCCTTCAAGACGCTCCCGGAAGCATTGGTGAATATGCGCCTGCTATTGGAAAAGCAGACAAACCCTGCATACATCCACCTGTATTTTGACAGGATCGATTCGCTCGCCCATGAATATGGTCCCACCGCCCCGCAAACCGAGGCGGAGATCGAAACGTTCCTACTGATGATGGAGCATTATTTTGAGCGCACCTTCAAAGGGAAAAAGAGAATCCTCTTCCTGATGACCGCCGACCACGGCATCTGTGAAATTGACCCAAGAACGACGGTCTACCTGAACACAAATCCGAACTTCAGGGGAGTGGAAAGGTTTATCAAAAAGAATCGCAAAGACCAGTTGCTCGTCCCTGCCGGTTCGCCGCGTGACATGTTTCTTTACACCAAAGACAATATGCTGGATGAGGCACAGCATTTTCTGGCGACCAGGCTCGAAGGCAAAGCGGACGTGGTGAAAACGGCAACCCTGATAAAAGATGGCTATTTCGGCGCTGACATTTCCCACCGATTTCGGGAGCGGGTTGCAAACCTTGTGATCCTGCCTTATCGGTATGAGTCCGTTTGGTGGTATGAAAAGGACAAGTACTTTCAGAAATATTACGGTCATCACGGCGGGTTGACCCCGCAGGAGATGGAGACGGTTTTGTATTCATACGAAATTTAGATACAAATCGGATAAAATTCCCACTCATGATCCCATCCGACGTTCTGACTCCCCTGATCCTGTCCGCTTTTACCAAAGAGATTACCTGGCTGGAGGCTTCGTCCCGCTACTCCCTGGACGAATTCATCGAGACCTTTTTCTACACCCGCGAGCGCACGGTGGAAAATCTTGAAGGGTTGACCGATCAACAGGCGGCCTTTTCGTCTCCTGCTCATTCGTTTTGGTCCGTCAGCGAATCGGTGACGCACCTTATTTACACGCAGGGTTTTTATCACAACAAACTACTGGATATTTCAACCAGCCTGCTCCCCCACCTTGTAGAAGCCGCACGCGGATTTGGCGAAGGCGCAAGACAAAATGTGCCAGTGAAGGATTTGCGCGTGAGCCTGAATGCCGCCACCGAACGCATTCAGGTGGTGATCGAACAAACGCGCAACTCACACGACCCGGAGAAGGTCGAGGTCAGCTCCGCTTTTGGTGTGTGCAATTACAAGACCTGGGTCCTGCTCATGCTCGCGCACGAGGTGGATCATCTCCGTCAAATGGCGGCGATGAGAAGGCTGGCACGCACCAACACATAATAAAAAAACGAAGGCCATGCGAGCCTTCGTTTTTTTATTCTTCCAAAATCCACGCCCGCGCCTTTTCAAGGTCATCGAACTGGCGGAAGTTATATCCGCGATTCCTGAATACATTCTCCATAAAAAGGGTATCCTGGGTTAATTGCCCAAATACCATCGCGATCTTCCATTTGTGCGAAATGCCGATCGTGGCGTTGATTGTGGGGCGCTCATAATATTGGGACAGGCTTAAGTTAAAGGAAGTTTCGCGATGGTCAATGATCTGCCTGTCACAGCGGTGACAATCTGCCGCCATAACGACCTCCTTCACCATCGCATTCGCAGACTCTGCGGTCAGCACCCCCTTTGTTTTTACGTAGAGCATATGCCCTTCCAAAATATATTCGACCTTCCACTCCATATTGAAAATGTACCATTAAATTCCGTCAGAAATAAAAAATGCAACATGATGGAAATCCTCGTCATGCTGCATTTTTTTCTTCGATGAGTATTACGGCTATTTTGGCTTATCGGCCCATAAGAAAGCCAGCAAAAACACTTCTGAGGCTTTGGCGTAATAACCTATCGCGCTGGAGGTTCCCGCTACAAAATTTTTGTCCCCCATAATCACCCAGAGGATGATCGTGAGCAAAGTGTATCCGGCCAATCCCCACCACATCAGTTTGTGTCGTTGTTGAAAGAAAGAGATTGGCAAAAAGTATGCTCCCAGCAAACCAAGAAATCCAAAACCGTTTAGGAAGATGGGATCAAATCCAATTTTGGGAAACAGGGAAAGGTGAAGATAGGCAGTTGCCAGAGTACTTATAATGATACCGTAGTGTTTACCTGTCAGTTTCATGGTTTTTTCTCCTTATCTAAACGAGGTGTTCCTATTTCGGCTTATCTGCCCACAGGAAAGCGAGCAAAAAAACCTCCGCAGTTTTGGCATAGTAGCCCGTCGCACTGGATGTCCCCACCACAAAGTGCATGTCCCCGATGAGTACCCATAACAGGATGGTAACCAGGGTGTAAATTACAAGTCCCCACCAGAGGATGAGATGAATGTCCCTATCTTGAAGAAAAGGGATCGGCAAAAAATAAGCGCCCAACAAGCCCATGTAGCCAACTCCATTCAAGGTAAAGCCGAAATCTGGATAAAGGGAAAGATGCAGGTAAGCCGTGATCAAATTCGTGAGAATAATGCCATAATGTTTGATGGCAAGTTTCATATTTTCTCCTTTATGAGAGCAGTTCCATGCTCAAGGCGCTGATTTCTTCTTTGGAATAATTGAAAAGACAACATTAGTCCCGATATTTCTTACTTCGAGAGGATCCATACCCCATGCTCCGCTCATTCGTTAACAAAACATGCAAGTACGAGTACAATACGAACTGTCTTATTTCCCCCGCCGCAGTTCGGCGGGTACCTCAACTCAAAGGAGATTTTCCCCCATGTATCACACTATTATTATTGTCGGCAATGTAGGCAAGGACCCGGAAATGCGCTATACACCATCGGGGCAGGCCGTTACATCATTCTCAGTTGCCACAAATCGTCAATACACCTCGGGCAACGGCGAACAGGTAAAAGAAACGATCTGGTTCCGCGTATCTACCTGGGGCAAAACCGCAGAGGTATGCAACCAGTATGTAAAGAAAGGTTCAAAGGTACTGGTTGAAGGTCGCCTCACACCGGACAAAACCACCGGCGGACCGCGCATTTGGACCAAGCAGGATGGTAGCGCAGGCGCATCCTTTGAAGTCACAGCCTCCACGGTGCGCTTCCTTTCCTCACGTGGAGAGAGCGATGTCGCCCCGATGGCAGGCGGCGGCATGGAGATGGCGGAGCTTCCCCCGGAAGACGACATTCCATTCTAGGAATATCACCATGAAACAGGTCTAACACTGCCACAAAGGGCTTGTTAGACCTGTTTGCGTATCATATTTGACATCTTGCATAAGTAAGTGAAACACAGCCACAGAGTGCACAGAGACCTTTGAGAAAAGCTTTTAAAACTCTTTTTTTTCTGTGTTCTCTGTGGCAAAAAGGACTTTTGCAAGAGGTCTATTGTGCAATCAGGAAAAACATATGACTACACCCCAAACCCCGCCCAAACCGTCTGGTCCCGCCCTCGAACTTCCCGCCGACCTTGAACTCGTCTACGCCAACCTCGCGCGCATCGCCCACTCCCCTTCCGACATCGTGATTGACTTTGCACATCTCCTGCCCGGGGAACCGCGCGCAAAAATCCGCTCGCGTGTGGTAATGACCCCGCTCAGCGCAAAACTTTTGGTGCGGGCGCTCACAGAAAACATCGCACGCTATGAAGCCGCATTTGGAGAGATCCACATCCCCAGCAACACAACGCTGGCCGATAATCTCTTCCGTCCATTTCAACAGCCGCCGGAACCGCCCAAAGAGTGACAACCCATGAACAAGCTGGAAAAAATTGCCGAACAGATCAGAAAAAATTTCGATGCGCGCACCGCCGCACGCGATAATGCCCTTGCCCAGGCGCGCCAGCTTACACGCGCCTGCTCGCTTGCCATTCGCGCCGTCCATCGTGATGAGACGGACACGATGAACACCCATTTGCAGGAAGCCAGTCAGCTTGCGGATACGCTGCGCGACTCTCTCGCATCCTATCCCGATCTTTTTTATGCGGGATACACACAGGACTCGCTCAAGGAATTCGTGGAAGCGAACGTCACCTGCGCCTTGATTCGGAACGAACCGCTTCAGACTCCCGAAGAGCTGGTCGTTGAACCCTCGACCTATCTCAACGGCCTGGCAGAAGTGATCGGCGAATTGCGTCGCCGCACCATGGACATTCTCCGCCACGGCTACTCACCGGAAGTGGAACGCCTGCTCGGTTACATGGACGAAATCTACTCCATCATGGTCACCATGGATTATCCCGACGCGATCACAAATGGCCTGCGCCGTCAAACGGATCTGGCGCGCGGCATCATCGAAAAGACACGCGGCGACATCACCTTCAGCCTGCGGGGCGAGCACCTCGAACAAGCCATCGGGAAGTTAATTGTCCAATTAAACGGCGACCAGGCCGGGGCGCGGGAAAGAAGCGAAAAGGATTCATAAATCATGGCAAAAGGCGGACGTCGTTATCCTCTTGTCATCTATACCCACATGATCAATCGCTGGTATCCAGCGATCCTGGCGATTGGGGTTTTCCTGCTAATTCTGGCCTGGGGAATTTATGCGCGCGGCTACGAACAATGGCGCTGGCTGGCGATTGCCAGCCTGGGCGGGTTCAATGTTTTTCTCGGTTTGTTTTTGCTGCTCATCCGAAAAAGCGCGTACATCCAGCCGTTCAGCGATCACCTTCGTCTGGTGACCCCGTTCCTGCGGTTGAACATTTCCTATAAAAGACTGAGGCGAACTTCATCCGCAAACATGGGCGCTCTCTTTCCACCCAAAAGCGTTTCAAAATGGCAGGCGGAAATCATCGAGCCGATTGCAAAAATGACCGTGATCGTGCTTGAATTGACGGCCTTCCCAATGTCTCAATCTTCACTGCGGCTTTTCCTTTCGCCGCTTTTCTTCAAGGATAAGACCCCGCATTTTGTGATCCTTGTGAACGATTGGATGCGCCTTAGTTCGGAGCTTGAAAGTATGCGGACCGGATTAACCACCTCCGCCCCGCAGAAAAAACGCGACTCATCCATCCTTTCACGCCTGCCCACGAAAGACAAATGAATATTTATTTTGCATGTTCGATTACAGGCGGGCGTGAGCTGGAGGCAGACTATCAGAAAATCGTCACTGCACTTTTGGCGGATGGACATGAAATCCCCACTTCCCATTTGGCAAAATCAGAGGTTATGGAAAACGAACGTGGACTGACTCCGCAGTACGTCTATGAACGCGATGTGGACTGGATCAAAAATTGCGATGTGCTGATCGCAGAGGTCAGCGTGCCGTCACACGGGGTTGGGTATGAAATCGCTTTTGCGTTGGGAATTGGCAAACCTGTTTTGTGTATTCATCGGCAGGAACGAAGGGTATCCAAAATGATCACCGGGAACCCGCATCCTCTGCTTGTTGTAAAGAGTTACTCAACCCTGGAAGAGGCCATGTCCCTGGTAAAGGGCTTTCTTCAGAAATAAAAATACTTGTGAATATTATCACATTCAATCGATGACATTTGACGATGGTTGAAAACCATGCAATCGATTAATATAAATGCGGAGACGGAATCAAGACACCTCCATTAATCTCCTCCCTGTCTCCTCCTTTGGCGAATGTTGCCGCCGGGTTTTCCCGGCGGCAACATTTTTAATTTACCTACCTTACGCAGTACGACAAGATTTATCTTGTCATTCTGAGGCAACGTGAACGTCACCGTACGACGGCGCGTAAGATGAATAATTTAATCATTTTCTCTTACTGGATTCAACAAGCTCAGTCCTGCGCAGGGAGAAGGACAACAAAGGTGGACCCCTTTCCAATGGTCGATTCCACCCACACCCGTCCCTGGTGGCTGTCTACAATCGATTTGACGATTGCCAGCCCCAGCCCGGAACCGGTGACGCCATCAGGGGCATTAGTGGCGCGGTAGAATTTTTCAAACACGCGGCCTTGTTCTTCCGGCTTAATGCCGGGGCCGGTGTCTTGCACGCGAAGAACGATCTGTTTCTCCTGCATGGCAATGCTGACGCGAATCTTTCCGTCATTCGGCGTATATTTTATGGCATTGCCGACAAGGTTATCCAGCATCTGGCGGATGCGGATCGGGTTTGCACGCAGCGGCTGCAAATTCGGGGAAAGGTCAACAGAAAGTTCGATCAGTTTTTTCTTTATCTGTGAATCGAACATATCCAGCGTATATTTAAGCACGCCTTCCAGTTGGATCACTTCGCGGCGTGTATCGAAACCCGCTTCAAGCCGCCCCAAATCCAACAGGTCGTTGATCAGGCTGGTGATGTGTTGAACGCTTCCTTGCAGGCGGTGTAAAAATTCCTGCTGGTTTTGGTTCAAGGGTCCTGTGCGTTCAACCAACTCGGTATAACCAAGAACAGCCGTCAGGGGAGAGCGCAGGTCATGTGAAACTGTATGGATGAAATCGCTTTTCAGGCGGTCGAGTTCCTTTAAGTAGGAAATATCCTGCATGGTCACTGCCGCACCGATCCGCGGGATGGGCGTGTACTGGGCATTGAACACGCGCCCATCATCAAAATTGATCTCGTGATATTTTAGCGGGCTGTCGCTCGAACGGGAGAGCAGGGCACGCAAGTCAGCATTCGTAATGATATCGCCAAGGGGTTTGCCGGTAAAATCGGCCTCGCCAAGGGTAAAAATTTCACGGACTGCCTGATTGATCAGCAGGATATGCTGGTTTTTATCCATTACGACCACGCCGTCCTGGATATTTGAGATGATCGCTTCCAGCTTGACCCGTTCTGTCTCGGATATATTGGCTTTCTCTTCCAGCGAAGAAGTGGTGCGCCTTACTTCACGGCGCAGCCAGTCTCCCAATCTTCGGGCGCGTGAGAGACTTTTTTGAACTTCATCCACAATATCCGCCATTTGAAGCGGCGGATAGAGATACCCGCTCAAGCCATTCTTCAGCACAGATTTTGCGAAGCCGGTGGTATCCTTGTCCGCGTAAAAAATGATCGGTAAAGTGGGGAAGCGTTCGAGCAGTTCTCTCGAAACGGCAAAGCCATCCTGGTTTGCAAAGGTCTCGCCGATAATCATCAGCGCAGGGATGGCCTGCTGCACAGATTTATCCAACCCAGGACGGTCATGGGCGGTGGCAACCTCGTATCCGGCAGCATACAATGCCCGCTGCATTAAATCCAGAATTGGCGATGGGTTTAGCGCTAGTAGAATAAGATCCTGTTTTGACATGAGGCCGAATGATACGTCTTTTATTTTGATGGAACCACTGTCTTTTCAGAGGAGCGCGAGAGACGCTGCAATGCGGATTGAACGGACTCAAGTGCCCTCTTTTGTTCAGGGTTCAGGGTACCAGGCATCTCTGTCAACACCAGGTTAAGCGGGTATGTAGCAGCCTGCACCTCGCTTTGAATTGCTTCTCGCATGGATTCAAGCGCGGCATGGCGGTGTTTTTCCCCCGCGCGCGCGTTTTCAGCAGTCTGTTCCAGGGCGCGGAAGAGACGTGCATTCACCAGCGAAATGGATGCGTAATCTGCCATGGCTTCGAGCAGGGTCTGCGCATCCCGTGAAAATTCGCGGTCGGTCTTCCGCACTACCAGCAACAAGCCGATCACTTCATTTTGGATTTTGATGGGGATCACCCCCACCGATTTGCCAAGCGCGGCCAGTTTAAACTTTTGCATGGGCGCGCCATTAATAAGCAGGCTTTCCCCGGAAAGAGCCACAAGCGAACTGATTCCATCATCCACCGGCTGGTTCATTTTCTTGGCCCATGCTTCGGGTAAATTACGCTGGGCGCGGAGCAAATAAGACTTGCTCTTTTCATCACGCAGCATTAGCCAGCACATATCCGCTTCTGTCAATTGCATGGCGCTCTCAAGGATGCGGTCAAACAACACGCGCTGGTCGGTGATGGAAACCACGGCCTTTGCGGTGTTAAGGATGGTGGTCAGGTCGCGCAGGCGGTGCTGTAATTCTTCGTTTGCCGACTTCAACTGTCGGTCTAATTTTTGACGTTCGCGGGCTTCCTGCGTCTGGCGCAGGGAGCGCTCTACAATGGAGACCACCTCGGCATCACGCAGGGGCCAGAACATCACATCTGTTGCGCCGAGGCGGAAGGCTTGAATCGCATCCCCTTCCTGCCCTTTTTCCGCAATGATGATGAGAGGCGATTTCACACCCTGTGAATTCAACGCGGCGATCAGATCCTTCCCGCTGAGGCCAGGCAAATTAATATTGGCCAGGATCAGGTCCGGGGGAGTCTGAACCGCGCGTTTGAGTGCAGAAGCCGCATCCCCCACCACAGTCACCTGGTAACCAAGCGGCTGCAGCGATTGCCTCCCGATCAAATCCGCAATATCTGGATCACTTTCAACGATGAGTATTTGTTCCCCGGATGGCATGGTTAATGGTTTCCTCAACGAGATTCTATCACCTTTTCGGTTACAATTTTACTTATGAATTTTACGGAATTCAACATTACTGTTGTCATTCCCGCATATCGGGTGGAACATGACATTGAAGCTGTGATTAATGGAATCCCTGGTTATGTAAAACACATCATCGTTGTGGATGACGCTTCGCCCGACTCTACCGCGGACCTGGTGGCTGCTCTTTCCAAAAATGACATGCGACTCAGCCTGATCCGTCATACCCAAAACCAGGGCGTGGGCGGCGCCATGGCAAGCGGTTTTTGCAAAGCGCTGGAACTGGGCGCGCAAATCGTCATCAAACTGGATGGCGATGGGCAGATGGACCCCGCCCACTTCCCCGCGTTGATCACTCCACTCATCCAGGGCCGCGCTGACTATGCCAAAGGCAACCGCTTTCGCGATTTTGTTTCGCTGCGCAATATGCCTTTCATTCGCCGCGTCGGCAACCTGGGGTTGAGCTTTCTCACCAAGGCCGCCACAGGCTACTGGAACATCTTCGACCCAACCAACGGATACTTTGCCATCCGCGCCGAAGTACTGGCGGCGCTCCCGCTCGACCAACTGGACAAGCGCTATTTCTTCGAGACATCCATGCTGGCAAAATTATATTTATTAAATGCCCTCGTGCTGGATGTACCCATTCCCGCAAGATATGGGAAGGAGACCTCGCATCTTTCCATTCGCCGCGCCGTTTTCGAGTTTCCGGTCAAGCTGCTGGTTACGTTTTTACAGCGGATTGCACTCCGCTATTATATTTATGATTTCTCGATCCTGTCTCTCTATATCGTTACAGGATTTCCCCTGCTGTTATTCGGCCTGGTCTTCGGCATCATCAAATGGATCGAATATGCCAGCAAAAACATCCCCGCCCCCACCGGCACTGTGATGCTCCCGACCTTGTGCGTCATCCTTGGAATACAAATCCTGCTTTCCGCCGTTGAAATTGACATGAACTCCACACCCAAAAAACCATTGAGCAACCCTTTATGAAAACCGCTGAATTCAACGCCTACAAAACCCGCTACCGCGCCGCCATTCGGCAAGTGCTGGCGGAAAGCCAAAAAGGAAGGCTCGATGAAGCCGCCTTCCCCGCCTATTCACACCGCAACCCGTTCATCAACTGGCTGTTCTGGCAGCGATTGCGAAAGGTGATGGAATACATCCAGACCCCAACGCAATATGAAAACATCCTGGATTTTGGGTGCGGCAGCGGCGTGATGCTCCCCCATCTTTCAAACATCAGCAAACACGTCACCGCCATGGACGTGGATTTGCTTCCGCTTCAACTGGCGCAAAAACACATTCCGCTTGCAAAAAATGTCGAAGTAAAAAATGCAACCCAAACCTCCATTCACGACCTTCCCGCCAACTCCTACGATCTCATCATCGCGCTCGATGTGCTCGAACACGTCCACGATTTGCCGCGAACGTTGAACGAACTGCTGGCACTGCTCAAACCGAGCGGAAGGCTCATCGTCTCCGGGCCTACTGAAAATATCCTCTACCAAATTGGGCGCAAACTGGCAGGCCCGGAATATTCGGGGGCCTATCACGAGCGCGGCATCGCCGAGATCAAAACCGAGCTTCGCAAACTCGCCAGCCTTCAACCCATCGCCACACTCTACCAGCTTGTGCCATTGTTCGAGATTTTTTCCGCCAGCAAATAAACCCTGCGGGATGTATACTTAATCCAAGATGGAATCCAAGCCATACATCCCTGGATTCAAACCCGCCGACTCGGGACCCCTCTCCCGCTTTCTTCCTCCGTTGGAAGAAGGGGTCATCTCTGCCTGGCTCTCGCATCTTAACTTAACGGGAAGTTGGTTGCTGGACCCGTTCGGATTCTCCCCGCGACTCGTCCTCGAAGCCGCGCGCAGTGGATACCGCGTGCTGGTGACAGCGAATAATCCCATCACGCGCTTTCTGCTGGAGATTTTCGCCAACCCGCCACCTGAATCGGAATTCATCGCCGCACTGGCCGACCTGGGCGCGGTCAAAAAAGGGGACGAACGACTCGAAATCCATCTTCAATCCCTGTATCTCACTTCATGCGAAAAATGTAATCAACAAATCCAGGCGCAGGCTTTCCTGTGGCGCAAAGGCGAGGATGCGCCCTATGTCCGCATTTACGAATGTAAACACTGCGGTGACTCCGGCGAGAAAAAGATCACCCCGGAAGACATCGAAAACGCAAAACGCATCGCAGGGACAGACAAACTGCATCGTTCACGGCTGTTCGAGCGCGTCGTCTCGCTAAAAGATGAAGACCGCGTTTATGCGGAAGAGGCCATCGAACATTATCTGCCGCGTCCACTGTATGCGTTGAGCACCATTATCAACCGTCTCGATAGTTTGAGTCTCTCTGAAATACGCAGGCGCGCGTTGACCGCGCTCGTCCTGCTGGCATGTGACGCGGGCAACACGCTTTGGGCGCATCCGGCGGAACGTCCGCGCCCGAAACAACTCAGCACACCGAATCAATTTCGCGAGAACAATGTGTGGACCATGCTGGAGCGTGGAGTCAGCTTGTTTGCCGGATCAGGTTCCTCGGTTCCGTGTGAGGCGTGGCCAAAGAAAATTCCAGAGAGCGGCGGTGTCTGCATCTATGAGGGCCGTCTTAAAGGGCTGGCGCACGAAGTCAAAAGAGAAATTCCAATTGCAGCGGTCATCGGTTCGGTGCCGCGTCCCAACCAGGCGTTTTGGACATTTTCCGCATTGTGGGCGGGCTGGCTGTGGGGCAAGGATGCGGTGGAGCCATACCGAATTGCGCTGCGCCGCCGACGATATGACTGGGCCTGGAACGCGACGGCCTTATTTTCAATCTTCAGTCATTTGAACGATTTGCTTGCGGATGGTGTGCCTATGTTTGGCGCCCTGCCTGAACCCGAACCCGCGTTTCTGACATCGGCGATCACTGCCGCGCACATGGCGGGGTTTGTTTTGGAAAGCGTTGCCTTGCGGACTCAGCATGACCCCGTGCAGGTCGTTTGGAAAAGCGGACAAAAACCACAGCCCGCGCCGATGGAGATCGAAACGATCCGCACCGCGATGCGTGAGTTTTTATCGGCGCGCGGCGAGCCTGCGGGATATTTGCATTTGCATACGGCAGGGTTGATTGCGCTGGCAGAAGCAAACGCGTTGAAACAAACCGAAGATGAATTGGACGCGGCCATGCGGAAAACACAAAGTGCGATGGAGCAGGCGTTGAAGGGTGATGATGGATTTGTTCACTACTCCAGCGGCGAAGGCGTGGATACGGGGATGTGGGGTTTAGTCTCTGCTGGTCTCGATACGAGCGGGGCAAGCGCCCGCTCTACTCGACCAGCGAATGAAATAGAGTCACTCTCCGACCGCGTGGAAGTTGCGGTGGTGACGTATTTGCAAAAGAATCCGAATGCGATTTATTTGGAAGTGGAGGACGATTTATATTCCCAATTCAGCGGGCTGATGACTCCGTCCAAAGGCTCGATCTATGCGGTGTTGAATTCCTACGCCGAGAAAGACGGCGCAAGCTGGAAATTGCGCGAAGAAGACCTTGCCTCTGCGCGGCGCGAGGAAGTGAAGAATGTTTTTGCACGGCTGGAGGAAATCGGCAAACGTCTTAACTATGATTCAGCGAGGGATGATAAAGTTTTAGCCTGGCTCGAAGATGGAAAGCCCGTCCGAAAATTTTATGTGCTGGCTTCGGCATTAGTCAACCGCGCGCTGGAACACGCGGATGAGCAAACGGTTATTGTCATCCCCGGTGGGCGCGCCGCGTTGGTGGCCTACAAACAGGAACGCGATGCTTCGCTTCGAGAGCGTTTGAAAAAACATCGGCTGGTGAAATATCGTCTTTTGCGTGGTTTGCTCGAACTCCCAATCCTGACGCGCGAAACCTTCGAAGAGCAAATTGCCAGCGACCCGGTGGAAAAGTCCACGGGGCAGATGATGATGTTTTAGTTTAGCCGGGTAGTTCGATAGTTAAATCGTCCAGTAGTTACGGAGTTTCATGTTCAAAAGATTGATTCTTTCCAGCGCATTATTTCTGACCGCCTGCATTTCGGTGGAGGTGGATGAAGCGCGGACACCCACGCCAGCAAATTTTGTCACAGCCACGTTGGCTCCAACCAAATCAAGTTACGTGCCGCCCACCCTCACCGTCACACCGGAGATCACCCTCGCACCCACACTTGCTGTTACCATCCCGCCGAATTGCACAAACAATGCCGTCCTGTTGCGAGACGTCACCATTCAAGATGGCACGCGCGTGAACCCCGGTGAGAAATTCACGAAGACGTGGGAATTCGTTAATAACGGAACCTGTCCGTGGATTGGATACGCGCTCAAGTTTGCGGCGGGAGACCAAATGAACGCGCCTCTCTCCGCGCCGATAACTGATACGCTTCCGAAAGGCAAGGTCCAAGTCTCAGTGGAGTTGACCGCCCCCACAGCCAACGGTTCCTACACCGGCTACTTCACGCTAAACGACCCAAATGGAAAAGACGTGCCTATTGGCATCGAAAAAACATTTTGGGTGAAGATCACCGTCGGCAGCGGAGTCATCCCCACACAGCCGACCAGTTCTGGAAGCGTCAGCACGCCCATCCCTCCCCTGGGTGGAGGCGCGAATTGCAGTTACAGCCAGAACGCTGGCTATGTGAATCAAATCGCGGCAATGATTAACGAAGAACGCGCCAATGCAGGTTTACTCGCACTGACCGTCAACTCCCAGCTGACAAGCGCCGCTCAAGGTCACGCTGCGGACATGGCCTGTAACAACAACATCAGCCACACCGGCTCGGACGGTTCCTCCGCCTACGCGCGCATCCTTGCTTCGGGGTATGCGCCTTCGTATGCAGAAGAGATCATCTACGGTGGTGGCGGTCCGCAAGCGGCGATGAGTTGGTGGATGAACGACCAAATCCACCGCGACGCCATCCTCAGCACCAATTCCACAGAGATAGGCGTAGGGTATGCCTATTTTTCTGGAGATTATATTGTCGTGGATTTTGGGAGTCCGTGATACAGCGGGTAGGGATACGGCGGCGCCGTGTCCCTACTTTAAAGCCCATTTTTGCAGAAAACCCAAAAACACCTCAGGGACATAAGACTCGCCGCCGTCCTCAAGTTCGCCCGTGTTCTGGGAATGTAGCAAAGTCCCATCACTTTCCAAAATATAAATATGAGGATACCCAGCCACTTCAGGGAATTGGGAAAGGAATTCCTCGTTCATGTTTTCTTCACTGACATTCACCTTCACGAGGACATAATTTTCTGCCCGGTATTGCAAAATATCGGCATGGGACTCATAGAACTCGTCCATGAATTTGCACCAGATGCACCAGTCCCCGCCTAGCTCAAGTATGATTCTTTTATTCTCATTTTGTGCAATGAGGATGGCTTGCTGCAAATCATCGGCAGGATTGCGGGCGGGATCGTAGACATCCACCAGGGCGGAATTTTGAAGTTCGGGAAGTTGTACAACTTCCTGAGTTGGAATTTCTGTACTTTGAGGAATCTGTGTCGGGATTGCTGTAGCTGTCTCCTCCACAGGAACGGACGTGCTAACTTCAGGGGTTGCAATCCCTGAACAGGCTATCGTAAGAACAAGAAGCAATGAAAGAAAATAACCAAGGCGGGGCATACATTCTCCTATTAATTTTATGTCCCTGCATGTTATCTCAATTCACTGCGACAAGCAATATAACTTAAATCACGTGACAATTACATTCCTCGTCACCGGCTGATATTCGGGAAAGACATCGCCTGTAGCGGGGTTGTTCAATCGCTTGGTTAATATTTCAGAAAGCACATCGCGGTAATCGGTGGTGACGGCGAGGTCACCGGGGCCGATCAATTGTCCATCCTCCAAGCCAGGCCACTGCCCGTGGACTTTGCCTCCGTCCACGTTGCCACCGAGAACCATCATCATGCTGCCGTGACCATGATCCGTGCCGAGGCTGCCGTTCTCGTAGGCGCGCCGCCCAAACTCGGACATGGTGACAATGGAGAGTTTGCTCATGTGGTCAGCCATATCAGCATGGAAAGCGGCGAGACCTTCGGCAAGGTCTTTCATCAGGTTCGGCATCAGCCCTGTGGTCGAGCCTTGGGTGAAGTGCGTGTCCCAGCCGCCCACGTCAATGGCAGAGACTTCCAGCCCCACTTCCGCTTTGATGAGCATGGCGGTTTGTTTGAGGGCGAGACCGAATTCGGTGTCGGGGTAAGTGGAAAGTGGTGAGTGGTAAGTGGATGGATCAAGTTTTTCTAACGTATCCATTATGGACAGGGTATCTTGACCCAGTTCATCGCTTTGATAGACATAGTTCAGTGCAGCTCGCATTTGTTGCAGGGCACGCGGATCACCGCCAAGGTGGAAGTCTGCGATGGAGCGCAGGGCAGAGACGGGAACCGAGCCGCTCAAACTGCGCTGCGGGCGGGTTCCCATGCCGATGGCTCGCAATGGCGATGAGTTACCCGTGTTCAAGCTGGCGAGGTGACGCCCGATCCAACCCGAGGCGGGCCCGCGCTCATCGTCCACCCCGCGTTCCATGAGTTCCATCGCTTTGAAGTGACTGCGCGATTCGTCGGGTGCGCCGCAAGCGTGGATGATGGCGAGTTGTCTGCTTTGCCAGGCTTCAAGTAGCGGTTGCATGTTTGGATGCAAACCAAAAAATCCATCCAAATCCACAACTCTTTCCTCTTTCTTCTTTCTTAAATCATCTGGTCGTCCAATGCCAAGGGTCGGGCGCAATTGATAATAGGCTTCTTCACCATGTGGCACGACCATATTGAGCACGTCCGCTGCGCCGCGCAAAAAGACGACGACAAGTGTGTCGCCGCGTGGGGCGGTGTTCTTGGGCGCGAAGGATAAGCGCGGCATCCAGGTTGGCTTGCCCTGATCCTGTCGAAGGGTTGGGATTTGGTGAAGTACGGGTAAGGTTTCGAGCATAAGTTCTCCATTCCATCTGGTGGTCGAGTAGGGCGAAGCCCGTATCGAGACCACACTGCGTAATTTCATGTCTACTTGTAATTGCTGGTTTCGATACGGGCGAGAAGACACTCGCCCTACTCAACCAGCGGGGTTGCTACTATCTCCACTGAAACGCAGGCGACGCAATCAAACTCGCGGCGATGATTTGCAGAGTCTCTTCAGGTGTGGCGCCTGCCGAATGGAC
>JACPVB010000298.1 GCA_016191985.1 Chloroflexota bacterium | reverse complement strand
GCCAGCGCCTGTCCGATTTCACGCCACTGGCGGGATGTTCTTTCCACTGCCTGCGCCTCTTCCATGACCATGATGACTCCGCCGTTTACTGAAACATTCCTCACCACTGACGGAATCAACACGCCGGAATGTTCAGAGAGGAAACGCAATCCATCCAGTTCCGTCTCGAATTGCTCCAGTCCATTTGCGACCTCGCTGAGTTTCGCAAAGACGGAAAACGAACCATCCGAGAGAATGGCGCAAGGATGCGAGGCGAACTCGTTCATATCCCTGAAATGCTTTACTTTCCACACCCGCCCGATATGTTCTGAAACAGCCTGTTCGATGGGAATGAGGAATGAGTCGCTTTGCAAGCGATTGGCTGGCAATTGGTTTTGCAATTTATGCCCTTTTGTAATTACAGTTAAATTTACATTTCTTCTAAGTTAATAAAAACAAGGCCGCGTTTTTCAGGATAGCTAATTATGCATTCATTCTTGTGCACAATAACATTTTCGGGACCATTAGGCGCTTCACCTAAATAAATCGACTTGGATATTGTTCCAGATAGTTTGTCTACAAAAGCTAATTCACGATTGTTTCTATTCAAAGAAATTAAGAAGTTTTTATGTGACGCTAATGATAATGCGTCTACTGAAGAGAAATGTTTGTTGTATTGATTTGGCTTAAACTCAATGTTTTTTATTATTTCGAGGGATTCTTCATCAATCTTGTAAACACCTTTCCTGGATTGGAACATACCTACATAGATATGATGGTCCTCATCGCATAAAATACAAGCAGGGACACTGTTGTCGCTTTCGCCATTAATAATTTCTGCAAGGTATATGTTTTTGGTATATGCTTTGTTTATTAGGTTGTAAACAGCAAGGAAGCTATTTCCACCAAAATAGGAAACGCCATTTAGTTTACCACCTCGCTGTATGCCAATGAGGAGATAAGGCCTTGTTGGATGTGCAAGAATAGATAATGAACCCCTGCCGCCTCGGGGATATGCAATTCTTTCATACTTGTAAGTCGCGCTATCAATTATGAAAAAAGAGTTTTCTTTGTTACTGGCAAAATACACATATTTACCGTCCGGGGATGAAGTAATGGAACCTTCTCCTCCTCCTGGAATAGCTAATCTTTTGACAATAGATTTAGTTGCAATGTCAATTGCTAAAACAAAATCAGAAAAGACTTGGCCCAAAAAAATCTTGCCATCAGCAATCGTCATGCTTCCAGGAGGATATTGCCTAATCTCTCTTGCCTCTGTGTCAGATGGAAAAAATTCATAGCTATCAAGATCGATAATGCTCTCAATAATCTTTTTGTCTGGATCAATAATGGTTATATTTCCTGATTCCCAATTGCCGGTAAAAATCTTCTCATCATATTGTAAGATGGAGTGGGGTTGACTCTTATTAGGTAGTTCATATATAGGTGGTTCGTTATTGGCTTTTACAAGATTAAGGGGTATTTCTGCGAAATTGACGTTAGGCTTTGCAGTCCTTTCAAACTCTTTCAGCGAAGTGACTAACGTTATATTTGATTTCCGTGCCGCGTCATAGGCTCCTCTTTGAAAACCTTTTTCGCTAATAATTATTCCCCTATCAGCGCCCACATCCTCCACTATTGCTTTTAGTGCTAACACCTTTTCTTTTGGGACTCTGTTTCTCCATAATTTGCATTCAATTACCCAATTGGTTTCTATACCATGATTTGAAAATGAAACATAAACATCAATTGCATGTTTGCCTCTTGCGCCTGTTATTTTAGCTTCCTCTTTTACAGAACAACCTTGTTTGCGAAAAAAGGATGCTGTTGCCTCTTGGTATTCTTTCCAGTTTTTGTACATAATTTAGATTCGCTCTCCTGAAACGACGTCCATCTCCGAGATCGCTGACTTATCGGTTACACCCCCGGCCAATCCATCAACAACACTTCCGCCAGCAGCCTTGAATTCACATTGCGATCCATCTTTTCCAGTGCGGACTCAAGGTCAGCGACTACGCGGCGCGCGGTGGCGAGGTCCAACCTGCCGGCGAGGAATTCGATCTCCATGTTGCGGTCCACGTTGATGAGCGGGGTTTCCGCGCCGGCCACGCGCAGCATCACATCCCGCCAATAGGAGAGCCAGATCATGATGACCTGACGCATGGCGTCCTTGTCTTTGGAGAGTTTGTCAGCGTAGGAAAATTTGTCCACGCGAGGGGCAGGCAGGAGCGTTTGAAGATCGTCGAGTCTTTCATCGCGTTTTTCGAGCAGGGTGGCATCCTCCGCCAGTTTGCGCGCGTAGCCGGGACGTCCGCCGGAAATGTGGGCAAGCAGGCGGGCGCGGTCTTCGTCCATGCCGCGGGACATCAAATCGGAGACGACAGCTTCGAGCGGCAGCGGACGCAGGCGCAGGATTTCGCAGCGCGAGATGATGGTGGGCAATAGTTGTTCGGGGGTGTCGGCGGTTAATAAAAGGATGGCGTGCGCGGGCGCTTCTTCGAGAGTTTTTAGCAGGGCGTTTGCAGCGTTATCGTTGGCTTCTTGAAAACGTAAAAACAAAGCCACGCGGTATTTTGATTGATAGGGTTTCAACGATAGCGAGCGCTGTACCTCGCGGATCTGGTCCACTTTGAGCGTGCCGCCTTCAGTTTCGGCCTGGATCACGTTCATATCCGGGTGCTGCATGGCTTCGATCTGTTTGCAATCACGGCACGTTCCGCAGGGGATGCCAGGCCCGAGCGGCTTGGTGCAGTTCAATGCCTGAGCGAGGCGCAATGCCAACGTCCGCCGGCCTAGGCCGGGAGGTCCGCAGAAAAGATACGCATGGCGGACCTCTCCGCGCGCGGCGTGCTGGCGGAGCATATCCACTGCCCATTCGTGTCCGAGTAAGTTCCAGTTATCAGTCATGTCAGTTATCAGTTGTCAGTTCCCAATCGTAAATCGTCAATCATAAATCGTCAATTACTATTCCTGCCCTGCCCGCAATCTTAAATATGATTCATAGCGTTCGGGGTGAATTTTATTTTCCTTCAACGCGGCCAGCACAGCGCAGCCGGGTTCATGGCGATGCGTGCAATCGCTGAACTGGCAATGCGGAACGAGATCGCGCAATTCTGGAAAATATGCATCCATCTCTTCGGGTTCCGTATCCCACAGCGCAAGCGACTTCCAGCCGGGCGTGTCGGCCACATAGCCGCCATCTTCCAGCGCGAACATCTGGCGCGTGACGGTGGTGTGCCTGCCCTTGTTCATCGCCGAGCTGATCTCGTTTACCGCAAGTCCCAGCCCGGGTTGAAGCGCGTTTAACAAACTTGATTTCCCAACGCCGCTTGGCCCGGCCAATGCGGTGATTTTATTTTTCAATGCGCCGCGCAATTCATGTAACCCCGTTTCGGCTTTCGCCGAAGTATAGATCACGCGATAGCCGATGGCTTCGTACAAACCAAAAATATCTTTCGCGCTGAGCGGAGACGAAGCGTTGTCAACGAGGTCTATTTTATTTGCGACAATAATGGGAGGAATCTTTTGTTTTTCCGCGATGACGAGGAAACGGTCCAACATTCTTAATTTTGGATTTGGATTCGCGCACGCAAACACGAAGACAACCTGATCGGCATTTGCCAGCAGCACCTGTTGATATTCACCCTGCGGGCGCGGGTCCAACCTGACCAAAGCCTGCTTGCGCTCTTCGACATTTTCCACGACCCCGCTGCCATCCCCAAAAACCGAAATGCGGACGTGGTCGCCAAGCGCGGCAATATCGCCTTTGGCCCTGCCCTGTTTTAACTTCCCCCGCAATTGACAAATGACAAGACCCTCCCCGGTTTCCACCCAAAAGAAACCGGATTGGGCCTTGATGATCAAACCGTGTTTGGTGATCGCGTTCGTCAAATAGTTACCTTATTTCACTTTATGAAGAAGTGTTTGTACTGCAAGATTCATCTTGCGTTTCAACATTCAACCAAGAGAGATTAACCATTAAACCGAGCAACAAAAAAAGCGAGGTTTTGTACCGCAGCGCATCGTCCCTGCGCGCGGAGCGGGCGGAAGGACAAGTAGAGGGTACTGGTTCATGAGTTAATTATCATCATCATCTGGCGGAGGGACGCCAAACGGAGTAGGCGTGTACGGCGGATATCCGATCTGCCCCCAATCGTAGAAGGGACGCTGCGGACTGCCGTAGTGATACGTCTCCACCATGGCGCGGAAAATAGGCACCGCATATTCCGAGCCTTCGCCGATATTTTCAACGATGACCGCAATGGCAATATCGGGCAGGCCGGTGTTTTCTTCGTTCAAGGTGTACCCGGCGAACCACGCATGGGATTTGCCACTGCCTGATTCGGCGGTGCCGGTCTTGCCGGCCACGTCAAATTGCAGGCCGCGCAAATTGAAGGTGGCGGTGCCGCGGCTGTTTTGTGTCACCATCAAAAGCGCTTCGCGCAGAATATCCAAATTTTCCGAGCGCAGGAGAAGTGTGCCCTGTGCTTCTGGCTTGAATACGAGCAACGGGTCGCCTTCCACAGGCTGGATCTTCTCAACGATCTGTGGCCGGTATAAGGTCCCGCCGTTGGCGATGGCCGCCATAAATCTGGCTACCTGCAAAGGAGTGACTTGTACATCGCCCTGCCCAATTGCCTGATTAACCGCATCCAACTCGCTGGCGGGTTCAAGGATTTGGCCGCTGGCTTCTTCGATTTGCTCAATGCCGGTAGGGGAAGCAAGGCCGAAACTGCGCGCCATTTTGGCAATGTCGCCGCCGCGATCCCAATTCTTGTATAAGTCCAAACCGATGTGCCAAAAATAAGGATTGCAGGAACGCATCAGCCCTTCCTGCAAGGTGAGCAGACCGGAAGGAAGCTCTGTGGAAGAATTACAAGCCTCGCCGACTGCAAGCGCATCTTGGCAGTGTTGCCATGTCCAGTCGTGCAGCGGAGGGATGCCCTGTAGCTCTGCGAACTCGTATTGACAATCGTATGGGGTGTCTTTCAAATACAATCCACTCTCAAGCGCAGCAGAGAAGGTGATGACCTTGAACACTGAGCCGAGTGGATACTGTCCCTGTGAAGCGCGGTTTAAGAGGGGTTCGTTAAAGTCACTTATGTTGCCGTTATTTGCCACGTTGGCTGGGTCGAAGGCGTTTGGGTCGAAATCCGGGCTGGATGCCATGGCGATGATGCGGCCGGTGTCCACTTCCATTATCACAACAGCGCCACGGAAATATTCAATCGCAGACTGGGCGTAGGATTGCATGTTGCTGTCAATGGTGAGGTAGACCGAGTCCGCGGGCTGCGGGTTACTTTGCCCGAGGGTGGAAATGGGTTGTCCACCAGGAGATACCACACGCAGAATGCCACCGTGTTGCCCGGCCAGATAATCCTCCGCCCATTTTTCAACGCCGGATTGACCGACTTTTTCGCTGCCGTTATAACCAAGGCGGCGATATTGATTCAATTGTTCCGGTGAAATGGAAAGTGTGAAGCCCACTGCCTGCGGTGCAAGACCGGTTTGGAAGTAATAACGGGACTCGTAGTCTGTCACCACCAATCCACCGGGTCTGATGGAGAGCAATCTCTGGGCTTCCTCTTTTGTCCCTTCGCACATCGGCAGGTACCAGCCGGGTCCCGAAGCGTCGATCTCGTCTTCAATATCAAGCGGGTCAAATCCGCACAGCAGACCAAGTTCTGTGGTCAAGGCTCCGCGCATGTCCGGGTCGATCAGGTCTGTTTGGATGCCGAAGGCGAACGCGGCGGATTGGGTAACGATGGGCAGGCCATCCTTGTCATAAATATCGCCGCGCGCAGGGACGCTGTATTCCATCACTAGCTGGTTGCCGCCCGCAAGTTCCGGTAAAATTTGCGCTTCATCCCAAATGACTTTCCACTCGTTGTTTTCATTTTTCATGCGCAGCAGGATATTGCGTTGAATATCACCCGCCAGAACAGTTTTATAGGTGACGCTGTACCCCACTTCGGCGTCATGCGGACCGATCTGGGATGAGTTGATCGCGAACTCGATGCTGGCCGCGCTCATGGCATTCAAGGAATCGTTCCAGCGTTTGGAAAAATCTTCGAGAGTGATCGCGCCGCGGCTTTCCTCCGTCAGCATGGAGTACATGGATTCAAAATCATCCTGCTGCAGGGCTTCGAGATACCTGGTCACTGCCGCGTTTTCATCCGGTGCGGGAGTAATGCCTACTACTGGTGGTGGTAGTGGAGTGGAGGTTGGGCCACCAAAGATCGGTGGTAGAACTCCATCTCCACTGGAAACACAAGCAGAGAGAAAAATAATGATCAAAACAAAATTGATCCAGCGTAATGGCTTCATTACGTTTCCTTTCAAACTTAAACTATAGCTCAAGCCGCCGTCCTCGGCGGCAGGGACACCGCGAGAGCATAAAAAACTGCTACCTAATCAATTCCCCGCGCAGAATGGCGGGTGAAACCTGACAATCGTAATTCAACAAAGACTGGCAGGCCGAGGGCACATCCGCCGACGGGGCGATGTCAAATTCTTTCAGCGCACGCAGGACGTGGCACATGGGCAGCCCCATCACGCTGGCATAACATCCCTGCATGGATTCAACGGGCTGAAAATCAGGGTGTTGAATCGCATACGCGCCGGCTTTGTCCATCGGGTCGCCTGTTTTGATGTACGCCGCAATCTCTTCATCGGAATAATTTCGCATGGGCACATCCGTCACAGATAACTCTGTCAGTGTTTTACCATCCCGCTTTCTGTACAAAGCAAGCCCGGTGTAGACCTGATGCGTCCGTCCGCGCAATTGCTTCAACATCCGTTCGGCGTCTTCTTTGTCCACCGGTTTGCCGAGGATGGAATCCCCATCCACAACCGTTGTATCCGAGCCGATGATAACCGCCTCCGACTCCGCCCTGGGCTGGATCGCCAGCGCCTTGGCCCTTGCCAGCCGAAGGACATAGTCCCGTGGCGATTCGCCTTCCAGTTGAGTTTCATCCACATCAGCGACGATCACGTTGAAGTTCCAGTTCCCGAGCGCAAGCAGTTGCCTGCGCCTCGGCGAGTTGGATGCCAAAACTAAAACATTTTTCTCGTTCACGCGCAAGATTCTAACACAGTAGTTTTTATGAGATTATCGCTTGTCTCATCTGTTCCTAAGCTGTTTGAGGGGATTGTGAGTGCATCTGTTATTTTGACTTTGCCACTCACGCGATACTATGTAATCGGGGATAAGCGGGGAGTTTGTTGCGCTATAATATCGGCAGGAGCTGTAGTATGGCAATCCATCTTGAAATTCCAGATACTGTAGCAGAAGCAATGCGCCTGCCGGGAAGCGAACGCCAGCAACGCATGTTGATCGAGCTTGCCGTTTCCCTGTATGCGCAGGGAATTTTGTCCTTTGGCAAGGCACGCCAGTTGTGCGATATGACAAAATTCGAGTTCGGTGTTCTATTGGGCCAGCGCGGCGTGTCCCGCCACTATTCGCAGGAAGATTTGCGGGATGACTTGACCTATGCTGGTCGTT
>JACPVB010000297.1 GCA_016191985.1 Chloroflexota bacterium | reverse complement strand
GGACATTGCACAATTTACTCCTACCTCTTCGTTTGGTGTGGAAGAAGCCGAGCGGCGCGTGCGCGCTTTGAAATCCCCCGTGCGGACGTTGCCCCATTTACATTTGCGATTAGGCTCTGAAAAACGTTCGGGTGATTTGGTAGTTCGCACAAAGGACTTACAAGTTGGCTATCGCGCCGAACCCGGCATCCCTGAAAAATTATTGTTCAAAGCGCCAGACATCGAATTGCGAAGGCAGGATTGCGCCGCGTTGATCGGCCCGAACGGCGCGGGTAAGACAACTTTTTTGAAAACGATTCTCGGTCAGCTCGAACCGCTGGCAGGTGAAGTAACCCTCGGCTCCAGCTTGCAGATCGGCTACTTCGCGCAGGCGCACGAAGGTCTCGACCCGAACCGAACGGTCTTGCAGGAAATTGACTCGGTGATGCCGAACTGGCTGCCGGGTCAGATCCGCGATTATCTTGGAAAATATCTTTTCAGCGGAGATGATGTCTACAAAAAAGTGGAGATGCTCTCCGGCGGCGAGCGCGGACGATTGGCGCTGTCCAAACTAGCCCTGCAGGACACGAATCTCCTCCTGCTCGATGAGCCTACCAATCACCTCGATATTCCCTCACAGGAAGTGTTGGAGTCTGTGCTGGACGATTACAAAGGCACGATCCTGTTAATCACGCATGATCGCTATCTTGTGGATGCCGTCGCCACCCAAATTTGGGAGATCGATGCCGAGGATGCGCATCTCACCGCCTACAACGGCACCTACTCGCAGATGCGCGCCGAGCGCGAACATCAGGAATATTTAGCATTCATGGCGGCGCAGGAGGTGGGAGCCGAGAGACGAGGAACGAGTAACGAGGGAAGGAAACCCAAAGGTTCCAGCACGAAAGAGGAAAGAAGAAAGATGGCGCAATTACAGGAGTTGGAAAACAAGATCGCTGAACTCGAAACGACTTTGGCGAATCTGGGCGCGCAATTGGAGAGTCCGCTGGTGAATGCGAAGGAAGTTGCTGTGCTCGGCAAGGAATACGAGCGCGTGCAGAAAGAGATGGATGTCAAACTGGCGGAGTGGGAGAGGATGCAGGGATGAGATTAGCTCTGGCAGAATTCAAGCAAGATTTAGCTCAAAACGTAATGAGCCTTTTGATTACTTTACATTCATAAAATCGGGACGTAGACTCTGGCACTACCCACCACAGGGCAAGTATGAATGCTGAAACGCTGATATTGATCGTTTTTTCGGAAAAATCTTCAAAAAATCTGTGTCCATTTGTGTTTTCAATTGCGCCTGGCGCAAGTGTAGTTGTCAGCGTCCCAAAACCAAAGTGTATTGAAACAGGCTCAATATGCTTTACCAAATTTGGAACAATCTTTTACATTGGAAGTATGAAAATGATAAAATCGGAAAATTCAATTGGTCTGGAGAAAATATGGCTTTGTTAAAAAGATTTCCCAAAAGAGATCAAACCATTTCAGTTTACGCTGTGGGTGTAGCGATTCTGTTTTCATGGGCGATCATTACCACGTTTAACGTTGTAATTAATCAATGGGGTTTGTATTTGGACATTACAGAGATTTTCGGCCTGTTTGCCTATATCATGGCGGGTGCTTTTGTAGAAAGTCTGTTGTTGATCGCATCCCTGCTGCTTTTTGGTTTTATCCTGCCCCAAAAGTTATTTTTAGATAAATTTGTTCTGCGTGGAACAATCCTAACAATAACCTTTTTAGGTTCCATCATGTATCTTTATGCACAAACAACGACCTTTGAGGTGTTGGCAAATATCAATACGTGGGGAATATTTTTTGCGATATGCACCGTTATACTTCTCCTCTTGGGAGAAGTGAGCCAGTTTGTTGCCAGAGTTGTAGAAACCATGGCGGATCGTTGCATCGTGTTTTTATATATCTATTTGCCGGCTTCGTTTATCTCATATATCATCATCTTTGTCAGAAATTTAGGTTAAGAAATGGGAAAACTTTCACGACGAGAATTCATGAAATTAGGGTGGGGAATTTTTGGGGGCGGTCTGGCCTCCAACGTTCTTCTAAAATCCGCCCGCATCAGTAAATCTGGAAAGACATTGCCGAATATCATTGTACTTGTCTGCGATGCAATGACAGCACGAAATTTATCGGTATATGGGTACCCACGCAAAACAACCCCCAACCTCGAAAAACTGGGAGAACGGGCATTTATTTATCATAAACACTATGCGAACGGCAATTTTACGGTTCCCGGCGCTTCATCCCTATTAACTGGTTTAAAACCCTGGACTCACAGAGCCATCAACCACGGTGGGATTATCAAGAAAGAGTTTGCAGAGCACAACATTTTCCGTTTTATCGGGGACGACTATTTCAAAATGGCTTTTTCCCAGAATTATTGGGCGGTTAGTTTACTCAACCAATTTTCACCCGATATTGATTCTCTGCTCCCGATGTCAGAATTTGGCTTGATTAATGGAGCAATAAGTCAAAAATTCAAGGACGACAGCCGGCTCGCTGACCAGGCGCTTGTGCGAATGTTATATAGTGGCAACTCACTCTTGCTGAGTTTTATTAATAGCCTTTACTATCAGTCCAAGGTAAATACGATTCCATCCGAGGATTACCCTACAAGTTTACCGCGTGCAACTTTCTATGATAGTGTTTTTACAATGAAAGGTCTTTTCGATGGCATCGCGGACAAGATCCTTGAACTGGACGAGCATGAGTCTCCCTTTTTTTCCTACTTTCATATTTATCCTCCTCACAATCCGTATACCCCGGATAAGGATTTTATGGGCATGTTCGACAATGACGGCTATGAACCTGTTGTCAAACGCGAGCATGTACTTTCCATTGGTTCCAGCCAATCGAGCCTTAATAATGAACGAAACAAGTATGACGCTTTTCTTGCGAATGTGGATTTGGAAATCGGCCATCTGCTTTCAATTTTGCAAGAACAGGGTGTTCTGGAACATACCTATTTCATTATTACTGCGGACCACGGTGAAATGTTCGAACGTGGCACGAACGGACATTTCACTGGCCTGCTTTACGAACCTGTGATCAGGATCCCGCTCATGATTTTCGTGCCAGGTAATGAGACCCGTCGGGATTTTCTAATGCCCAGCAGTAACATTGACCTTTTTTCAACAATTCTAAATCTGGCGGGGGCCGATATACCTGCATCAAATGAAGGAAATTTATTACTAGGGTTTGGCGGGGTTGAAGATCCGGATCGCAGTATTATTACCATGGAGGCCAAGGAAAGTTCTGCCTTCAAACCGTTTACGAAAGCCACGTATTCGATTGTGAAGGGAAATTACAAGCTGATCTATTATCATGGCTACGTACATAAATATCAGGATTACTTTGAATTTTATGATCTTCAGGAAGACCCTGAAGAGATACAAGACAAATATTCAAAACAGAAATTTAAGTCAATCATTTCAGATATGAAAGCAGAGTTATTCAGTGCAATGGACGAGGCAAATAAAAGGATTGCTACAACCTGATTGCGGCGCAATCGGGTATACATGAACTTTTTCAAGACCATTGAGCGAGAAGATAAGAAAGAGAAACCCCATGTCCAAACGTGTAAAATTCGACTTTGAAATTGATTTCACCAATGGCGGCGGAATTCAGGGACAGGATTTCCGCCTCGACATTGACGGGGATGATATTTCCGATAAGGAACTGGCAGATTACATCGTTCAAGATATGCGCCTGCTTATGGTGGGTGAAGTGCGGATTTTGAACAAGCAGATCATCACCGAAGCGCACAAACGCCGGTCGATCAACACCGCCATTGACCCATCCTATATTGACCTCAGCCACACCATCTACGATGGACTGGTCACTTACAAGGGACTCCCCGCCCCCATCATCTGTGACTATCTTAGCCGCGAAGAATCACGCGGGCGTTACGCCTCCGGTACGGAATTCCAGATCGGCAAGATCGAAATGGTCACCAATACCGGCACCTATGTGGATTGTCCATTTCATCGCTATGAAGATGGCAAGGACTTATCCGAAGTGGATTTGGAAAGCTTTGTTGACCTCGAAGGCATCGTCATCCGCGCGGATTATCGCAAAGGGTTGGCGGTCACAGCCGAGGCATTTAAGGGCAGGGAATTACGCGGGCGCGCGGTGTTGGTCCACACCGGTTGGGACGAACACTGGGCAACCGACACATATTTTGAAAATCACCCCTTCCTCACTGAGGATGCGGCGATTTATCTTCGAGACTGCGGCGTCAAACTCGTCGGCATCGACGCGTTGAACATTGACGATACCCGCGGCAATGCGCGCCCTGTCCACTCCACTTTGCTGCGGGCGGAAATTTTGATCGCCGAGCATCTGTGTAATCTGGCGAATGTCCCGGACGAGGGATTCACATTCACCGCCGTCCCACCGAAGTTCAAAGGGGCAGGCACGTTTCCTGTCCGCGCGTTTGCGAGGTTACAGAGCATCGCATAATTAATTGAATTTGAATCACGATTTTCCTCGCGATTTTTCCAAAGAGTTAAGTAATTTATAAGACAAGCGATAAAGTAAGTTACCTTGAAATAAATGTTTGCGAGGGGACTATATGTTTGCCGTACCTTTATCCCATACTGACTTTATGTAAAAACGAATAAGATGAGGATGCTCGCACAGGAACATAAAACGTTCCAGGCATTTCTACAGAGTATCGCATAATTTAGTAAGCAGAAAATTCGGTCTTGACCCGTGATTTTCTACAAATGCTTACTCATTTATGAGATAAACGATAAAACCAGCGCCGATGGAATAGGACAACCATCAACAAAAGGAGGAACACATGAAGCGCGTCGTCCTGCTCACAGGACTTGTAACGATCATCCTGGCGGCTTGCAGCCGTTCCACAGCCGAATCATTGCCAACCCCCAGCCCCACTTCAACAAATGCGCCCATTCCCAGTGTCACCCCCGTTCCACCCACTCCAACGCCCGTACAGGTGACATTGAACATCATAAATGAATTGATCAATTGTCGGTTTGGTCCTGGAACGGTCTATGAATTGGTTAACGAATTCCCCCAGAGACAAACGCTTCGCGCAGTCGGGCGCAATGAAGCCTTCACATGGTGGTATGTTCAGGATCCCGGCAAACCCGGCGGCTTCTGCTGGGTCTCGGCGGATGTAACCCAGCCACAGTCACCGACTAGTGAGTTGCAGGTTGTGCAGCCTCCGTTCGTCACCATCACCAAAGTTGATTTGCGCATCGAGCCAAACCGAATCGTGGTCGCCTGCAATCAATTTCCACAGACGGTTTTCTTTGAAGCGCAAGTCACCGCCAACGGCCCAACCTTATTAACCTGGAAGTGGGAAGTCAGTACAGGAGTTTCATCGAACGAAGGCACGATGATATACGAAACGGCTGGAACGCAGGTTATCAATGAGTATTATCAGATCAACGCCCCCGGCGATTACTGGGTCAAATTGCTGATCCTCGCCCCCAACGAACAAGTCCACCAGGTGACATTCCCCGTCACCTGCACCCCATAAAAGAGGACAAAACCGCCTCATTCCATCGGGACGGCTGATTCAGCAAATAAACAGAATCCGCACCCTCGGCAAAATTCAAAACCCTGCGAACAAATGGCCGCAGGGTTTTGATCTATTTGGCTATGGTTATATTAATTTTCCTATCTTGAGGTTGTAACCGCAAGTTTTATTTGATCGAATAATTCTTGAGAGTTGTATGAATGCTTTACTTTGACATGAAGCAAGGGCAATTTTGCTGCTACGAAAATTTCATTTACAAAACTATCTCGTTGTTGCCTGCTCGGGCGGCTACGGCTTGAATCGTCTAGTTCTATCCCTAAAATTGGTTTCATGTTTTTGGGATTGCACAACAAAAAATCTATGTGCTTTTGGTTTATGCTATTTGAATATCTTATGTTTCTGTTGGGTTGGGCTACATAAAATATATCAGAAAGCCTTACTTTGCATTGGACAATCAACTTGTCTTTGATAACATCTTCTAAAACTTTGTAAAATGATAATTCCGCTGGTGATAGAAACTCATTCCGTAGTTCGTAGGGATATATTGTTTTTATTGGCTTCTTCGGACTGAATATGGAGAGAATGGAGGCCAAACAGCCTGGATTTGTGTTGATTGTCATATTGGTTTCTCCCAATTGATTTAGGACGCTCTTCGTTTTTGGGTGATTGCAATTGGAATAAATTCAGTGATGTAGCTGCAAAAAATTGTATAAGTCCCGCATTAAAAAAGATCAAACAGTGGGCCCGGCAGGATGCGAATGTCATCCCTCGATGGGGCCTGAGACCAATTTTTGTGGGCCCGGCAGGATTCGAACCTGCGACCAAGCGATTATGAGTCGCCTGCGCTAACCGCTGCGCCACGGGCCCGTCATTTAGTAATCAGTGACCAGTAATCAGTTGCCAATCTGATAACCGGTCACTGAACACTGATCACTGGACGAGAGCGGGAGATGGGATTCGAACCCACGAATATCAGCTTGGAAGGCTGATGCCTTACCACTTGGCGACTCCCGCGAGAACCCGATTTTACTGTGATGCTCCAAGTCAGTCAAGCACCTTGACCGTCATCCTACATTACAGTAAAATACCACCCGCTTCGTAAATGCTCTCGTAGCTCAGTGGATTAGAGCGCTTGCTTGCGGAGCAATAGGTCGCAGGTTCGAGTCCTGCCGAGAGCACCATGAACCGCCTTTCTGTATGAAAGGCGGTCTTGCATTAAGTAGCTGACCTTACGCAGTCCAATCCCGTAGGGATGACAGGATTATAGAAAATTGGAGGAACGGAATCCAAATCCCGAAGGGATGACATGGGTCTTACGAGCCATACCACCCCTTCGGGGTTGAATATGACAAATCGTAAAATCTATAATCATTCGACCCCTACGGGGTCAGAAATCCGTTTTGCGTAAGGTGAGTTAAGTAGGTCGCAGGCCCCATCGAGGGATGATATTCGAGTCCTGCCGAGAGCACTATAAACCGCCTTTCACGCAGAAAGACGGTTTTATATTAAGTATGTCGCAAACCCAAAAGAAGCGGAATTTCCGCGCTTCTTTTGTTTATAATGGATGACTATGAAAAAGAATAAACCACACATCCTTTTAACCAACGATGACGGCATCCGCTCGCCTGGCTTGTGGGCGGCGGCTAGTGAACTTTCCAAAATTGGCTACGTCACTGTGGCCGCGCCACGCGAACAGTCCACCGGCATGGGGCGCAGTTTGCCCAGTACGTCAGATGGGATCATTAAGAAGGAACAAGTGCAGGTCAACGGTCAGGAATGGAGCGTGTATGCGGTGGGCGGTTCCCCGGCCCAGGCCGTCTTGCATGGCATTTTGGAAATCGTCCCGCATAAGCCAGACCTGATCGTCTCTGGAATTAATTACGGTGAAAATGTTGGTTTGGGAATTACCATCTCCGGCACCGTGGGCGCGGCAATGGAAGCCGCTTCGCTGGGCTTTCCCGCGATGGCCGTGTCACTGCAAACAGAGGCGCATTATCATTTAACCCATTCCGTGGATATTGATTTTAAAACCGCGGGATATTTCACCGGCTACTTTGCAAAAATGCTTTTGGACAAAAAACTTTCCAACGGTGTGGACTTGATCAAAGTGGAAGTGCCGAGTCATGCCACGCCTGAAACGGAGTGGCAAATGGCAAGGCTTTCCCGCCGCCGATACTATGAACCGTTCCCCGTGGAAAGAGAATCCTGGGATGTGCCCGGCGTCATCTCGTACAGGCATGAAAGCAACATGGACAACGAACAGGAAAATACAGATGTGTTCGTTTTGCGATACAAAAAAATGGTGGCCGTGACTCCGTTGGACCTGGACATGACGGCCCGAGTTGACCTGAATGAGTTTGAAAAATATTTCCGGAAATAAAAAGTACCGCGAAATTTATTTCGCAAGGAGCGAAAGGAATCTCGCGGTACAGAAATACGTTACGCCCGGATCATAGTCAACAGCATCTTGAATTTTTCAATCGCCTTCAATGCGTGCGGTTCGTCAGCAGGCATGATGATGGCATCCCCCATTTCCAGATGAAACGGTTGACCGGAGATCGTCACTTCGGCTTCACCTTCAAGGACATGCACCAGCGCATCGTACGGCGCGGTGTGTTCGCTTAAGCCCTGATCCTTGTCGAAGGCAAAAAGCGTGACATTGCCCGCCTCTGCCTTGGTGACCTGGCGGCTGACCACTGAACCCTCCTGGTAGCTGACCATTTCAGCGAGATGCAATATTTGTGATTTCGGTGCGGTTGACATAGATTCTCCATTCGTCATAAATTTAGGGCGTTAGGGCGACCGCGAGGGTGGCCCCTACGCTTCTTCCGGTGGCTTAACAGAGCGAAATTCCCTGAACAACAAGAGATCATAAATAATTTTCAGTCCGCCGGCAAGGAAAAAGGGCGCGCTGAATAAAACGGGGATGCTGAAAAAGATTCCCGTCAGCGTTGGTGAAATGGCAGCGCCGACGGAACGGGCAATAGCGGTCACACCCGCAGCGGCGGACCGTTCGTCTGGAGCCACAACAGCCATCGTGTAGGATTGACGCGTGGGCACGTCCATCTGGGAGATGCTGAAGCGCAGGAGCAGGAGTCCAATGGCGAGGGGCAGGGAGGGCATCAACGGCACGAGCATCAATAAAATATTGGACGGGATGTGCGTGAAAACCATCGTGTTGATCAGGCCGATCTTGCCGGCGATTTTTACTGCCAGCAAAGCGGAGATGCCCGCGAGGATATTGGCAAAGAAAAAGATGCTGCCGAGAATCCCCGCATCCACTCCAAATTTGATGTGGAACCAATAGGCGATCATGCTTTGTACGATCAGGCCGCCTGCGAACGCGTCCAACGCAAACAACATGCTGAGTTTGATGACGACCCCTTGCGAGCGATGCAGGCCGAACATCTTTTTGATTTCCACTTCCGGTTTGTGGTTTGTGACTTCGATGGCGGGGGATACGACCAGAAACAAAATTGTCAGCAATAGACCGCCGAGCGCGTACCCCATCAAAATAAATCGATAGGATTCCAGGGCAGTCCAGCCGTTGGACTGGAGTATCTGCGCCAGCCAGCCGCCAGCCAGCGCGCCGCTAGCCGTGGAAAATGAGCCGACCAGGTTATACCATGCGAAGGTGTTTGTGCGTGATTCGTTCGAGACAAGCTGCGTCAACCCGGCCTGTTCCACAGAAAGGAACGGGCCGATCTCATTGCCGCTTGGGCTGATAACGCCGATGATTGCGGCGGCCATGAGAATGACGATGTTGTTCGTCAGGATGAAAACGATGCCCGCGCCCAGCATAAGCAATGCGCCGATCAACAATATGCGCTTGCGCCCGAACCCATCTGCGTGGGTGGTGAGCCAGAGGGAGATGCCCGCGTCGCCTGCAAGGGTGAGCGTGAACAGCAGGCCGATCTGTTTTTCTGTGAGACCGGTTTCAGCCAGATACAAAACAAGGACGACGGAGAGAAATCCGTAGCAAAACAGGCGGATAATGCGGGTTGCGAAAAGCAGGACGATGTCTTTGCGATGGGTCATGATGATGTTCCTTTTGCAGAAGCTATTTCCACATATTATATAATGCCCGCGGTCATAAATTCAATTTATGAATTTAAACAATTGCCTGAACTCCCCTATTTGATTAGGGGAGGACTCCTCTAACCCCAAACCATGAAGACGCATAAACTGATAGTAGATATATGAAAAATTCGTGAGAAAGACCCGCGCATATATCACTCTCGATAAAAACTTAATGAGGAGTTCACCATGAAAAAGATAGTGTCTGTACTTTCCCTGATCGTGCTTGCTTCGCTGATCCTTTCAGCCTGCGGCACGCCTACGCCTGCTGCAACAGAAGCACCTGTCGTTGTCACCGAAGCGCCGGTTGTAGCCACTGAGCCGCCCGCTCCCGCCTGGGAAGCCCCCGAAGGCGCTCTTGTTGCCAGTTTTGTAGACGCAGCTCCCACGCTTGACGGTGTTGCGGACGAAGCCTTCTGGGCTGAGGCCGAAGATTTCGTCATCGATGTGGACGGCGGTTTCGGCGGTTTTGAAACCAAAGTCAACCTTAAGGCCGTCTACACTGCGGATAGCGTCTACTTCCTGATGACCTACGAAGATCCCACCGAATCCTGGTACCGCTACCCGTGGGTTAAGCAGGAAGACGGAACCTGGAAACAGGATAAAGACCCGGATGACAAAGGCGGCGACAACAACCTCCATTACGAAGACAAAATGGCCTTCATTTGGAATATCGACAACAGCATTGCCAAGTTTGAAACCAAGGGCTGCTACACCGCCTGCCATGACGGCGAAAACCCCGATGAGAAACCTTACGGCAATAAGTTCACTGCCGCTGAAGGCGAATTGGGCGATATCTGGCACTGGAAATCCATCCGCAACCTGAATCAGATCGACGACCAGTATGTAGATTGGACCACCTACGAAGCCCGCAAAGATGCCGACAATGGAAACAAGGAAGCCGGCCGCAAGAGCGACCCGAAAGACAGCGGTGGTTTTTCAGATAACTACGGCTCCATGCCTGACCCTGCCGATGCAACCAAGACCGTAGCGGACAAGACTATCCCCGGCTTCACATCCCCCAACATTGATATGACCACCGGCGCTCCCGGCTACATCCTCGACAGTGAAAAAGTCGCGTTGACCCAGGAAGACCTCGATGCGCTGCCCGTCGGCTCCATCATCCCTGGCATCGTGAAATCCGAAATCGTTGGCGACCGCGGTCAAATCTCCGCTGGCTGGAAATGGGCCGATGGTGTATGGACCCTCGAATTTGGCCGCCTGCTCGACACCGGCTCTGAATTCGATGTGCAGTTCAGCGACCTGACCGCCTCCTATTACTTCGGTGTGGCCGTCTTCGAGAACGCACAGGTCCGCCACGCAACCCAGACCGGCGCTTCCTTCCTCGTCTTCAAGCCTCAATAAATTCAACAGCGTTTTCTCTCTCCTTAGAAAACAGGCTGGAGGAAAATTCCTCCAGCCTGTCAATTTTTTAATGACCTAATATTACAGCACAAGGTTGCTCCCTACGCCGTCCCCGGCGCAGGGCTTGTCTCGCAAATCGCCGCCGGGGACGGCGGCTTTGAGCCTGGCTTTGCGCTGTAATACTAAACCGTCCCGCAGTTTTTTACTGCTTATTCCTTCCCAACCCTCTCGAACAGGTGATGCTCATACGCATACGCCGCAAGCTCGATGCGATTATTCAAATGCAATTTCTCAAACATCGAACTGACATAATTGCCCACCGTCTTCTCGCTCAAATTCAACAACTTGCCGATCTCGGCATTCGTTCGTCCTTTGGCAAGGTGCAGCAACACATCCATTTCACGGTCGGAAATATCGCGGAAGGCATCCTCCTCGGCCTTCCTCTCCGCCTCACGGACTCGAGTCAACAGCCGCGCCGTTGTGGATGGATCAAGAACCGCTTCGCCCCTCGCCGCTGCCTGAATCGCCCGAATCAGCTCCTCATTCCCGACTTGTTTTAACACATACCCAACCGCGCCCGCGTTAATGGCACGCATCACCAATTCATCATCCGCAAAAGACGTGAGCATCACCACTTTTATTTTCGGGAATTGCGCTGTGATCTGACGGGCCGCTTCAATGCCGCCCTCGCCCGGCAGGCGGATATCCATGAGGACAACATCCGGGTTGAATTTTTCGGCGGCTTTTACCGCTTCGCCGGCGGTGCTGGCTTCCCCAATTACTTCCATATCCGCTTGGTCGTTAAGCAGGGTCATTAACCCAAGCCGCACAATATCGTGGTCGTCCACAAGCAGGATGCGCGTCTTTGTCATATTAATCCTTCCATGGGATTTCAAGAGTGGCGACCAGCCCTTTATTGTTTTCAAATTCCATTCTGCCGTTTAACAAACGCGCGCGGTCACGCATATTTCTTAACCCATATCCATTGGTGGCATTGGGCTGCATCCCCACGCCGTCATCCTTGATCTGGATTTTCAGAAATTCCCCCGCATCCCTCGCGGCGATACTCACATTGACCGCCTTGGCATGACGCACAACATTTGCCATCGCTTCATTCACAATGGCATAGACATGGCTGGCGCGTACCGCTGAAATTGATTTCTCTTCGCGCAGGTCAACTTGAATGGAGATATGCACCATGGTATTGTAGTTTGG
>JACPVB010000270.1 GCA_016191985.1 Chloroflexota bacterium | reverse complement strand
TCGTTCATCGTTTGCAACTGGCGAATCGAACCAATGACACTGCGTGCATGGCGCACTGCCTCCACCACGTCACCGGTACCCGCTTCACCCTTCGTGCGGATCATCGCCGCACCTTCACCAATACGGCGTAACGCCTCGCCAATGTTGCGGCATCCGCAAACGAACGGCACTTTGAAATTATGTTTCAAAATATGATGTTCTTCATCCGCAGGGGTGAGCACTTCAGATTCGTCAATGTAATCCACGCCAATGGCTTCCAAAATCTGCGCTTCCACAAAGTGACCAATGCGGCACTTCGCCATCACTGGGATGCTGACCGCATCCATGATCTTCAAGATCATATCAGGGTCAGACATACGCGCCACGCCACCGTCCGCGCGAATATCGGCAGGGACACGCTCCAGCGCCATCACCGCACACGCGCCCGCTTCCTCCGCGATCCTGGCTTGCTCGGCATTCACCACATCCATGATGACACCGCCTTTAAGCATCTGCGCTAAACCTTTTTTCTCAGTCCATGTACCGGTCTTTGATTCCATATTTATTTACTCCTTTATTGATTGCGAACAAATTCTACCATGCAGGCAATCTTTAAATGATAAGAGGACTGTAAACAAGCGCGCTTCATTCTTAACTGAAAATTGATCCTGCAACATGATCAGAGTCCACGTTGAAACAGCAGGGCAGACCTACTTGACAATCTTTGCCAAAGTGCTACAATGTATACAATGATACAATTAGTACAATATACAGGTAGCTTATGACAGAAAAATCCCTAACCCTGCAACTTGATTTCCACTCCGGGCTTCCCATTTACACCCAGATCGTCAACCAAATCCAAAGCCAGTTGGCGAATGGCATCCTCAAACCAGGAGATCAGTTGCCAACCGTCCGTGCTCTGGCCTCGGAATTGAGAGTTAATTTCAACACCGTGGCGCGCGCCTATCGTATGTTGGATGAGGTAAGAATCATATCCACGCAGCAAGGGCGCGGCACCTTCATCACAGAAAAGCCACCGCCGGAAGTCAGCGAAAAATTGAGACACGAATCATTGACTGCTCTCACACACCGATTCATCAGCGAAGCTTTTCGGTTGGGATTCTCAGAGCGTGAAGTCGGCCAGATGGTGAGAGACAGCCTCAAGTCGTGGAAAGAAGCGAATGACAAAGATGACGAACAGGAATCTAATCAGGAGAATGAAAAATGAACACAAGACTATTTAAATCCGTAATTCACAAAAAGAAGGATGACCAGCACATCCCGCCAATTGCAGGGACATTGTTTGGCGTGTTTCTTATCATCGCAGTATTGGGCGCATTGGTTGGCGACGGGAAATATTCAGATGCGCTGCTCGGCACATGGGTCCTTGGCTGGACGATGATCGGCTCATATTTTATGTTCGCATTGAAGGTTGCATCGCAATGGGAAAAAGTTATTGTGCTGCGGTTAGGCAAATTCATAGGCTTGAAAGGCCCTGGTTTGTTCTGGATCATCCCAATCGTGGATAGCGCCACAACCTGGATCGACCATCGCGTAATGGTCACACCGTTTGCCGCGCAAAAAACACTGACGAAAGATACTGTACCCGTGGATGTGGATGCCGTGCTATTTTGGGTGGTGTGGGACGCGGAGAAAGCCGCGCTCGAGGTCGAAGATTATCGCGCGGCTGTGGATTGGGCCGCACAAACAGCCCTGCGTGACATCATCGGCAAAAAAATGCTCGCGGATATTCTGGTTGGCCGCAGTTCCATCGATAAGGAACTTCAAGCCGTCATCGATGAGCGAACCACGCCCTGGGGTGTCACTGTACAATCGGTGGAAATCCGCGACATTGTCATCCCGCAGGATTTGGAGGATGCCATGTCCCGCCAGGCGCAAGCCGAGCGTGAACGCCAGGCGCGCGTAATTCTGGGCGAATCTGAAAAGCAGATCGCGACTTCGTTTGCAGACGCTTCGGAGGCGTACATCAACAATCCGACCGCATTGCACTTGCGCGCCATGAACATGCTCTTTGAAGGCCTGAAGGAAAAAGGCGCGCTGGTGATCGTCCCATCCTCCGCGGTGGACACGATGAATCTCGGCGGGATGAGCGGAATGATTTCGCTTGCACAGAATAATTTACCGAAAAAAGAACAGAGTTGAAAGCTTTCAAGTTGAAGATTTGCAAGTGCAGGCCACACAATCTTCAACTTGAAACCAACCGTTTCACATGAAACACATTAAAAAGGAAACAAAATGACAACCAAACTCACATCTATTATTGTGCTAACTTTAATCGCCGCCGCGGTGATCGCAGGGCTGGCGCTTTGGAATCAACTGCCTGAGCAAATGGCCTCCCATTGGAATGCCAACGATCAGGTGGACGGTTACATATCCAAATTCTGGGGTGTGTTCCTGATGCCGCTTGTTACGCTTGGAATGTTTGCATTATTTCTCGTAATTCCAAATATCGATCCACTCAAGGCAAACATCGCACAATTCCGCGAGACCTTCAATATGTTCATTGCCCTGATCGCGGGCTTCATGCTCTATGTCCACGCGCTGACCCTGGCCTGGAGCCTAGGTTATCAGAATTTTAAGATGAGCGCCGCCATGCTACCTTTCATGGGCATCCTGTTCATCGCCATCGGATACTTGTTGCGACAGGCAAAACGAAACTTCTTCATCGGGATTCGCACTCCCTGGACCCTCTCCAGCGATACGGTCTGGGGCAAGACGCATCAACTCGGCTCGGTCCTGTTTATGCTTTCAGGAGCATTCGCCATCCTTGGAGGATTCTTTGGCGGCATGACTGCCTTTTGGATGTTATTTGTTCCGCTGATTGGTTCCACAATATTCCTGGTAGTTTATTCTTACATTTTGTATCGCAACGAAACGAAGTCGTAAAACGTAATGCGCGACTACACAGGGTCACGCTTGTTTCACGTGAAACGGAAGGAGAAAAATATGAACAACGAGTTTCAAAAATGGGAATACCGTGTGCAAACGATAGGAAGTATCTTCGGCACAAAAGATGAAAATATTGAAGCCATCCTAAATCAATGGGGTGAGGAAGGATGGGAAGTAACCCACGTATACACCCCCGAAGGAAGTGGGAAAGTGACCATTGTTGCCAAGCGCCCGTTGACCCGTGAAACGGTCCGCCGCCGCTCAATGCCGTCTTTTTAAGTTGGAGTAAAAATGCTTGAAACCATGTTGGTCATCAACTTTTTGGGAATGATCCTTCTTCCCATCATCGCAGGGATATATTTTGCGCGTAAACTCAAATTGTCCTGGAAGCTGTTCCTTGCAGGCGGTTTGACATTTATCGCGTCACAAGTGCTTCATATTCCGCTTGTATTGGCGCTGACCCCGACTTTTCAATCCTGGGGAGTCGCTGTGTATGCTGTAATTCTGGGGCTGCTTGCGGGACTCTTTGAAGAGACCGCGCGTTATATTTTATTCAAATTCATTCTCACGAAAAGCAGATCGTGGAATGAAGGTATTTACATTGGACTGGGACACGGTGGAATGGAAGCCATCATCCTCGGCGTTTTGGCTGCGCTGGCCTTTGTCAACATGATGGTTTACCGGTACGTTGACTTGTCCACGGTGCCAAGCATTCCACCTCAACAACTTGAATTGGCCAGGCAACAGGTTGAAACATATTGGTCAACACCGCCGTATCTTGCGATCCTTGGCTTTGTGGAACGCATCTTCGCCATGGGTTTGCACGTGGCTTTATCTGTGATGGTGTTGTATGGCCTTGAGTCAAAGAAGGCTGTTTGGTTTTGGCTGGCAGTTTCATGGCATGCGCTTGTGGATGCGCTGGCCGTTTATCTTGGACAAAATATTAGTATGCTTGTATTGGAAGGGATTGTAGGGGTCTGCGCGGTTATTAGTTTATTGATCGTGTTTTGGATGAAGCCAAAGTTTGCAGGCATTGCAAATGTCGAGACGCAGAGTCAGATGGAGGAAACAGGAGCAGGCGTCGGGTAGGAAAGAGGCGAAAACAATTTAGAACATGTGTTCTGATTATTAAGTCAAGAAAAAATGGGCAGTTTATCACCGCCCATTTTTTTATTCCAATTGCGCCGGTGATGAGTTGTTGATTATTTCATCTTCCTTTTGTATTTCCTCTTCAACGAGAAACGCAACCGCGCGGCTTTTATTTGCATCCATCATCAAATCCATGTGATGGTTGGGACGATAATCCTTGACGGCGATCAAACGCAGGGAGTTGAGAATGCGCGGGTTTTCAACGGGGACGAACTCTTCAAGGTGGTTCGGTGTGGCGTAGAAAAAATCCCGGTTGAAGATGGAGTCTGGGT
>JACPVB010000269.1 GCA_016191985.1 Chloroflexota bacterium | reverse complement strand
GTGATCTCCACCACAACGGTTTTGGTCATTTTATTGCTGGTGACAACACCAGTCATACGACGACGATTGTTCATTTTGCACCTTCCACAGCGGCGCGCTCAGCTTCGCGCAGGATCGTTTCCATGCGGGCGATATCACGGCGCAAAATTGTCAGGCGGCTGGAGTCGGTCAACTGACCTGTTACCTGTTGAAAGCGCAGCTTCATCATCTCATCACGGGCATCCGTCAATTTTGTACGGATTTCTTCCGCCGCTAATTTGCGTATTTCTTCCACTTTCATGGCCTTCATAATTATTCTCCTCCTGTGTGGCGAGCCACAACTTTGGTCTTGATGGAGAATTTGTATTGGGCGCTTTTCAACGCGGCAACAGCAATATCTGCCGACAAACCGCTGACCTCGAACATAATCCGGCCCGGCTTGACCACGGCGACGTAGTATTCCACATTTCCTTTACCGGAACCCATACGGGTCTCCGGCGGCTTGTGCGTAAACGGCTTGGCCGGGAAAATGCGGATCCAGATCTTACCGCGGCGCTTCATTTCACGGACGATGGAGCGGCGGGCTGCTTCAATTTGACGGGCTGTGATCCAGCCCGGTTCCAGCGCTTGCAGACCAAATTCGCCGAAGGAAACTTCTGCTCCACGCAGGGCTTTTCCTCTCATGCGACCGCGCATCTGCTTGCGCCACTTTACACGTTTCGGCATCAACATCTCAAATACCTCATCTCAATGCGACGTTGCGATTACCCTGCACGCTTCATTAGTTTTTTGAAGCGTGCGTGCGGGTTACTCGCTGACGTACACGCCTTCCGTCGCTTCAACTTTTTCTTCAACTTCAGGTGTGGCTTCGCCCTTGTAGATCCAAACCTTGATGCCAATCTGACCATAAGTTGTCAGGGCTTCGGTGGTAGCAAAATCCAAATTTGCGCGCAGGGTTTGCAGAGGCACACGGCCTTCACGCAACCAAACATCGCGGGACATTTCCGCGCCGCCCAAACGTCCGCCAACCAGGATTTTGATCCCTTCAGCGCCCTGTTTCATGGCTTGCTGAATGGCACGCTTCATGGCGCGGCGATAAGCGATACGGCGTTCGAGCTGGTCCGCAATGTTGGCAGCCACCAGCATCGCATCTGTATCGGGCGAGGAGATTTCCTTGATGTCCAAATCGATCTTCTTGCCAACCAATGATTCAAGCGCCTGGCGGATTTTTTTCACGCCCTCGCCTTTGCGACCAATTAAAATACCGGGTTTGGCAGTATGAATTGCAATGCGGATCTTGCCGGGTGTGCGCTCTACGTCAATGCGGGCGATGCCAGCTTTGCGGTCTTTCACTGCATCGGGCATTTGCTTGCGAAGCTCGCGGACCTTCTCATTGGCAGCAGCGCCGCCTTTTGAGAGTTTGCCGAGCAGCAAATTGCGGATGGCAAAATCCTGATGCAATTGCTGGCGATAGGTGCTTCCTTCTGCAAACCAGCGACCGCCCCAGGGCTGGTTGATACCCAGACGAAAACCAACGGGATGTACTTTACGACCCATAAAATTCTCCTTAAGCTCCGCGCTCGCGCAAAATAACAGTTACGTGTGAAGTGCGGCGTAACAGCGGCTTGAAACGACCACGCGCACCAAAGCGTCTCCACTTGCGTGTGGGAGCTTCGTCTGCTGTAATCTTGGCTACGTACAGGTCGTCGCGGCTGACACCGAAGTTTTCTTCGGCATTGGCCACCGCAGATGCAACCAGTTTGTGCACAGGCAAAGCGGCGCGTTTGTTTACGAAGCGAAGAATTTCCAGGGCTTCATTGGCATTCTTGCCGCGGATCAAATCAATGACAGAACGCACCTTCTGGGCGGAGAGAGAAAGATGGCGGATTTTTGCGTGAATATCTTGCATCTCAATCTCCTACGCAGCCTTCTCGCTGGTTTGATGTCCGCGGAACGTACGTGTCGGGGCGAATTCGCCCAAACGATGACCGACCATGTTTTCGGTAATGTAGATCGGCACATGGCGGCGTCCGTCGTGAACGGCAATGGTGTGGCCGACCATCTGGGGGAAAATCACAGAAGCGCGGCTCCAGGTGCGAACGACTTTCTTTTCTTTTTTCTGGTTCATGGCCTCGATGCGCTTGAGCAATTTTGGCTCAATGAAAGGGCCCTTTTTTAATGAACGTGACATATATGCGTACCTCGTCTAATTCTTAGCGGCTCGTCTTACTGCGACGGCGCACAATGTACTGATCGGTCTTCTTGTTGCGGCGGGTCTTCTTGCCGAGTGTGGGCTTGCCCCACGGACTCTTGGGACCTGGGAGACCGATTGGCTGGACACCTTCACCACCGCCGTGAGGATGATCGCGAGGACTCATTGCAGTACCGCGGACGGTCGGGCGGATGCCGAGGTGGCGTTTGCGGCCTGCCTTGCCAAGTTTGATGTTTCCATGGTCAAGATTTCCAACCTGACCGATGGTGGCATAACAAACCTGGTGGATAAGACGAACCTCACCAGATGGCATACGGATTTGGGCAAAGTCGCCTTCCTTGGCGAGCAATTGCGCCGCGCCACCCGCAGAACGGACGAGTTGTCCGCCTTTGCCTTCCCTGACCTCGATGTTATGGATCAGAGTACCGACCGGAATATTGCTGATCGGGAGGGCGTTGCCGGGACGAATTTCAGCGTTGGGCCCTGATACGATGGTGTCGCCAACTTTCAGGTCCAAAGGAGAAACGATGTAGCGCTTTTCACCATCCACATAAAAGAGGAGGGCAAGGCGGGCTGTGCGGTTCGGATCGTACTCGATTGCGGCAACCTTGGCGGGAATGCCATGCTTCTCGCGGCGGAAGTCCACCAAGCGGACGAAGCGACGAGCGCCTCCGCCACGATGACGAACGGTTACACGGCCATGAGCGTTGCGGCCACCGCGATTTTGCTTGGGAACCAGCAAGGAGCGTTCAGGCGTACTCTTTGTGATTTCTTCAAAGGTGTAGCCGGTCATACCGCGTGTGCCAGGTGTTACCGGTTTATATTTTTTAACTGCCATTACTGCACCCCTTCAAAGATCTCGAGGGGTTTGCTTCCCTCGGCCAGAGTAACAATGGCCTTTTTGAAAGATGGGCGGCGCACCAACATGCGTCGGGCACGGGTGCGGCGTCCGCGTTTCGCAGGCGCATTGAGGATATTTACACGAGCCACGGTGACGTCAAACAGGGTTTCGATTGCATCCTTCACGGTGGTACGAGTCGCTTCATCAGCGACGACAAAAACATACTGACTCAGTTTGCCGGATTGATAGCTGGATTTTTCAGTTACCAATGGGCGGATGAGGACATTATAAAGATTGGTCATGTCTCTCTCCTATCCGAGGTGCGCCACGAGCGCGTCAATTGTCTTGAGTGGCAAGACAACCTTGTCAAAATTGAGTACGTCACGCACATTCAAATAGCTGGCGAGCAATACCTTGGCGCTCTCGATGTTATCGGCAGAGCGCATGACAGTGTCATAATTCTGGTCCTTGGTGGGCATCAACACCAATACGGTGGATGTGCCAACCAAATTACCGAGTGTTTCAGCCATCACGCGGGTCTTGGCTTCCTTCAGGTCGAGTTCGTCCACAACTACAATGGATGACTCCGCGGCTTTTACAGACAATGCAGATCGAAGAGCAGCCTGGCGCATTTTCTTGGGCATGCGCTGCTCATAACTTCGAGGATGCGGGGTATGGATACGACCACCACCAACCCACTGCGCCGCATTCGTGGACCCCTGGCGGGCGCGGCCGGTCCCTTTCTGTTTCCACGGCTTTCGGCCACCACCGGCAACCTCAGAACGAACTTTCGTTTCATGAGTACCCAGGCGGGCATTTGCCATCTGGCGCACATAGGCCTGGTGCATCAGATCTACATTTACAGGGGCTTCGAACAAATTCGCAGGCAATTCAACCTCGCGAACTTTCTTGCCCTTCAAATCAAGAACATCTACTTTCATGGTTATTCTGGCTCCCGTTTCCTACGCGCCTACTGCTTGCGCGATTCCTTGATCAT
>JACPVB010000268.1 GCA_016191985.1 Chloroflexota bacterium | reverse complement strand
AGTGAATGCGTCAAAAACCGAGTAAGATTTGGGCATGAACAAAGAATACTTGGAACTATACACCGATTATTTGCTCAGCACATTTGGACATACCACAGCGACAGGATTATCGACACTGGTGGATGGACAAGTCAGCCATGACCAAATTACACGCTTTCTATCGGGTGGTGAGTACACCTCGAAGGACTTGTGGCTGGAAGTCAAATCTACAGTACGGAAGGTGGAACGGGAAGAGGCCGTCTTGATTTTCGACGATACCGTCCAAGAAAAGCCGTACACAGACGAGAATGAGGTGATGTGCTGGCATTATGATCATAGCAAAGGTCGGGCTGTGCAGGGTTTCAATCTACTCAACTGCTTGTATCATGTGGAGGACATCTCCATTCCGGTAGCCTTTGAGTTGATCAAGAAACCTGTCGAATACAGCGACCTCAAGACGCGTAAGCGCAAACGAACTAGTCTGGTAACCAAAAACGAGTTGATGAGAGCCATGCTGGATGTGTGCGTGCAGAACCAATTGAAATTTCGCTTTGTTCTGTTCGACACTTGGTTCGCCTCGAAGGAAAATATGTGCCATATCAAACAAACGCTCAAAAAAGACTTTGTATGCGCGCTGAAATCCAATCGTTTGGCGGCTGTGAGTGCAGAAGATTATCAAGCCAACCGTTTTACGCCGATTGAAGAACTGTCCTGGCAAGAAGAGACGCTTTTTACAGGCTGGCTCAAAGACGTGCCTTTTCCTGTACTGTTCGTGCGCCAAGTGTTTAGCAACAAAGATGGCAGCACGGGAATTCTCTATCTGGCTTGCAGTGACACAACGGTCACGCGGAAACTGATCCTAACGACCTATCAAAAACGATGGCCGGTGGAAGTCTTCCATAAATCGCTCAAACAGAATGCCGCTTTGGGTAAAGCGCCTGTACGACGGGTCGCCACACAGAACAATCATGTTTTTGCTGTGTTGTATGCGATTTTCAAATTGGAGTGCCTGAAAATCAAACGTCATCTCAATCATTTTGCTTTGCGGGCACATTTGTATCTCAAGGCGACCCGCACGGCTTTTGACCAATTGCAAGCCCTCAAGGCTGCGTAACATCAGTTATTAATTATCATAAGTATAGTATAGCAGACTCTAAAAACAGAACAAAAATTCTGTTATACTGCCATTTGATTATGGAGTCGGACAGCTTGCTGTCCGTTGCAGGAGCAAGCTCCTGCATTCCAAACATGAGGTAAACCATGGCAAAAACACATACACGATATGTCTGTCAGGAATGTGGGCGCGTGGCGGCTTCGTACATGGGCAAGTGCCCGCAGTGCGGATCGTTCAACAGCATGGTGGAGGAAGTTGTCCACGACGAGCCTGTTGCGAAGGGACCGGGAACTGTCAGAGGGCTGACCGGCCGCTCGATTCCGCGTCCCATTTCCGAGGTCGGGGGGGAGGCGGAAGATCGCATCCACCTGCCCATCGGCGAGTTTGCGCGAGTCCTCGGCGGTGGCATCGTGCAAGGCTCCATCGTCCTCGTGGGCGGCGACCCGGGCATTGGCAAATCCACGCTCATGCTGCAAATGGCGATGGAGATGGCGAAGAGCCAGCGCGTGTTATATGTTTCCGGTGAAGAATCCGAGAGGCAGATCAAGATGCGCGCGATGCGGTTGGTCAACGCCGTAGGGACACAGCCGAACGAATCCGTAGGGACACAGCAGGACGAACGCTCGTCAAAGTCATCGGAAAACTCCGCTGTGTCCCTACCGGGCAATCTCCTGCTGGTGACGGAAACAAACCTTGAGGTGATTTTGAACCACGTGCGCGATTCAAAACCTGACCTGTTGATTGTTGACTCGATCCAGACCGTTTATTTATCTGACATGGATTCGTCGGCGGGGTCGGTTTCGCAGGTGCGCGAGTGTTCGTCTCAATTACGTGAGTTGGCAAAATCGTCTGGGATTTCCGTGTTCATGATCGGGCATGTGACCAAGGATGGCGCGATTGCCGGCCCGCGTGTGCTTGAACATATCGTGGACACGGTCTTATATTTGGAAGGGGATCGCTTCCAGGCTTATCGTTTGCTGCGCTCGGTGAAGAATCGCTTTGGCGCGACAGCCGAAGTGGGCGTGTTTGAAATGCGCGAGGGCGGCCTGATGGAAGTGACGAATCCGTCTGAGGCATTTCTGGCGGAGCGATTGGTGAACGCGGCTGGCTCTGCCATTGCAGTGACCATGGAAGGGACGCGCCCCATTCTCGTTGAAATTCAGGGGCTTACCTCCCCAACTCAATTTGGCAATGCGCGCCGAACTCCCAACGGCGTGGATTTCAATCGCCTGCTGTTAATCACGGCTGTGCTGACACGCCGCGTGGGGTTGAAACTTGCGGAACACGATGCCTTTGTCAACGTGGTGGGCGGCATCCAAATAGACGAACCCGCCGCAGACCTTGCCATTGCCGCCGCCATCGCATCTTCATGGAAGGATGTGCCGATCCGTGCCGAGGCGGTGTTGATCGGCGAGATCGGTCTAGCTGGCGAGTTGCGGATGCCCGGTCAAATGGTGGCGCGCTTGCGTGAGGCCCAAAAATTGGGATTCAAAACCGCCATTGTTCCCAAGGCCATTCGCAAGGGAGAAGAATATCCGAAGGGCATCGAGATCATCGAAGTCCGCTCCGTGGATCAGGCGTTGGATGCGGCGTTGAAGAAGGAAAAGTAATAAGTAACGAGTAATAAGTAACGAGTAATAAGAGAAAGGTATTGCCATGTGCAGAAGTATTAAACCCCTTAGAAATATGGATCATCCCGTCACCGAGAAGGAGATTCAGGAAGCCGCCTTGCAATATGTGCGGAAGGTCAGCGGGTATCGAAAGCCGTCAAAAGCCAATGAAGAAGCGTTTAATAAAGCGATTGAAGAAGTCGCCGAGTCCACGCGGAAGATGTTGGGGGAATTGGTTCAGAAACAAGGCGTTGATAGTGCTATACTTAAATAAAAATAATCAATAATATTCAAATAAATGGGAGAAAGTTATGACAATTCCTGATTATCAATCCTTGATGCTTCCTTTACTTAAATTGACGGGTGATGAAAAAATACATTCACTAAAGGATGCAACAGACAGATTGGCAAAAGAATTTAACTTATCAGAAGTTGAATTGACTGAAATGCTCCCAAGCGCAAGAAAGACAAGGTTTTATGATCGAGTAGGGTGGGCAGGGACATATTTGAGGAAAGCAGAATTGCTAAATGCTCCCGAAAGAGGAAAATTTCAAATCACTAAAAGAGGATTAGAGGTTCTAAAGAATCCACCAGAACGAATCACCGTTAATTTTCTTGTCCAATTTGAAGAGTTTGTAAAATTTAGAGAACGCCATGAGAAAGACTCAGATGAAAACATAACCATTACAAAAGATGATGATTCTCAGACTCCTGAAGAAGCCATCGAGTCCGCTTATCTAAATATCAAACAAAGCTTAACGGATGAAATATTACAAACAGTAAAAAAATGTTCACCCTCATTTTTTGAAACTCTGGTCATTGATGTTCTTGTAAAAATGGGATATGGCGGTACTCGTAAAGATGCAGGTAGAGCCGTTGGCAAAAGTGGAGATGGTGGAATTGATGGAATTATTAATGAAGACCGACTTGGATTAGATGTTATTTATATCCAAGCTAAAAAGTGGGAGAATCCAGTGGGTCGTCCAGAAATTCAAAAATTTGCTGGAGCATTACAAGGCCAGCGTGCAAAAAAGGGAATATTTATAACTACTTCTGAATTTACTAAAGAAGCAAAAGAATTTGCCTCACGAATTGACAGTAAGATTATATTGATTGACGGGGAAATATTAAGTCAATTGATGATTGACTACAACATTGGGGTTAATCCGATAGCATCTTATGAATTAAAGAGAATAGACTCAGACTATTTTGTTGAAGAATAAGGTATTCCCATGTCCCTCGACCCAACCTATAACCAACTGAACCGTACAAGCACAGAACGAATCAAAAAGCTAGCCGCCAGCCTCACGGATGAACAAATGCAGACCCGCGTCGGTGAGCATTGGACGGTGGCAATTGCCTTTGCCCACCTGGCGTTTTGGGACAGGCGTGTGTTAGCCACATTGGAGCAAACGTCGAAAAACGGCAAATTATCCATTGTCGAACTGGATATTATCGTCAATGATCTGTCCCTGCCGTTGTGGGCAGCCGTCCCTGCGAAAGAGGCGGTGAGGCTTGCAATTGAAACTGCGCAGGAATTAGACAGTCAATTGGAAAATTTCCCAAAAGATTTGCTGGAAGAAATATATAACCATAACAAAAGATTCGTCGTCCGTGCTTTGCATAGGAATGAGCATCTGGATGAAGTCGAAACAGCATTGTCCCAGCAATAAGGCTCGGAAAGTGTCTGAAAACTGAATTTATAGCAGGGACACAGCGAGTCGTTTCATAATTTTGACGATAAATTGTTTCGCTGTGTCCCTACTATTCCGATAGACCCCTGCAACCACTTTCCACTTTCCGCCGTATACCTTCTCAGGCATTAACCTGAGGAGGTTTTTTCTTATGTTTCAAAAACTTTTCATATTTATCGCGGTACTCGCGTTAGCCACAATGGCCTGCGGATTTAACATCGACCTGCCCAAAAGAGCGCAGCCCGGCCCCGAAGTTGTGGACAAAATCAACCTGGACTATCCCGATGCGGACGAAGTCAACCTGCAACTCTCATTCGGTGCAGGCGAAATGACCCTGTCTCCCGGCGGGAGCGCGCTTGTGGATGGCACAGCCACCTACAATTACAAGGAATTCAAGCCCGAAATAGTGGAAGATGGCGGCGACGTTCAAGTCAAAATGGGCGATGTGGGCGTAAATTTCATCCCTAACTTTGACGATCTCAAAAACGAATGGAATTTCAAGCTCGGCGACCAGCCCATGAACCTCACCGTTGAATCTGGCGCATACGATGGGACCTTCGAACTTGGCGGACTTTCCCTCACCAGCCTCACCATCAAAGACGGCGCGGCGAAGGTGGATCTCGCTTTCTCCGAACCCAACCAAACCGAGATGTCGGTCTTCAGTTATTCCACCGGCGCATCCGATGTCAAAATGGAAGGGCTTGCCAACGCCAATTTCAACATCTTCGACTTCTCCTCCGGCGCAGGCGACTACACCCTCGATTTCTCCGGTGATTTGCAAAGAGACGCTTCCATCAAAATCGAAAGCGGATTCAGCAACATGATCATCATTGTCCCCGAAGGGGTGGACGCAGTGGTCACAGTGCAGAGCGGTGCGTCGAATGTCAACGCAGGCTCAGGCTGGAGTCAGAGCGGAAACGTCTACAAACAAGAAGGCGAAGGCCCAACGCTGACCTTTGTCATCGAATTGGGAGCGGGGAACCTGACCCTCACGAAATAACCCAGCATCATCCTTCACACTTTACGCATCACGTATTACGTGATGCGTGATTTTTTCCTAATGCCTATAATCCTCCCTTATAATTCAGAGTAAAAGGTCATAATTCATCTATGACCTCTATCACTTGCCTTGAAACAGATTGCACAATAAAATCGTGATTGTCGGTAAAGTTTACCTATTTTAAGTGAGGTTCGTATGCAGATCACCCGTCAAGCAGATTATGCCGTCCGCGCTGTGCTCCACCTGGCGCGCAACGGCGAACAGCGCACAGCAACGAGTATGATTGCGGAGGAACAGCGTATTCCGCCATCCTTCCTCGCCAAGATCGTTTCGCAGTTATCCATTGCGGGGTTACTGCATACTTCACGCGGAGCGCGCGGCGGCGTCACCCTTGCCCGCACCCCAAAAGAGATCACCCTTTTGGAAGTGATCGAAGCCATCGATGGCCCCATTCAACTCAATGAATGCGTTGGCGATACAGGCGCGTGCGCATTCGATTCCGATTGCCCCCTGCGCCCCGTTTGGTGCGATGCGCAGGAGGAACTGGTGAACAGGCTCAAAGGCACAAGTTTTGCCGACATGCTTGTAAAGGGACAGGCCACTGCATAGAATAATATTCCAACTCCATAAAGCCTCTCGGCTATAATTGTCGGGAGGCTTTTTCATTTCCCAACCAAGGATGGAACCCATGAACATGCGACGCGCATTATTTACCGCCCTGATCCTTTTGACAACGATCCTGGCTTGTGCTGTGCCGGGACTTCCCGCCGCTTCGCAGCCCGCGCCGACGCCTGATACCCGGCTCGACATGATGGTGGCTGAGACAGTTTCCGCCGCCCTCGCACAGACTCAACAAGCCGTTCCAACCCCAACCGCCCCGCCCACATCCACGCCGGAACCAACCGCCACTCCCACCCCCGAAGAAGATTCCTCCGGCAGCGCCCTTACCAAAGCGGATGACGGCTACACCCTTTTCGCCGACTTCAATGCCGGTTATGAGATCAGCGTCCCAACAGGCTGGCTTGCGGTCCGCATCAATCAGCAGGAATATTTGGATGCCTGGCTGCTGCCTGAATTAACGAACCCGGCCCTCCAACGCTCCCTGAGCAGCATCGAGAACCTGAACCCGGATGAACTGCGCCTGTTTGCCCTCGATATTCAGGAAGGACACGCCGAAACCGGCTTCGTGACCAACATCAATTTCCTGTGGAACGAACAGGATGACATGTCTCTGGAAGATGATACCGACTTGAAGGAAATCGCAGCGACTCTTCCAGTCGCCCTGCCCGGCCTGGAGCTATTATCCACCGAGATATCCGCCACTTCCAACGGAATTCCCATTGGCATGATTACATCCAAAACTCCCGCCACCACATTGGAGGGTGTGGGTATCGTCATCTTTCAAAAGCAGGTCTTCGTAAAAGTGCGAGTCGGGACGTTGTCAATCACGCTCTCAACCACCGAGGAATTAAGGGATACAATCCTCCCCACATTTGATGCAATGGTCGAATCCATAAACGTTTCGGATTAGAAAGCCATAGAATAAATTTCCAGGAGACATTTTCCATGTCCACACCTCGCACCATCCGCGCCCCACGCGGCACGCAACTCACCTGCAAGAACTGGCTCAGCGAAGCCGCCTATCGCATGATCCAAAACAACCTCGACCCCGAAGTGGCCGAAAAACCCGAAGACCTCGTCGTCTACGGCGGACGGGGCAAGGCCGCCCGCAATTGGGAATCCTTCGATGCGATTCTCGAGTCACTCAAAAATCTTGAAGAGGATGAAACTTTGCTTGTGCAATCAGGCAAACCCGTGGTGGTTTTCAAAAGCCATAAGGACGCTCCCAAGGTTTTAATTGCGAATTCAAACCTTGTTCCACACTGGGCCACCTGGGAGAAATTCGATGAGTTGGATAAAAAAGGACTCATCATGTACGGCCAGATGACCGCCGGCTCATGGATTTACATTGGCACGCAGGGAATTTTGCAGGGAACTTATGAAACCTTTGGCGCGCTCGCCAAACTCAAAGGCTGGGGTTCGCTCAAAGGCAAGTTCGTTCTCACGGCTGGTTTGGGCGGGATGGGCGGCGCACAGCCTTTGTCCATTACGATGAATGAAGGCGTAGGATTAATTGTGGAAGTAGACCCCGAACGCGCCGAACGACGCCGCGCCATTGGCTATGTGGATATGGTTGTGGATAACCTCGAAGAAGCCATGACGCTGGTGGAGGAAAATGTCAAAAATAAAACGCCGCGTTCGATTGGTCTGATCGGCAACGCGGCGGACGTGTACTCCGAACTCGCGGCGCGCGGCATCATCCCTGATGTGGTCACAGACCAGACTTCAGCGCACGAGGCGTTATTTTATATTCCGTCCGGTCTGTCCATTACGGCGGCGAATGAATTGCGAAAAACGAATCCCGAAAAATATAAAAAAATGGCAATGGACTCCATGTCCACGCATGTGAAGGCCATGCTGGAATTCCAGCGCAAAGGCGCGGAAGTGTTTGACTACGGCAACAACATCCGCCAACAGGCATATAACAACGGCGTGAATGATGCCTTTGAATTCCCCGGCTTCGTGCCGGCTTACATCCGTCCGCTGTTTTGTGAGGGCAAGGGTCCCTTCCGCTGGGTGGCGCTCTCCGGTGATAAAGAGGATATTTACACCACCGACCAGGCCATCATGGAGCTTTTCCCAGAAGATGCGCATCTGCACCGCTGGTTGAAGATGGCGAAGGAAAAAGTCCCGTTCCAGGGATTGCCCTCGCGCATTTGCTGGCTTGGATATGGCGAGCGCGCCAAAGCGGGGCTGATGTTCAATGAACTCGTCGCCAGTGGAAAAGTAAAGGCCCCCATCGTTATTGGCCGCGACCATTTGGATTCAGGTTCTGTGGCTTCCCCCAACCGCGAGACCGAAGCCATGAAAGACGGCTCAGACGCCATTTCCGATTGGGCGATATTGAACGCATTGATCAACGCTGTGGGCGGTGCGACCTGGGTCTCCTTTCATCACGGCGGCGGCGTGGGGATGGGATATTCGCAACATGCAGGACAGGTCATCGTCGCGGATGGGACCCCCGAAGCAGCCGTCAGATTGGAAAGAGTCCTTCGGACAGATCCAGGCATGGGCGTAGTCCGACACGCTGATGCAGGGTATGAAATT
>JACPVB010000267.1 GCA_016191985.1 Chloroflexota bacterium | reverse complement strand
CAGGCGGAACATTCCAATTGAAGCAGGCAATTGTAATCCAGCAACTTTTGGTTACACTGCGGACACATATCCCCTTTTCGGTGATGCACAATGGGCTGGCCGGTCTGAGGTTGGTCGATTCCAAGCAGGAGTTTTTCGAGAGAGGAAAGATTTTTCGTTTGTGACATCAAATACAAAGAAGGGGTGTGCGCAGAAAAAATTACTTATTTCACAAAGTATAACCGAGTAACAAAATTGTCCAAATAAATAGAGGATAAATGTCATTTACATTAGGATGTATGATACTGGCAACTTGTCTAGCCGTTGATTAATATGCAATCAAATGCTCGACACGCTTCCGTATATCCCGCTTTTTCAAGGCTTTGACTCTCTTCAAATTAATTTATTAAAACCGCTTTTTGAAGAGTATGTTTGTGCTGCGGGAACTGTGGTCTTCGAGCAGGGCGATCTTGCAAAATATATTTACCTGCTCATACGAGGGGATGTTGCCATTCATTTCAAACCTTATGACGGTCCCCCGCTCACTTTAACCCGTTTACACAGCGGAGATGTTTTTGGCTGGTCGGCGGTGATTGGCAGCCCCAAATACACGTCCAGCATTATCAGTGAAACAGAGATCGAGGCAATCCGCATTCAGGGCAGCCATCTTTGGGCGCTCGCTGGAGAACACCCGGAAACTGGCATAACCATTATCAATCGCCTGGCGTTGATTGTTTCTCCCCGATGGGAAAACGCCCATACACAGATCCAGTCTCTTTTGAATTCCAATCGTATTAATTTGAAAGGAAAAACAAATGACAACAGCAGAAACGACCAGCCAGGAGACTCAACTGCGGCATCTTATCGAAAAACTTAATGCATACATCGAGCAATATCACGGCGGCACGGTTGAATTTGTCTCATTTCAAAACGATATACTTGAGGTCAGGCTGGGAGGCGCATGTTTGAACTGTCCGCTTTTGCCGTCCACCCTGCATGGCTGGGTGGCGGGGACCGTACATCAATTCTTTCCGAATGTGAACGTGATCGAAGCAAAATAAAAAATACCGAGGGCAGGTATTTGAATCAATATCCCCGCAGCTTAGCGGGGATATTGATTTTTATCGTCGTTACCTGCTTGCGGTGAAGTATCGTATCAATACAAAGCCGCCCGCGGCGATCAACGCGATGGCCCAGATGTAATTTGCAAAATCCAAAAGCGAGGCGATTCCCAGAAAACCCATAATTCCCAAAACCAGTGCGGGCCAGTAGGCCCAGCTCATCTTTGCCAGCACCGCAACCAGTAAAAAGGTGATAGCGAGGCCAAAGAAGAAGAAGCCAGCGGTTTGAAATTCACCGAAGCGTTCCGCCGCAATGGTGACCCCGGCCAATGTGGACAATACCCCGGCAGGGATCAACGCCCACCAGCGCTCTGCCATGTTGGTGAAATAGACCATGAAAAACGCCAACCCAATGCCGCCAAGGAAAACCGCACCTGAATATTCTTCAAATCTCTCGGAGGCGATCACCACAAGCACAAGCGCCGTGAACACCCCGGCGGGGATAAGCGCCCACCACCTGTCATTACGGCTGGTAAAGTAGACATACCAGAACGAAAGCGCGATGCCGCCCAGGAAAATTGCACCACCAAAATCTTCAAGCGAATCTGGAAGGATGATTAGCGTGCCGAGGGCAACAAGGATGAAGCCCGGAAATGCACTCCACCAATGTCCGCCAAAAAGAAGCGCGAGAAACACCAGGCCAGAGACGATAAACACGCCGCTCCAGAAAATATCTGAAGCATTTTCCAGGTACCCCATTGTTTCCATCAACGCCAGGGCGCCCCCTAAAATGAGCATAATGCCAAATACAATTCTCAGATCGATGCGTCTCATTTCATTGCCTTTCGTTACTTAATTCGGATGGAAGCCGCGCCAGCGTCAATGGTGATGTCTGCGGCATGGGCGGCGGTTCCATAATCGGGCGATTGATAATATCCGCCGCTGCGTGGAAAACGCGACTCGTCAACGTTCATATTGGCCGCGCCGAGAGAGGCGCGGATTCGAGCAGAGAGTCCGTCAGGGACGATCAAGGTCAGGGAGGCCGCACCAAGATCGAGGTCCGCAAGGAAGAGGCCTTTGGAGGGAAGCGTCAAGGTTGTTTCGCTGGCGCCCGTATCCAGTTTTATATCTGTAATGTTCATATCGTGCAAGTCAATCACAGATTTGTTTGCGCCGAGGTTCATTCTTAAGGAGGTCGGGACATTTGCATTCATTGAAACATCCCAATCCAATTGATTGGACGGCCCAAGGAACGGGATACTCAGAAAATCATGAGCGGGCCGCATTTTAACCTCGAGCCTGTCACCGTTACGATTGACCTTTTGCTCCACCCCGCCTGTTATCGTGGCATGGACCAATTCATTAAGGCTTGCACCGCTGTGGACTTTAAATTCACCAGCGCCATGATCCAACTTTAGGCTGGCTTGTTGCGCGCCCTGCAGGTCGATGGATACATTTTCAGTCTCGGCAGAACCGCGCAGGAAAATGCTGAGCAAAACCCAAATGCCCGCAAAGATCAAGAGGACAGGCCAGAAGATACTCATCAGAGAATTGCCATTGGGCAGGCGGATTCCCATTTCACCGGCCAGCATCAAGCCGCCGACAAGGAGCAGGATTACACCCCAAAACAATTGGTTGCGGCGCATGTTATTCTCCTTTGTTGCGGAACGAGCGATATAGTCCGCTGCCGAGCACCCACAGACCCAGCAAAATAAGCAGGAGGGCGGGACCAAAATTGCCGAGGATTTCCCATCCACCAAGGAAGGAGGAGAAGACAAGGAACAGGATTGCGCTAATCACCATGAGGTTAAGTCCGCGCTTGAGATTGTGCCCTGTATTCTCGCCAAGCAAGCCCTGCAAGACAACACCCACCCCCACAAAGCCAGGGATGAGCGCCCACATATAAGACCACGATTCATAATTGCCGCTGGTCTCCTGATAATAGAAAATGCCACCCAGCCCTGCGACGATTGCGGCAGGCACGGACATCCCAGGGGAGCCAAGCACAAGCCCAATGATAAATAGGGCGCCGCCGATCAAAAGCATATTGACAGGCCATTCGGTGTATTTATCGAAAAAATTGTGAAAAGCGGGGAGGGTTTTATCCAAGAGGAACCACGCGCCGAGCAAAATAAGGATGACGCCAAGCGCAAGCTGGGAACGACCTTGTTTGTTCATATTTCATTCTCCTGTGTTGTGATTTCAGTAACAGTTTATAACGTTTCAATGGAAATTGAAAGTCCAGGTAGATATACGCGGGGTGAAAGGATGGGGTTGCAGATAGGCAGACAATAAGTACACAAGGAAACAGGTTTTAAACCATAGCTTCACAAATCGCATCGAAAAGGGTTCCCAGGCTGGCTTGCGAACGCCGCAAATCAGTGGACATGCGCCAGACTCCGCCCGCAAGCATATCGGCGATGGAGAAGGCGGCGAGGGCATCAAGCCCGTAGGATTTTGCCACCCCAAGCAACGCTGCCGCTTCCATATCCACTGCCAGGACGCCGCGCCCTTGATACGCCAGCACATCCCTGCGAAGCTCGCGGAAGGGTGCATCGGTCGTCCACGTAATACCTTTTGAAAATTCAATATTCTTTTTTGACAAGGCCTCGCAAACTTGATCCGTCATTTGATTTGACGATTCCACGATCTCGGCTGGAGGAAGATAGTGACGCGTCACTCCCTCGCCGCGAATTGCTCCTGTTGAAAGGACCATGCTCCCCGCTGACAAATTTTCCTGCAACCCGCCCGCCATACCGATCAGCACAAATTGCTTCACGCCCAGCGCGACGAATTCATCCGTCAACCCCGCAATGACAGGCGCGCCGATGCCAAAACCTGTGGAGAGGGCCACTTTGCCGTTGAATTTTTTCAACAAATAAAATTCGCCTAAAAATCCCTTGACCTGTCTGGTTGAATACTTACGCAAAACATAATTGGCGAGGCTTTTTTGCGGCGCAAAGATGACCGTCTCCGGTGGGGGGAAATCCTGTAAGGCTCCGGTCTTGCGGCGATAGGCAAGCAATTCCTGCGGGGTGAGGATGGGTTCATTTGGATTCATGAGACACCTCAGGTGACAGTCACTTTAAAAGTGACTGTCACCTTATAAAATATGACAAACACAATTCCCTGAAGACATTCCCCAATCAACGCGGACCAAACCGCGCCGATCAACCCTCTTGTGGGGATGAGCCAAAGGTACAGGGCAATATAAATCACAAGCGAAACCAACGCGGATTTTACAACCACACTTTCCAATCCGCGCGCGATGAGGTCGTAGGAGATGAAAGAGGAAATCGTGTACGGCAAAAGACTCCAGCCAAGCAAGGCAAGCGGAGTCGATGCCTGCGTAAATTCATTGCCATATAAAATCAAGATGATGGGACGGGCAAACACAAGCAGAACAACGGCGAAAATCAGGCTGACTGAAATAAGCAAAACAAAGGCATTGCGAAAACTCTTCCATGAGTCGGGTGAGCCGAGAGAGAGAGCAGGAAGCAATGCGCCGAGGATGGCGTAATGCCCCAGCTTGAGCCCGTCCACGACGCGGGTGATGGAGGAGAATAGCCCAGTCGCAGAGTCGCCGAGGAGCGCGGAAACGGACAGGATGCCGAGTCGTTGGATGAGGACGAGGAGAACTGTCAGCGCGGCGAAGGGAAGAATCAACTTGAGGATGGGAGAAAATTTTTTAAGTGGGAACAGGCGAAAGGTCGGGAGAGAGGCGCGGCAGATTAAGTAGGAAAATGTCGAAAGGAGGAATTGCCCGATGAGGAGGAAAAGGCAGAGAGGCAAGACATCCACAGAAAAAACAGCGGCGAAGATTTGAATTGACCCATTGAGAAGACTCAAAAACCAAAACAAATCCATACGGTTGAGCGCGCGAAGCAGGGCGTTATTGACCGAGAAAATTGCGAGCGGAAAAAGCGCCAGGGAATAAAGGAATAAAGGCGTGCTGCGATACGCAAGCATGGCAACACAATACAGCACAGAGAGAAGCAATTGCAACGCAAACGACTGCGCGGCAATGTCAGTCACCTGGTTGGCACGCGCGGTCTCGCGGACGAGGAAGGTATCTGTGCCAAAATTTGTAAAGGTGTTGCCAACCAACAGCAGGGACGCGATGAACGAGAACTGACCGAAATCATCCACACCGAGTTTGCGCGCAATAATGGCCGTGAAAAGAATGGCAAGACCCTGCGCGGTGATACGGGCGAGGAGCAGCCAGATGGAGTTGCGTTTGATAGAGTGGGATGACATTCAAGATGGTGACGCAATGTGAAAAGTGGAAAGTAATCAGTGGGGGGAATTCGGATTAACTCATGGCGCGAAGGGATACGATGGTGAAATCACCCCAATATTTGAAAGGGAAACGCGGCGCGAGGGCGTCGTCGAGTTTGCTGAGGAAGTTAAATATGCGCGGACGTTTTACGGCAAAGTCTTTATTGGTGGCAGGCGGCGTGATGACCGAAAGCGCTTCGACCGATTCGAGTTTAAAGCCATTGCCCCATGCTTCGGCCACCTGTTTGGGTGTGTAATAGTAAACGGGATAATTCAAGCCTTCCTTGAACACGGTGGATTTGCCAGCAAAGCGGCGGGTGGCAAGTTTGAATTTTCCACGCAAAAGCATGGCGGATTCCCATAAACAGAAGGGCGGCATGAGCGCCCAAATGACATGCGCGTTCTGTTTCATCAGCGGGCGCACACTATCTGCGACCAGTTTCATATCCGAGACGCAGTTCAAGCCGCCGAAGTTTGAAAAGGTGAGGTCAAAGGGTTCAAGGTTTGTGTTTTTCAATTCGGTGTAGGAAAGTTGTTCAAACGACAAACGATCCTGCAAACCGAGATCAACGGCTTTCTTTTGGGCACGCTCCAGCATCTCGCCTGAAATATCCACGCCATGGACGAAGTAGCCGTTTTGCGCGAACCAGACCGCGTCTGTACCTGTGCCACAGGCAAGGTCGAGGATGCGGGAGCCTTTGGGCAGGCGCGCGGTGATGAATTTATAAATACGCTGGCGCATGCGCATCAGGTTGGGATTGTTCTCGATGAACTCATCGTATTTGTCGGCGTTGCGGTTGTAGGCTTCGGCGACGGTTTCAAAGGATGTGCCTGATAAAACATTTTTATTCATAAAAATATCCTCAACATTGTAGTCTCGCCCGCATACTTGCGTGCGGTGCAAGTATGCGGGCGAGATGCTTCGACTTCGCTTAGCACGCTCGCCCTACTCGACCACCGAGTTTCTAAATTTTTTTAATTTTATTTCATTCCGCGCCATGCCCAACAAATAATATGGCGTGCGAATCATTCCACGCAGATCATTTTTCCGCCAGGCGCGGCGCATACGGAATTCGTGATGAACCCGTCCATGCAGGATGCGATAAAACTCCTGCGGGAATGGGCCGCGATACAACATGGCGAGGTCGTCGGAATCGACCCAGTTTTGTTTTTCACCCAATTCCATTTTTACGCGTTCGTAAAATTTCGTGCCAGGCAGAGGATACGAAACAGAAATGCCGATGTCATCGGGCAGGCATTCGCGCACCATTTTCAAGGTCATTTGCACGTCGTCCCAGGTTTCGCCGGGGTAACCAAATTGCAAAAAGAATCCAACCTCGATCCCGTTCACGCGGAGCAACTCAGCAGCGCGGTAAATATCTTGCACTTTGTCGCCCTTGTCCATCGCATCGAGAATTTTCTGCGAGCCTGATTCCGCGCCGAGCCAGACGGTTTTACAACCCGCGTCTGCAAGTGCGCGCGCTGTTTTTTCGGTCACCAGATCGGCGCGCTTCAAACATTTGAACGGAATGACCGCATCATACTCGCGCAATAACTCCGCAAATTTTTCAACCCAATTGGGCTTCAAACCAAAAATATCATCGGCAAACCAAATATGGTCGGGCGCAAAATTTTGCTTGAGCCATTTCATCTCCGCGGCCACATTTTCAGGCGAGCGCGAGTTGTAACGCTGCCCCCAGATCGGCTTGGCGCACCAGTTGCAATGATACGGACAGCCGCGCGTCGTGACCATGTTCATCGAAAAATAGCCGTGACGTTCGTACCAAATCTTTTTATATTTTTGGATGTCCACCAGATCCCAGGCGGGGAAGGGAAGGGAGTCGAGATTGGTGATATCGGGGCGGCGAGTGACGAGTGACGAGTGACGAGTAACAAGGCCTATGACATCGTTCGCCTCTCGCTTCGCGCCCGCTGACAGTTGATCCAGTAATTCTGCAAGCGTTTCCTCCCCCTCGCCGAGCAGACAGTAGTCCGCGCCACGGGCGAGGTATTGATCGTAATGGTCGGTTGCATCCGCGCCGCAAAGGATGACAGTACATCCGCGTTCTTTTGCCATGCGAATCATTGTGAAGGCCGCTTCGCGCATTCTGAGCAAACACATCTTGGAAAGGTAGTTGAAGTTATCTTCAAAGATGACCGCATACTGCGGTTTGTGTTCATCCAACGATTTGGACCATTCTTCCTCTGAGTCTGCGAGCATGGCATCGAAAAGCGCGACATTATATCCGCGCTCACGGATGTAGCTCGCGGCGTACAAGGTCCCCAGCGGTGGATAGGGCATCATGGCGTCCCAGAGTTTGGGGTCAAAGCGCAGGTAGTAGGATTGGCCGAAGAGGATTTGAGTCATAGACTGTCTATCCTTCTCTCACCGCCGAGGACGGCAGTGAGAGCGAGCAAACGTTCTTCATATGCTTTCATTGCCCAGGAGCCGTGATGGTCGAAATTTCCCTGGCAGATATCTGCTGAGAAGTTGGTTTCCACGCCGTAGCCTTTTTGTTTTTTGAAGCGGGTAATCTTACGAGTCATTTCCCAGGATTCAAACAGGTCACCGAGTTTGTTGTTGAGAAGGAATTCGGTGAGTTTTTGAAAAATCGAGGTATGCACCTTTTTATCCGACAGCGAGCTGTCGGAGTCCAAATTTAAGTTCGGTAAAAAGTCATTGACCCATAAATTGGCGGCGCGGAGTTGATTGAAGACACGCAACCCGCTAACGGGAATCATTTGGGCAAATTCGCGGGCGGTGTAAATATTTCTCGCATTCCATGCGAGCGCGCGTTCTGAGACAATAACATTCGGGCAGATGACATCGCCGAACAAACGTGCCAGCCTGCCGAAGAGCAAGGCAAAGGCGCGCGCCGTCCACACGCGGCCAGGTTTGGCAACCAGCATGTAATCCATGTCTCTGTTTTTGGAGAGGTTGAGCATGGCCAGGGACCCAGTCAACGCCACCATGCGGACGAAGGGCAGGCTGCCGAGGATGCGTCCGTAGAACAGGGCGCGGTTAAATGCCCTGCGGGAATTTTCCACACGCTGATTGCGAACCTCCACGATGTCGGTGCGGTCTGAGAGGAAATAATATTCGCGGTTTGAAAGGACGCCATCCATGTTTTCAACGCACGCATAAACTTCGTCTTTTGCGGCGGAAACGGTGAGGAAGCGATGCAGTTCATCCACCGTCAATGGGTGATCAAAAATATCCGAATAGGCCAGCGTTTCAAGGATGGCGCGTTCGAGATCGGAAATATTCACGGATGTGGGTTTGGTGTCTAATGCGAGGGCCAAGGGAATGTCCTTTAATCAGAAGCAGGCTGAGGGTCACGGGCGAAGCGGGCAGAGAGGGTTTGCAGAAGAGTCAGGCCTGAGGCGAAGAATAATCCAAGAGCGAAAAGAAATGCGTAGATCATGATCAAAAAATGATTCGTGCTCCATGCAAACCATGATACCCAAATATTGAACAAGGCCAGCAGGATTTCGTAAAAAATGAGGATATCGACTTTAACTTGATAGCGGCTGGAAAACCATGGCTGCGCGCGGCGGGTGATGCCGTATTTTGGCGTGCGTTCAAATGGGATGGTACGTTTTTGCAAAATCTGCATGGCGGCGCGCATGGTGTTCAAGATCAGGCCTGATGAAAATATGGACATGAGAAAGATCAGCGGCAGTGAAAAAAACCAACGCCGGCGAAGAAGCTGCTGCGCGACGACAAAATACATGGCGGGCGCAAAAACGAGGAAGTTCATCATCACCCCAATGCCGATGGGCGCAAGCAGGGTGGGATATTTTGTGGCAAACAAAAGCAGGAACGGGTACAGGACGATCAAAACAAGTGTAAGCAAATGCAAGGCATAGCCCGTCAGGTGAAGCGTTGCCTGGAATTTACGCGCAAACGAAAATTTCGAATTCCAAATGACGGGAATGTAGCGAATGGCACATTCCAGGCTGCCGCGCGCCCAGCGATATTGCTGACGGCGATAGGCCATAAAACTGACAGGCAGCTCGGCGGGCACTTCCACTTCACCCGCATAGCGCGCGGACCAGCCGCACAGAAACGCGCGATAGGATAAATCCATATCTTCCGTGAGCGTATCGGCCTTCCAACCACCTGCATCCACAATGGCAGACTTGCGCCACACGCCCGCGGTGCCGTTGAAATTAAAAACATAATTCGTATTGGCGCGCGCGAGCTGGTCGATGGCAAAATGCGCGTCGAGCGAGAAGGATTGAAGCAGGGTCAGCAATGAATAATCGCGGTTCAAATGTCCCCAACGGGCCTGCACAAACGCAACCCGTTCATGATCAAAACGCGGCAGCACGCGGCGGAGAAAATCGGGGTTGGGGAGAAAGTCGGCGTCGAAGATGGCAAGGAAATCACCCTTCGACTTTTGAAGCCCATTGGCGAGCGCACCCGCTTTGAATCCATCGCGAGAATCGCGGTGGATGTGAACGACATCCACACCCTGCGCCTGCAATTGTTTAACTTTTTTCGCAACAAGCGAAACCGTTTCGTCCGTCGAATCGTCGAGGACTTGAATTTCCAGTACGCCGCGTGGATACTCCAACGCGGCAGCGGATTCGATCAGCCGCTCGGCCACGTACCACTCGTTGTAGATTGGCAATTGCACAGTCACGCGCGGCCATTCCTCCAGCAAGACAGGCATGGGACGCGATAACTTTTTCCGTTCCTTCAACCCCATCAACGCGAGATACACCATGTTGGAGATATAAACCAGCAAAATCGACATGGCGAGTGAGTAGGCAATTAAAACAGGCGCGAGGATGAACTGAAGAATATCCATTTAAGCCGTCTCCGATACGGCAGAATACAATCCCCACCCAAGCCATTGCCAGACCCGCCCGGATGAATAAGACCAGGTGTAGTAATCAAAGAAACCAACCACGGTGATTGCCAGGAGCAGCGCAAAAACTCCTATCATCGCGGGCCGCTGCGAGATCACTTCCCAACGCAAAAGAAGTGTCACAAAAGGAACCGCCATCAACAGCAAATAAAACATCCCGCCCAACACGCCCGTCTCGATTGCCGCAGTCAAAATCGTATAATGCGGCGGTTGAAAATTCAACGGGAAATCCACAAAGCGTTCCTTCATGGCAAGCGGCGCAGCACCAAGCCCAACCCCAATCGCGGAATGTTCCACGAACAGCGTATTGCCAGCCTCCATCAAAAAAGCGCGTTCCTGCATCGGGTCATCCTGCGCCACATCCCCTGAATTCACACGCGATTGAAAGAGTGAAATATTTTTCAGGATGAAGGGCGTAACGACGAGCAGACTCAACATCCCAAGCAGAATCGCCCGTTTGACAGAATCCCATCTACGGGCAAGCGCCTCACTCCCGACCATGAAACTGCCAGCCACGAAAAAGCTTAACCACGCTGAACGGGAGAAGGTCATTATCAGGGCAGGGAATCCAACCAGAAAGACAGCCGAAGCCAGCAGCGGGTAAGCGGACGACGAATCAGGACGATTTCCATACAACACAACCGCCAGCAAAAGGACAAGCCCAAAGGTGATGCAGCCACCGAGAATGTTTGGGTGGTCGCTCAGGCCATAGCCACGCAGGAAGCGGAATCCGTCGCCAAAGATGACGCTGACCCCTGCCACGGATGGGTCAAGGGAAAGCTCTCCAAACTTCTGCAATCCCAAGGAGCGTTGAGCTGTCACCTGTAAAATGACAACAACCGATTGCAACAAAATTTGCGCGCCCACAGGCACGATGACCCAGGCGTTAAATTTAATTTCATTGACGATAAACAAATAAAATAAAAGCAGCCCTACAAAACGCACGGCATGATAACGGGAAAGGATTTCATCCGCACTGCCAGATATAGATACCCACCCAGCGATGGTCAAGCCAATGAGGCTGATCCACATCAAGGAGGGACCCGTCTTTAATTTGCGCGGATTCACGAGCAGCGAACAAGCCCAAAACAAAAGCACACAAAGCATGGACAAGTCGCTTGCAAATAGCAGATAATCTGTGTAGTCGGAATAGACCGGGAAAAACGGGCGTTGCCACAACACCAGACGCCAGCGAAACGGGGTGAGGAAAATCGTCAACGCAAATGCGATGCGCGCCGCGAATAAAAAATACCGGTAAAAACGTTCCTGCAAAGTAAGTGGCATTTAGTCAGACCAAGATAATCCTGTTTCCATCGCTTGTCTCATAACCAGGTAAACTTTTTGTTTAAAATTACGAGTAAAAAAAAAATGAATTATTCTCTACCAAATTATGCGATACTTTGTAATTATAATCTCTGAATGTCTTCACAAATTGTCATCAACGGACGGTTTCAACAGCGCCCCATCAGCGGCGTGGAGCGATACGCACATGAAATTTCAAAACGGCTGATTTCGGAAAAACGATTCATCACACCAAAATATCCACTGGGCCAGGTGACTGGGCATCTTTGGGAGCAGTTCCTTCTGCCCGCCAAGATTCAAAACGGCGACGTCCTTTGGTCGCCCGCGAATGCGGGTCCCTGGCTGGTACAAGATCAAGTCGTCACCATTCATGATGCCAGTGTATTTGACCATCCCGAATGGTTCAATCCCACCTTTGCGTCATGGACGAGGCTTTCGTGGAAAGTTCTGGCGAAGCGTGTCAAAGCCGTCATTACGGTTTCCAACTTCTCGCGCGAGAGATTGAAACTTCATTTGGGAATTTCCGACGAGAAAATTCATGTTGCTTATAATGGAATCGGTATGCCCTTCGAGCCAAAGTCTACAAAACGCATTGAATCTGTGAAGGAAAAATATGGGATCACAAAACCGTATTTCCTTTTCGTGGGCACTCTGGAACCAAGAAAGAACCTGGCTGCATTACTTGAGGCATGGAAAT
>JACPVB010000005.1 GCA_016191985.1 Chloroflexota bacterium | reverse complement strand
GCACAATGTGACCCGTCCAGCGTGGGTATCAATTAGCGTTTTTGCATCTTGACGCCGTTGACGGACAAGAACCCTTTGCTCAATTCGTCCGCCATCTGCGGGATTAACATCCGCAAATTGAGTTCGTATATGGGTCCCTTCCAAAATGTTTTCAGGCGGGCGCGGGCTTCTTCATTTATGTAAACTTCATCACCACCGTCAATGAAGAGCATGGCAACTTTGCCGTTCCGTTCCGACAATGCGTAGAAATAATCGTCCCCATCTTCCTGTTTGGATTTGAGGAATTCATCTATGTGTTCTTCCAATTCATATTCGAAGAGCGCGTATTCCATCGCTCCATCGTGAAGCAATGCTTTGGTGAGACTTTTCTCGATGGTCTTTTTGCTCATAAGTTGGGTTTACCTTTTTTCATGCAGTATAAGACAAAACAGGCACGTCACACGGGCACGCCCGCCGAAACAAAAACAGGCACATCCTTTTTGGATATGCCTGTACAGAGTCTAAACCAAATTTTTACACTGCCGCAAGGGCCTGGTCATACAATTGTTGTTTGAGGGATACGATATCCTGTTCCAAACGCCTGTCGGAATGGAGTTGTTCTTTGATCTTGTCGTAAGCCGACATGACGGTGGAGTGGTCACGTCCGCCGAGGACTTCGCCAATTTGCGGGAAGGAGATTTTTGCTTCTTCACGCAGGAGGTACATGGCAATCTGGCGGGGCAAAGCCACTTCTTTTGTGCGGTCACGGCCCAGCAGTTTTTCAGAGGTGAGGTTAAATTTACGGGCAACCAGGTCCACGACGTGGGCGGGTTCAATGTCACCACGGGAGGGCATCAGGTCGGAGAGGGCTACTTCCACAAGGTTAGGCGTGAGGGAGGAGCCGCTTAAATCCGCAAATGCGATGATGCGGTTCAACGCGCCTTCAAGCTCGCGGATGTTGGACTGCACACGTTTGGCAATGCTTTCCAAAATTTCATCGGAAATATGGCGGCCTGTGCGTTCGGCTTTGGAGCGCAGGATGGCGAGACGGGTTTCAAAATCGGGCGCCTGGATGTCGGCGGTTAAGCCCCACTCGAAGCGGGAGCGCAGACGTTCTTCAAGCGTGACGAGGGACTTGGGAGGTCGGTCGGACGAAACGATGATCTGCTTGTCCTGTCCGTGCAGGGTGTTGAAGGTGTGGAAGAATTCCTCCTGCGTGGATTCCTTGCCAGCGATGAACTGGATATCGTCCACGAGCAGGACATCTGCCGAGCGGTATTTTTCACGGAAGGCTTGGGTGGTGTGAGTACGAATGGCGTTGATCATGTCATTCGTGAATTCTTCGGAGGAGACGTACAAGACGTTAAGTCCGCTGGAGTGGCAGGCGTTGCCAATGGCGTGTAATAAGTGCGTTTTACCAAGTCCCACGCCGCCGTAGAGGAAGAGCGGGTTGTAGGCGCGAGCTGGCTTCTCGGCCACAGCCTGGCAGGCCGCATGAGCGAGGCGATTGCCAGAACCGACTACGTACGTGTCAAACGTGTAGCGCGGATTGAGGGTCACATGGCGGGGTTTTGGCTCGGGTGGCGTTATTTCAATGGAAGAGGCAGCAGGTTCGAGGTCAGAAGAAGAGGCGTTTTCGTCCGATTGGGAAACGACGAATTTAACGGCAACATTTGAATTAAGGATTTCGATCAATAATTTGCTCACATTGGTTGCAAGGCGGCTTTCGAGCCAGTCACGCGCATATGCGTTGCGTACGCCGACGGTGATCATACCGTTTTCGTAAGCGAGTGGACGCGTATCGCGCACCCAGGTGTCGAAGGATGCGCGGGGCATTTCCATTTGAAGTTGTGCGAGAACTGATTGCCAAGCCTGCTCTGCGTTCATAAAGCATTCCTTAATCTGGGATGTTGGTTGTATTTTTACGTATACTGAACTAGCCCGCCTTGATCGCGGCTTAGTAGGTAAATTTGGTGTTTTTCCTGTAATGAATCTTACGGGGTTCGGATGTGAGGGGCAAACATCCTTTATATCAGCGTGGTTACATTCTAGCAGATACTTTGAAATGATAACAGGCGTTCAACCTACGTTATGTTAAAAAGATACGTTTTTTTAAGGTTGGCTTATGTTAAAGAATTGTTTCGTATTCATGAATGATATTGCAATGGAATAGAACGAGTGTTTCAGGCACTAGCACCTGCCTATTCATAGATACCCCCCATATATAGGTGTGAGGGGCGTTTTGGGGACATGGAGAGCATATCTATCTTAAAAAATCGTAAGGTAAAACTTTTTTGATTCATTGTTAACGAGACTCGAGTTCCTGAGACTCGTTTTGCAATAACCATTGAATTGGTTGGTTTATCTTTTTATTGTGCGGGGAACCCATACAAGTATGGATGTTCCCTCTCCAATAACCGATGATATATCGACATCACCACCCACAGCATGGGCACGAGTCTGCATATTTGCGAGTCCATGGCCGATGGAGGTGCGCATGTTTTCAAGATCGAAGCCTTTGCCGTTGTCACGGATCTCCATCAGGGCGCGATCATCCGTGGTCCAGATGGCAACTTGCACATTTTTTGCCTTGGCATGTTTGGCGGCATTGGCTAAGGCCTCCTGGCAGATGTGAAATAACACCAATGCCTGGGTTTGTGGGAGTTCTTTCAGGTCAGAATCGGGACCGGTGAAGCTTACCTCAGAGAATGTATTGGCGCGATATTCAGCAATGATGCGTTTTACGCCGCTTAGCAAGCCATCCGAGCCAAGTTGACGAGGTCTTAGGTCAAGAATGTAGGCGCGGATATCGCGAATGGCCTGGTTTAATCCACTGATGGCGTGATGGATGCGTTCTTTTGCCGCTTCAGGGTCTTCATTTAAAGTCAGTTGAACGCCTTCCAATGCCAGACCAACCCCATAAATGGATTGAATGATGCCGTCATGCAGGTCCATGCCGATACGGTCACGTTCCTCCAACACAGCCAGGCGGCGCGCATTGGCATGTAAACGGGCATTTTCAATGGAAAGCCCCGCCCAGGCGCCCACTGCCGTGAGCATTTGGATGTTCCTTTCATCAAACGGAGCAGTGGTGCGGGTGGCAACGCTCATCACGCCCATTAAATTTTCACCGGAAAGCAGGGGGATGCAGGCAATTTGCTGAAAGCCCGCGCGGACTACCGCATCTCGCAGGAAATTCGGGTCATTCGCAAGCTGACTACTGATCAGCGGTTGGCGGGTTTTGGCTACAATTCCAATAGAACCATCCCCCATATTAAAAATATTCCGCGCCCAAAAGGCCTCTGCGGCCTGGCCGCGGTGCAATACCATGCGCAGGGTGGTTTTATCCTCTTCGAGCAGGAAAATCTCGCCCGCTTCCACCTTCATGTAATTCATCACCAGCCCGAGGGTCTTGTTAAGTATCTCGTCCAGTTCCAGGCTGGAGGTTAAGGTGGAGGCGATGCCGTTAAGCAGGGACATATCCACGTTGCGGCGGGTCAGCGCGAGGTCGCGTTCCTTCATCTGCTCGTACAATCGGGCATTGGTGATGGCGGTCGCGGCATACGTGGCAAGCATCTGGATGATCATTTCATCATCGGGCGTGAATTCAGATGCGTCAATTTTATCGGTGAGGTAGATCTGCCCAAGCTGTACATCCCCGGAGCGGATCGGCACCCCCAAAAATGAAACCATATGCGGGTGATTGGCGGGGAAACCAACGGAACGGGGATGCTCTTGAAGAATGGGAAGGCGGATCGGAACTTCCGTATTCATTAACTCGCCGATCAAGCCTTTGCCTACCGGCGGATGCGCGATTCTTTTTATCTGCTGGTCGGTCATCCCAACAGCGATGAATTGCTTTAATTTGCCATCGTCATCCAAAACCCCCAGCGCGGCATAACGGGCATCCGATTGTTCACAAGCAGTGGTTGCAATTCGTTCGAGCAGGGTCTCCAGTGAAACATCTTTCACCAGTTCCAAACTGGCTCGGTGGAGTGCAAATAAACGCTCCTGCAATTGTTCGCGGGTTAATAGCATAAACAAGACACCTCGCAGACATTATACCCGTGGCGGTCAAAAGTTGCGCTTTTTCTAAATGGGGAGAGTGGCTAAAAGGATGGGACAAAAACCTTCCCGCCACAGAGATCGCAGAGCGTACGGAAAAACCTTTTTTGTTAATCTCTGTGGTCTCTGTGCGCTCCGTGGCTAAATCTTTTCCCTAAACGGGAAGGCGCAACTTTAGACCGCGAGCATACCATAATCAATTTACCGCTTTTTGATAGAATTTGAAAGAAAGCCGAACTACAATAACCCACATGACAAATTCCCGCATCTCTGGATTTTACAATCTGACCCTCGAGCAGCGTCGCAGCAAACTGGCTGAAGCCTCGCATCGGACTCCCGAAGACCTGCTCCCGTTTACTACCGGCGGACTCTCGGCTGAATCTGCCGACCACATGATCGAAAACGTGGTCGGCATGTATACCCTGCCGCTCGGTATCGGTCTAAACTTCATGGTGAAT
>JACPVB010000274.1 GCA_016191985.1 Chloroflexota bacterium | reverse complement strand
GGTGCTTGCTCTTCCTGACGACACTTGCGCCGCGCGCCAGTGCGGTGAGCAATCCCTTGTTATGAGGAGACTGCTTCGGCACAACCACACCTGCCCTGGTACGGCTTAAGCTGCACGGTGCCAGGGAGAGCACCTCGCAGCGACATTCTAATATTGAGAATTATTTCCTTAATGCCGTTTCCTCTTCTTCTTGCCGCCGGACGTCCCGCCAATTTGAACAGATGTTTCGCTCGGCGCGCTTGCCGTCTCCGTAGTCTCGATTGGTGTGATCTCCACACGGCGCGGTCGTGCCGCAAATGCGCGGCTAATCACCAAAGCGCGCACATCCTCCAATAATTGAGCAAACATTTCAGATGCGCGGCCTTTATATTGTACCAGCGGGTCACGTTGGGCGTAAGCCTCGAGACCTATCGAAACTCTTAAGGCCTCCACCTTGGTGAGATATTCCACCCACAACTCGCTGAACGCGCCCAACAGCAACTGGCGATGGACTTCATTCAAGACATATTTTCCAATCGACTCGGCCAACGCCGCCCGCTCCGACTCACTGAGGGCTGATACTGCTTCGTTCAGCCTCTCCTCCCCCAGGGCGATTCGCGCCGCCGGGCCAAAGTCCGCCAGTTTCATAGCGTTCTGGTGGATGCGGGTGAACTCGCTCTGTCCCCAGGTTTCACGCAAAACTTCTTCAGCAGTTTCCAGATGACTCATCACGTCTTCAACGATGGCCTCCGCCTCTCCATTTTCCAGAAGCTGCGCTGCGTAAAAGACATACGTGAACCGATTGAACAACTGCCGCACCTGCTTGTGCGTCTTCTGGTCGAAGGCGGTGCGCGTGCCCTGAGACAAGGTCAACAGCAGGCGCAATTTACCGGCATCATCATTGGCAGGTTCGCGCTGCAACAACACTTCAATATCGCGCGCAATCTGACTGTTAAGTCTCTCACGCTTCTTATTAAACGCATCGCGCGCCGTTTCCAGCAAGATATTCGCCAGCTCATCCCAATCCGAGGGCAGCGGACTCGGCCACTGGATCTGCTCGCCGATGCGGTTCTGGATCGCGCCGATCACGCGCGTGGCGCTGACCACCGTCAACTGGCTGGCGACGAGTTCCTGAATATCGTCCTTCGCATCTTCGGGGTCGTCTGCCAGGGTCTTTTGAATTTCACTATTAAATTTCAGCGGCAAATGGACCAGGCCATTCACCTCTTCCAAAATCTTCTGTGGACGCGGCGCTTCCTCCAGATCACGCAACCCCTGGAAGTAGGCATCCAGCGCATCCTCACGCTCGCTGATCTGCTGTTCGAGAGTTTCCTCTGTTTTGTTAATCAAAGACTCAATGGCGCGCAAGGCATGGGCATATTCTGCTTCGATGGATTTGGAGATCAGATTTTGGAATGCAGGGGCTTGCCCCTGCGCCGACGGCAAGTCGTCGGACTCCATATTCTTTATTTTATCCAGCAGTAATTTGAACCCATACGACGGGAACAATCCATCTTTCGAATCAAACGGCGGCTGGACCTGGTCAAGCCAGGCGATCAAACGCCAGGGACCTTCCTCATCGGCCAGGCCGATCTCCACGCGTTTGGTCACTTCGGCTTCGAGCATTTCCGCAATGTCTTCGCTCAAATCTTCTTTGACGAAGATGCGGTCACGCTGGCTGTAGATCTGTCCACGCTGCTTGTTGAGCACATCGTCATATTCCAGCAAATGCTTGCGGACATCGAAGTTCGCGCCTTCCACACGGGTCTGTGAGCTTTCGATGATATTGCTTACGAGACGCACTTCCAATGGAAGCGAGTCGTCCACCTTGAGGCGTTCCATCAGTCCGCTGACCTGTTCGCCGCCGAACAGGCGCATCAGGTCATCTTGCAGCGAAAGATAAAAGCGCGAGGAACCGGGATCCCCCTGACGCGCAGCACGACCGCGCAACTGATTATCGATGCGGCGCGCTTCGTGGCGCTCCGAGCCAATGACGTGCAATCCGCCTAGTTGCTTCACGCTTTCCATCTCTTCGAAATAATTCAAAAAGAGTTTTACTTCCGCATCGTAAATTCCATAATTGGATGGGTCTGTTTTTTGCAAAGCCTCGCGGCGTTCCTGCAAGGTCATATCGAAGGGGTCTTTGTAACCGGCCTTGCCCAGCACGCGGTTGACCGCCGAGATCACTTCCTCCGCGACCTCACCGCCGAGTTTAATGTCCACACCGCGGCCTGCCATGTTGGTGGCGATGGTCACCGCGCCGAATGCGCCCGCGCCCGCAATGATCTGCGACTCTTCGGTATGCTTGCGCGCATTCAAAACCTGATGAGCCACCCCCCCCTGTAGCACCGACTTCAGTCGGTTCTTTGCATTTTCTGGCAACCTCAAAATATCGAGCAGGGCATTTAAATTATTGTCATCTTCCAAACTGATGTTGGTCATGCCATGCGGCTTGATGAAACTGCGCAAAGCGTCAGGGGAGATTTTGTCTATCGGCTCATTGAACGGCACGAGGTCCGTAATGAGGCGCCCGTCTTCCTCCAGGTTATTTGCGCGCAGGTAATGGTCACGCACGAGAGTCAACTGCATCAAACGGCGGACCGATTCCGCCTTGAGCCGATTCGAAAGCCGCTCGGATGATTCAACGGAGGTTGTGCCCACCAGCAGCGGACGTCCCAGCACATGATAGCGAGTGATCTCGGTCGCAATCGAGCGCAGCTTGGCCTCGACGGTGCGATAGATGACATCGGGATAATCTTTTCTTCTATAAAATAACGGTTCGGTCTCGCCCGCCTTCGCAAAAAACGAATAGGCGTACCCATCGTCGTCTTTTGCTTTTATTTCAACAAGCGGCGCGCCCTTGCCGTAGGATTGATATTCAAGGTTCGGTGGAATCGGCGCGACTTCGAGTTTGTAAATTTTATTAAATTCTTCCGCCTCAGTGAGCGCGGTACCGGTCATGCCTGCCAGTTTTTGATACATGCGAAAATAATTTTGCAGCGTGATGGTGGCATACGTGACCGACTCAGGTTCGACCTTCACGCCTTCCTTCGCTTCCACCGCCTGATGCAAGCCATCGCTCCAACGGCGGCCGGGCATTTGGCGACCCGTAAACTCATCCACGATAACGACCTTGCCGCCCAGCACGAGATAATCCTTGTTGCGATGGAAAAGATATTGCGCGCGCAAAGCCTGTTCGAGATAACCAGTCAGGCGCGCCTGTTCAGGAGTTAGATCTTCGGGTCTGTCTGGATCGAGAAGCTGGGTGCCCAAAATAGATTCAACGCGGCTGATTCCGACCTCCGTCAACGTGATGCTGCGGTTCTTTTCATCCACTTCGTAATCTTCGGGCTTGAGTTGTTTCACCACCTGAGCCATGCGCCCGTACCATTCCAAATCACCGGAAGCGGGGCCTGAAATAATGAGCGGCGTGCGCGCTTCGTCGATCAACACATTGTCCACTTCGTCCACGATGGCATAGTAATGTCCGCGCTGCACGCGATTCTCCAAACGCATCGCCATGTTATCGCGCAGGTAATCGAAACCGAATTCGGAGTTCGTCCCAAAAGTGACATCCGCGCTGTAGGCTTCGACGCGATCCACCATGCGCAGATGTTCCTGGTCCTCGTGCGGTGACTCGCGCTCGAAATCCACGAGAAAGGCCTTCTTGCCATTCTCGGTCACCGCCGCCATTTGCAGCACACCCACAGACAAACCCAGCGCGTGGTAAATGGGAGCCATCCAACGCGCATCGCGCCGCGCCAGATAATCGTTGACCGTAATTAAATGAACGCCGCGCCCCGTCAGCGCATTGAGGTAGACGGGCAGAGTCGCCACCAGGGTCTTGCCTTCACCCGTGCGCATCTCTGCGATCTCGCTGTTGTGCAAAGCCGCCCCGCCGATGATCTGCACGTCATAATGCCGTAGACCAATCGTGCGCTTGGAAGCCTCCCGCACCAGTGCGAAGGCCTCGGGCATGATTTCATTTAAAGCATCCTGCTGGGCTTTACTGTATTCGTCATCACGTCCCCCCTGTCCCCCGGCTGGCGGGGGGTTTAAACCCTCCACAGCCTGGGCTACACGCGCCTTGAATTCATCCGTCTTCGCGCGCAGCGCCTCATCACTGAGGACCTCATACTCCCCCTCCAGCCCGTTGACCTGCTCCACGAGTGCGCCATATTGTTCAATCGTCTTCTTGGTGGGGTCGCCACTGAATAGTTTTACGAAGTTCTTTAGCATTTAAATCCCTTTCACGGGGAGGGATTATAGCACGCGGAGGGTAGGCGGGAAATTTGAGTTTTGTTAATGTTTATGGAAGAAAACAGCGAGGAAAGATCTATGAGGCTGTCTTCTCAGCAGTCCTGAGGCAGTTGAGGTGTTTTATTTTTTGATTTCGAACATTTTGCTGCTGCTCAAAAAAGTTGTATAATAAGTTTGCCAGCGGAAAACTCCGATGGTAAAAAGCGTTGTGATCGCTCATCCTGTCTCGCGAAAAGTGGTCCTTTGTGACCGCCTGCCCCCTTCCGTTGAAGGACACGGGCTAGCGAGGCAGGTTATTTTAATATGGACGGTACAACTCCAGCCGTTTGATCTTCCTTGCTATCCTATCAAATGCCTCCGAGTCATCCTGTGAATCCCTGCGCATGATTGCGCCTGCCACAAGGTCCGCAACCTGAATTAGCGATTCCATATGGGAGCTACGGACAATCACCCGCTTGAACAGCCTCGGCATGTGGCGTCTGACCATGGTACGGCGTAACTCCGTGCGCAGGTCAGGTGTCGAACCGAATTCATCCAGGATTAAAGTCGCGTCCTTCTGCAATTCAGGAGGAATCACGCCTAGCAATTCGGTGATAAAGTGCGTGTAAATCTCAATGCTTTCCGTGGTTTCAAAAATTTTCGGCAGTCTGGTTTTATCCACGATCAGCGCCCATGCTTCAAAGTCTGCTCGCGCGAGGGTTGAGAATACCCGGTTGCGAATCTCAGCGGATGCCATCTTGTGAAATTTGAATTCATGTGTTTCACGCAAGCCAAGCGTTTGCCGAAGGTCTGCAATCGCTTCTCTTAACAAATCGGGGGACTGTGTGGCAATAAAAGCAGGCACAAAATAACGTGACGCGCCTTTTTCAAAATTCAGGCTCACGTCACCCGCTTCATCACCCGCAAAAGTAAATGTGATCATGTTACTCCAGCCCGTTGACCTGCTCCACGAGCGCGCCATATTGTTCAATCGTCTTCACTTCGACAGGCTCAGCGCAGACTTGGTGGGGGCGCCACTGCGTAGTCCCCGAAGGGGGAATAGTTTTACGAAGCGCCGCCCTGAGCTGCGTCGAAGGGTTCTTTAGCATTTAAATCCCTTTCGGGGCTGGATTATAGCACGCGAAATATTTGAGGAATGTTAGAGAAAGACCCCGGGGAGCACTTAAAGTTTGTTGGTAGTTAGGTTAACAAGCCAAACCGTGTCTTCAACGAATTTTAACGGATGCACGGATAAAATCCGTTGACCTCATCCGTGCATCCGTTCCCATCCGTTGAGTATTCCTATATCGGTACAAACTCATCTACAAGCTTTTGGCACATCCATTGTAAAAAACCCATTAAGAAGAAAAAAGTTTTTGATATATAATCAAAATATGGCGAAGGAAACGCTTACTTTTGCTCTCGAAGGTGACATCACGCTTGCCAGTTTTGCAGGCGCCATCGGCGAATTCAACGCGCTTCTTGGAAATTTATCCAAAGAAGTGGGTGACAACTCGCCTGTCGAATGGGTGGTGGAGGAATTGTACGCGGGGAGCGCCATTGCCACGTTTCATGGAATATATGAAGATGTCAGAATTGTGGAAACGATAGTAGACGCCTACGAACAAGTTGGCGAGGCGCTAGCTTTCGGGCACGACATTCCATTCTCTGAGGCTGTCCGCAAAAACTGCCGCAACATTACGAGCGTCTTGAACGGCAAAGTCACCTCCCTGCGTTTTGAAACCCCCGCGCGCGATTTTATTATCAGCGGGAAGTTACAAATCGGTGAAAAGTCCGCCCCTATGAAATACAGCCTCGGAACGGTCAAGGGAACGATTCAGACCCTAAGCATGAGAAAGAAGTTAAGTTTCATTCTATGGGACGCGCTGTTCGATAAACCCGTCAGTTGTTATATTCAAGAAGGAAAGGAAGAACTATTGCGGGAAGCCTGGGGGAAACGCGCTGTGGTGACGGGCAGAATTGGGCGACAGGCGGAGTCGGGACGGCCAATCTCCATGCGTGAGGTTAAATCCATTGAAATCATAGAAAAACCTGAGCGTGGCAGTTACAAACGTGCTCGTGGGGTTTTACCGTGGAAACAAGGGGATGAAAAACCCGAAGTCATCCTCAGGAGAATGAGGGATGCCTGAGTATCAATACACATTACCCATGGTACATGTCGCCGCGAGGCGCTCTTGGTTTTGCCGAAGCAGTCTCCTTGTGGCAGGAGGTTGCTTCGTCGGAAAGAGCAAGAACCCTCCTCGCAACGACATCGCTGAGTAGTTATGAGTATAAAAGAGCCGCATACTATTCAGCCAAAATTGT
>JACPVB010000273.1 GCA_016191985.1 Chloroflexota bacterium | reverse complement strand
GCGACCAACGGCGGCCTGACCCAGATCCGCCTGCGCTTCAAGCTGGATGACAACAACAATGCGATTGCCAACTATCTCAGCTTGTTCAGTGGCAATGCGCCCCTGGCCTCGCGCCCGCAATTGATTATCGAGTACCACCTGCCTTAGTTTCCAGACAAAATGAAGATGTAGGGCAATTTGCTAAATTGCCCCTGGCAAGATGGCATCTTGCCCTACAACTTTAACTTGTTGATGCACTAGTTCCCAGCAGCAAGCTGCTGGACTCCAGAACCAGATTCCAGAATCATAAACAGGGACGGCCTCAGATTGGCCGTCCCTGTTTTTTTTATTTTGAATTTATTGGTAGGTCAAGAAGGTTACCGGGCCGTCATATCTTTCGATGGCAAGCGCGGCTTGATACCCCTCTACAGGCTTGAACAATTCCAGGCGCCACTTGGAGGCTTCCTTAACATCGCCGCCGATGGAGGTTAGTTTTGCCGTGTCATTTTTGCTAAAAGATATTTCGGCTTGATTAAGAGGAACGGTCAACCCGCTGCCGTTGGCTTTGAGGTAGGCTTCCTTGCACGTCCAAAGTTTGTAGAAGCCATTCCACTTTTGATCGTGGGGCAGGGAATTGATCCATGCGCTTTCATTTGTGGTAAAGAATTGTCGGGCAAAATCGTCGGCGTCCTGCAAGGGACGGATGTGTTCGATATCAATGCCAATTTCGGAGTCTCTGACAAAGACAAAGACGGCCCAGTCATTTGAATGAGCAAGGTTGAAGTGGAGCGGCGCTTCAATGGCAGGTTTGCCATGTTGCCCATATAAAAATGTGATCCTGGATGCTTCTTTTCCCAAATAGCTGCTCAGCAAAATCCGCAGGATTCCGCGACCAAATATATAGCGATGGCGGTCTCTTTCAAAATAAAAACGATTCGCGCGGGCTGTTTCGTCGGGAGAGAGCAGGGAGGAGTAATGTGTCAGCTTTTGTGGGGACCCGCTCAAAGCGGCGCACCAGACATGTAGGTCAGAACCAGTGAGCGGCGAGGAGAGAGGCGCGGGTGATATCATATCGGTTAAATTATATCCCGCAGGTCCTTCATCAAAAGAAACCTGCGGGATATATTATTTGTACCTGGCTCTAAAGGTTTTTGAAACTTTTAGAGTTTCCAGTAGAGTTACACCACGTCCCTGCTCTTTTGCATGTAGACGGTGCCGGCAAAGAGCGCGAGGATGATGACAAGGTCGGCGATCCATGAACTGAATATGACTTTCAAGTAGCTATCGCGGTCTTCCTTGTCCACGAATGTCCATCCATAATCATCCTTGAAACCGTCAATGGTCGACTCAGCGGCCCCGATGGCAATGGCTCGTTTTACCTCCAGCTCGGTCAGGTCTTCCTGATAAACCTCAATTTCGTCTCTATAAGTTTCCTGTTCATCCTGCCATGCATCTATCTCAGCTTTATATTCGTCCTGCAAGTCGGCTACTTCTTCGTTATAGTCGTTCAACTCACTCAGATAGAGTTGCAGGGCTTGCAGGTTGTTCGGGTTGGCAGGCTCGGCTGGTTCTTCCGGCAGGACCGGCTCTTCTGGTTGTGGACCGGGTTCCTTCGGCTCGGCTGGGTCTTCTGTATCGATGGCTTCATCATAAAAATCACCGACTCCGGGGAAGCTACAGCTATCTTCATGCAGGGCGTTTTCGCCCATGCAAATACAGTCGCTGTTCTTTTCTTCCAGGGTTAGATCTTCACGTTCCTCCTTGGGTAGGGCCCAGCAGGCATCCCGCGCCACATCTGAACCGGCGCCGCTGATGGCAATGATGGACTGAAACGCCCAACTACTGGAAGCTGGCGCTCGTATGAAGACAGGCAGCGGAACCATGGCTCCACTCAACACCATTTGCGGAATAATGAACATGACGAGAAGAAGCGGCGCGGCATTCCCGTTTGGAGCAAGAGCAGAGGCGAAGAGTCCCAGCATCATGCCCGAGAAGATGAGCAGGTAGCCCGTAATAAAGAAGAGGGTCAATTCTTCGGTGCCGCCCGGCATATCAAAAGCCGAATAGCGGATTACGGTGTAGAAGATCGTTTGATAGATCGCCAATATCAAGGCAACCCAGATCTTCGACATGATATACGGGAAGAGTTTGAGGTTGACCATTCTCTCCCGTTTGTAGATTTCCCGTTCCTTTACCAGTTCGCGCATGAAGGCCAGGCCACCCACCAGCATGGTGGTGTTCGATAGGACGATCAGCGAAATGATGATGTCGTTGAAGTTCCCGTTTGTAAAACTGAATGGTTCGCGCCCAACTCCGCTTGCCAGCACAAAATCCAGGGATGCCATAATCGGCGCGGTTGCCAGCAAGAGGACCAGGCTGAACCAGTCGCGGGTGAGGATTTTAAGATTCCGCGCGGAGAGGATGAAGAACTGCCGCAGCGCAGATACCTGATTGTGTTGGGAAATGGCTTTCGCTTCGCGTGCGGGACCTGTTTTCTTGGCCTGTGATCCTTCGGCCAATGGCTCAAGAATGTATCTCTGGTAAGCGGCATCCTTGCGGAAGCGTTCCGCCCACTCGGCGGCAGTGCCCAACTCCTCCTGGTCCAGCAGGGTGTAGATGTGGTCAAACTCCATGGGGTTTGCACGGCGGTCACGCTCGGTGCGATATTTATCAAAGTAGGAAAGCGCTTCCTCCGGGGGGCCGAACCAGGCAAGGTGACCTCCGCGCGCCAGAAACACCACTTTATCGGCAAGCATGACGTTCTTCGTTGCGTGCGTAATCATGACAATCGTGCGTCCCTGATCGGCAAGCCGCCTCATCAGGCGCATCAACTCCGTCTCCATGCCGGGGTCCAAGCCCGAGGTGGGTTCATCCAGGAAGAAAAGGCCGGGTTTGGTGAGCAATTCCACGCCAATGGAGACGCGCTTTTGCTGGCCGCCGCTCAACCGGCTGATTTGGATATCCCTGCGGTGTTTTAAATCCAGGTCATCCATTACTTCTTCAACCCGCTTAACACGCTCGGCGTCGGTGGTATCTGCGGGCATACGCAACTGGGCGGCATAGTCCAACGCCTGGAAAACGGTCAACTCCATGTGGATGATATCCTTCTGCGGGACATACCCAATGGTGGAACGGATCGCGTTAAATTCCTTGTACACATCAATCGTCTTGTTGACGATAACTCGTCCATGCGTGGCGGGACGGTACCCGGCGACCGCATCCACCAGGGTGGATTTGCCGCCTCCGCTTTGCCCCACAACCACGATAAATTCTTTTGGCTTAAAGTAAAGCGAAATATCCTGAAGGATATTCAGGGATTTGCTCACCCATTTATTCAGGCCGATGATTTCAACGCTTGCGCCTTCGGTCTGATCAGTCTGCGAAAATTCGCCTTCGGCCACCCCGAAACGATAAGGGCCGATTTGAATCGAGTCACCTGAATGCACCCATGTTTCCCCGGTGATTGGCTCCCCGTTGACATAGGTCCCGTTACTGCTGCGCAAATCCTTCACGCGATACCGCTGGCCGACCTTTTCCACCTCGGCATGAAAACGGGAGACAGCCGGCGCAGGCAGGACGATGGCATTAGCGGAATCGCGCCCGATGGTCATCAATTTATTTTCGGTAAACTTAATAACCTGTTGAACCTCGCTCGCCGGTGACAAATAATCGAGCGTTACCATCTCGCCAGGCGAAAAACCACCCACGCGGACCTTGGCTCCGTTACGCAATTGAGTTGGTTCCATCACCGGCTGGCCATCCAATAGCAGCGGATTGCTGGCATTTTGAGACGGGATGATGAAGTAATCCTGGCCCCGTTTTTCCAATTCTGTGTGATGCCGCGAGACAAAACGATTGTCCAGCACAATATCGTTATCTTCCTGGCGTCCGATGCGCACGCGGTCGGTGGTGAGGTTGACGATCCGCGGTTCCTGTCCCGCCTCATTGATGACCAGGCGTGGAGGAATGACAGGCGTGGACGGCATTTTCTTAAATGCCACAGTTCTGTCCGAGGAAGGCATCCTTCTAAATGCTGTGGCATCCGCCTTCCCTTCAATTGGAAGCGCCGATCCATCAATGAAGGCTGTGGAATCTCCTCCTATGATAGGAACCGGCGCCATCACAGTCATCTCAAAATCGGGACCCAAGGCAACTTGATCGCCATCCGCAATTGGACTGGGCCGCTCGAGGCGTTCTCCATTGACGTACGTACCATTAACGCTGCCCAGGTCTTCGACCATGTATCCCGCATCACTTTTTGAGATGCGCGCATGTTTACGCGAGATACTCTGCAAATTGACCGGACGGTCAGCAGACTCATCCCGGCCGATAATAATGGGCAGGTTGGATAGGGAAATTTGATCCCCCGCCCCCGGACCTTTTGTGACAATTAGGTGATCCTGCATTTCATCCACGGTAACCTCCAATTAATAATTATGCCAGAATGATTTTTTCACGAACGACCACTGCCGGCAATATCCCGATCCCTCAAACGGAACAGGATAAGACGGGTACTGAAAAAAACCGCCGCAACCAGGAATGCCTGATACAGTCCGTTTTGAACGACCTGATTCAAAGCAACCATGAAGGAAAACGAGCTTCCCTTCAAAATATCAAGGATGCCGGCCAAAGCCATAAACAATACGGTCACGAACAGAATCCGTCCGCCCATGCGGCTCAACACGCTGGCCGCAAACACCCACTTGTTTACCGTTGAACCGAGGCTGACGATGGGCCTGCTCAACATGGATTGGACGCGGATCATAATGTCGTTAAGCGCGTCTCCAAATTCCTCCACGTTCAGGAAGACACCATCTCCTGCATTGGCTTTCATATTCTTGCGCCACTTCCTCTTCACAAACTCCGCCCTTATCTTCATGAATTGTGTGTACTCGTGATAACGATCCAGCTTGTTATCCAGCCGAAGGACGATGGAATCATAAAGCAACGTGGAACGGATCATGCGCAGCATATGCAGGTTCATCGGCAGGTTGAATTTTTGCGAGGTTCGTATCAACACGAACCACTGCCGCGCGGAGGTGCGCTCCCAATATTGGGTATATTCCGCAGGGGTATTGAACGTGTGCAGCACCCGCATATATTCTTCCTGAATATTTTTAACCAACACCGGTAAATCCACCGGCGGCAAAGGCTCCATCAGGCTCAATCCCGCACGGGTCATCGCATCCACATCCTGGTTTTTCATGCTCAGCACCATCTGTTCCAGAGCAACACGCTGCTGATTGTTGAAACTGCCACAACTCCCGAAATCTATAAAAGTCAACTGGTTATTCGGACGGACGAGAATATTAGCCGGATGGGGGTCCGCATGGAAAAACACATTTTCATCCGCGCTCCAAAAAGTCGCCAAAAGAATCCGTCTCGCCACAATAGATGGATCGATGTTCATTTCCTTCAAGAGGCGCAAGCCCTTTGCATCTTTTTGTTCCACAATGCTGATCACCTCCCACAACCAAAGCCCGGAAACAAACTCCTGCACCAAAACTTCATCACCGGAATATTCAAAATGAACCTTGGCCGCTGTAAAGAATTTCCAGCCCGCCTTCCGCGCGTTTCGGCGGAAAATATCCTGGAACCGTCCCTCACGTCGGAAGTCTAATTCCTCCATCAAAACATCGCGCAGTTCGATGCGCAACTTCTGTGTGAAACCCGGTCGGATGAACGTCAGGAATTCAGCCAGGCCCGCAACCCAGTTCAAAACCCGCAGGTCAGCCGCAAACAATTCCTTTATTTTGGGTCGGCGAACCTTCACCACCACTTTTGTGCCATCTTTAAGCGTGGCCTGATACACACAAGCAAGCGATGCGGAACCGATGGGCACCGGGTCAAACACATCAAAGACTTCATGCCACGGACGGTGGATCGTCCGTTCGATGGCTTCCAACGCCTGTTCAACCGGGAACGGGATCATCCTATCCAGCATTTTCGATAGTTCAACGCAATACGCCCACGGCAGCAGGTCGACGCGCATTGCCAATTGCTGGCCCAATTTCACAAACGTGCCGCCAGCCTGTTCGAGCGCGCAGCGGAAGCGTACCGCCCGCCTCTCCACAGTATCCCTGCGAAGGAGTTGGTCAAAAAAATTACCGAACGAAATCGTAAAGATCATCCCCAGCCAGGAAAATAAACGACCGATGCTTTGAGTGAATGTATTTCTGATGGGGAGCGGTTCCACATAAGGGATCCACAACTTCCGTTCATCGGGAGGGATCGACTGTTGACGGCGTGGAATGCTTTGCAGGATATCCTTTGCGGGAGGATACACGCTTCTTTCCCCGCCGATGCCTGCCACGGTTTCCTGACGGCTCTTCCACACTTTGAAAGCGTCAAAGACAGATTGCCGTACGCGAATGGGTTTAATATCTTCCTGTACGGCCATAATCAAATCTCTTTATCATCCAATCGGTATAGAACCGTTCTACCGCTTACAAATACCGCCACAAGAAGAAGAACCTGATAGACGGGATTCGCGATCACCGTCTGAAAAATATCGAGGACATTCAAAGGCTGTTGCCCATCAACATATGATTGCGCGCCCATGATTAAGAAAAACGCCAGGGTAAGCACCGCCGTCTGACCAAAAAAAAGAAGCAATGTGTAGACCGCATAAGACCATTTGCTCATCAGGGAATTAAAGTTAACCGAAGGCAGCGACAACATATGCGACGTGCGGAAGACCAGGCTCCGCGCGGCCTGCGCAATGCGGTCCATGCGAATGATCGTTTGCTCGGTCCCTTTTCCATCCATTTGGTCCAGCACCGAATCGGTCACACGGCGGCGGGACTGTTCCGCTCGATATCCCCTGAACTTCTGGTATTGCTCCAGGAAATTGATCTCACGATGCAAACGCGCCGCCATTGATTCGATCAGCAGTGTGGCGCGGATAAACCTCAATACCTGAATATCAATCGTAATTCCATACTTGCGAACGAGCTGCACCATCCCCGCCCACTGAACAGCGGAGGTGCGCTCCTGCCACGAAATGCTGTGAGGCGCGGCCTCCAGAGCGTACACCAATTCCCAGTTATACGTCTCCAATTCCTGAATCAGTTCGATCAAATCAATCGGCGGCAGGGGTTCGAGCAATACAAGCGTGGCACGCGCCATATTTTGCGGATCGCGTTCCCAGGCATAATCCAAATTTTGCCGCAAAGCCTGGCGCTTCGCCCGGCTTAACGTCCCGGTCGATGTAAAGTTAATAAAATATATGGTGCTGTTCCGGCCTACGATCACATAGTCCGGGTTGGGGTCGGCGTGAAAAAATAAATTTTCACTCCAGCTCCAATAGTTCACCCACAACAACCGCTTTGCGACCAGTTCGGGATCGATGTTCATTTCCTCCGCACGGGCCAATACACTCTCATCCCCATGCTCCACCGCGGTCAGCAGTTCCCAGAGCCACATTCCGCTGGCGAATTCATTGATCATCACCTCCTCAGTCGTCAGGTCCAGGCGGATGCGGGGCGCGGAAAAGAAATTCTTGCGGGATTCCGCCGCAGCGCGTCGAAAGGCATCCTGCCGGCGCGCCTCCTGTACAAAATCCAATTCTTCGAGCAGGTGGTTTCGAAATTCCATCAACATTCCATCGGTGAGTCCCGGACGAAATATTGTCAGAAATTCCGCGATGGACAAAAGCCAGTCAAACGCCTCGAGGTCAGACATGAACTGCTCGCCAACCCCGGGGCGTCGCACTTTAACGATGGCTTTTGTCCCATCATGAAACATGGCCTGATAGATGTTGTCAATCGATGATGATGAGATGGGTTCGGGATCGAACTGGAGAAAAATTGCAGAAAGCGGCTTGCCCGTGGAGCGTTCGATGGTTTCCACAGCCTGTTCCACTGGGAAAGGTTTCATCCGATCGGTCATGCAGGATAGTTCGTTGCAATATACCCAGGGGACGAAATCAAGGCGCAGGGAAAGATGAAGCCCAAATTTTACAAATGAGCCTCCCTTTCGTTCGAATGCGCGTCGCAGCCACAGGGCGCGCCGCTTCGGGGTATCCCTGCCCAACAGGAGATCGATAACGATGTTAAATAGGAAATGGAGGAGGAGATGGTACCAGCGAAAGAGACTTATAAAGGAACGGAAGTGGTTTACCTTGAAGGAAACAAACCGCATCTGAGAGAGGGATGCATCCCCAACCGAAACCTCAATGGTCCGACGGCGGGGTAATCCGGCCAACACTCCAGCACGTTGACCATTGCTTACAGGCTCATGGGAATCATGCATCATTCACTCAACTGTTTCAGTTGCTTGTGATCATCCGGCTGATTTGGGCTTCGATGGCGGTTGATTGGATTTCAGATACGGAACAGACGAATAACTTTGGATACCTGGCGCAGATTGTCGCGAAGTCTTTTCTGGTAGGAGCTTGTGTTCAACGACTCGGCAATATCAACAGGGATTTCACTGGCTTCCTTCATATAAACGCTGGTAGCCTTGGCGGAATTATGGACAAAGTCTTCGATGGCGCCGTCTTTTTTCTCTTTGGCTGAGCGTTTACGCTCCTGCTCATATGTATCCAATCCCTTTGAAAGCGCTCTTGCAGATCGTTGGGCAATGCGCATGGCATCCCCTTCCAGGCGTTGGATATCCTCCAAGCCTTCAGAATACTGTTCTTTCTCGTCTCCCTCATCCGTCTTCTTTTTCTTTTTGCGTTCCTTGTAATCCAGGACAATGGGTTGAAGACTGGTTTGCAGCTTGCCACGGGATCGGTTTAACAGCAATACTTTCTTTTTATTGGATTCAGTCATGGCTATACCTCCTCATCATCGTCATCATCCTCTTCATCGTCCTCTTCATCATCCAGGAGGGGGAAGAGAATTTTGTCGAGGTCCAGGCGCCGGCGCGTGGATTTTTCCTGGTAAAGCATCACGATTGGGACGAGCACTTTACCATCCGCCTCAGCGCCGAGCATATCCTTTACTTCTTCAACCACATCCACGACCTCAGCCCATAGTTTTCCCTCCCCTTTTTTTAATTCTTTCAGAACGCGGGCCTTTTGTTTCCCCAAGTCAATGATGACGGGCTGGGTCATCTCAGCGGATGCTACTATCGTTTCTTCAGCCATGTTATCCTCGCTTTCTATAATTATATGGGTCAGGTTTTTTCATTTTACCTGATGGAGAGATAAATACTGCTACTTAAGTAGGGATTGACAGTTGGACTAATTCAATATTATGATTTATTGTATCTTATTTGTTTGAATTATGTCAATTCACACATCATGGGGCATATAAAATTTGCAAGAGAACGTGTCGTTAACTATAAGCATCATCACCAGCCTTAATTTATTTACTGGAGAGTAAAAATGATTTCTTATCAGCAACAACGTTCAAGCGATGGTCCCGAGCCAATAGCACTTATTGGTGTTGGCTGCCGGCTTCCGGGAAGGATCGTAAATAAGGAGGGATTGCTCACAGCTTTGCGGGAAGGCCGCGACTTAATCACTGAGATACCATCTGACCGGTGGAATGTCGAGGCCTTTTATGATCCCGATCCACTTTCACCAGGCAAGACTTATGTGCGCAGAGGGGGATTTGTTGAAGATGTTTATCTCTTTGACCCCGGATTCTTTGGGGTAAACGATTCGGAAGCCGCCCGCATGGATCCCCAGCAGCGCATACTTTTACAAACGGTATGGCACGCTCTGGAAGACGCCGGCCAGCCTGCCGAAGAGTTGATGAACAGTAACACGGGGGTATTTTTGGCAATGATGAATACGAACGGTTATTCTCACCTAAAAGGTGTGTTCGAAGGCCCGATGGGCATCAATGCCTACGATGCAATGGGGGATGCGATGAGCATTGCCGCCGGACGCATTTCCCATTTTCTCGGGCTGGAAGGCCCCTGCCTGACGCTTGACACAGCCTGCTCCAGTTCACTGGTCGCATTGCATTTGGCGCGCCAGAGCATTCTTGCGGGTGATTGCGATACCGCAATCGTGGCGGGGGTAAATATCATCCTGCATCCGGCAATTCATATCGCTTTTTCAAAACTGGGACTCATGTCCCGCTCCGGGCGTTGCGCAACATTCGACGCATCCGCGGACGGCTATATTCGCGGTGAAGGATGTGTGGCGGTTATTTTGCGCAGGCAGTCCGATGCCATTGCAAGGGGAGATCGCATCCTTGCCAGCATTGTTGGAACAGCAGTAAACCAGGACGGCAAAACGCCCGCTCTCACCGCTCCAAATGGACGCTCGCAGGAGAAGGTGATTCGGAACGCGCTGGCACGTGTCGGCGTAAACCCGAACGATATTGGATATGTCGAGGCCCATGGAACCGGGACGCCAGTGGGCGATCCGATTGAAATGAGCGCCATCGTGAATGTCTATGGACCCGACAGGGCTGATAATGAAACACTGTATGTAGGTTCGGTTAAAAGCAATTTCGGACACATTGAAGCAGGCGCCGGTTTGCTGGGGGTGGTAAAAACCGCGCTGTCCCTTCATCATGAAGAAATATTCCCCAGCATCCATTTCAATAAACTTAATCCCGATATCGATCTCAGCCACGCGCCGGTAAAAGTGGCGACAGAAAGAATTCCCTGGTCGCGCAATGGAAAACCGCGTCTGGCTGGCGTGAATTCCTTTGGCTATAGCGGCACAAACGCGCATGTTATTTTGCAGGAATCCCCCTTCCAGGGCAACGGCCACGTAGAGCAGATTGAAACGAAAGAGCAGAATCTATTTGAGCGCGGCGGAGAACTGGTGGTCATTTCGGCCAAGTCAATCCCGTCATTGGACGAACTGGTTGATCGCTGGGTAGATTATCTCGATCAAGAAAACGACATTTCATTGCGCGATGTTGCGTTTAGCGCTGCACTGGGCCGCACACAGCTCAGCCAAAGGCTGGCGGTAATCGGCAAGGACAAAGATGAAATCAAGCAAAGATTGCAAGCCTGGCGAGAAGGCCGCACAGTCAAGGAATTGGTGACAGGCCAGACCTTTATCAAGATCAAACCAAAAATCGCGTTCATATTCACCGGTCAGGGAGCGCAATATGCGGGCATGGGACGCGAACTTTACGAGAGCGAACCACAATTCGCAGAGACAATCGACCACATCGCCTCCATTATGGACCCGGAACTGGGTGTGCCATTAAAGGAAGTTTTATTCGGCGAGAAGTCTGCTGAATACCTTGAAAACACCCGTTACGTTCAGCCTGCGCTCTTCGCCATTGAGTATGCGCTCGCGGAGCTATTGCGTCGTTGGGGAGTTGAACCTTCTTATTTAATTGGGCACAGCATCGGTGAAATTGTGGCCGCCTGTGTTGCAAACGCCCTTGACCTGGAGGATGCCACACGCTTTGTTGTAGCGCGCGGACGCCTCATGGGGTCGCTCCCTGAAGGCGGGGCGATGCTCGCCATTGCCGCTGCGCCCGAACAGGTTCAACGTTGGCTTCAGGGAAGGGAAGAGGAAGTGACCATAGCGGCGGTCAATGCCCCTCACGCAGTAGTTGTATCGGGGCGGGCTGAGGCGGTTGCCGCCATTGGCGAGATGGCCCAAACAGCGGGACGTCAAACCAAGGCGCTCGAAGTCTCGCATGCATTTCATTCGCCTTTGATGGACCCGATTCTGGACGAACTGACGCAGGTTGCCACTTCGATGCGCATTTCCTCCCCGAGAATTCCCATTCTTTCCAACACAAGCGGTGACTTCTTCGGCGACGAGATCAAGCCTGAGTACTGGAGCGCGCAAATGCGCCATGCGGTGCTCTTCCACGAAGGGATGCAGAAAATCATTGACGCCGGGTGTTCCCTGATTGTTGAAATCGGCCCGCATCCCGCATTGACCACCGCGGTGGTGACATCGTTTGACTCCACCACATTCCAGGCATTACCCACATTGAGAAAGGATAAGAAGGATGCGGCCAATCTTCTTGGCACGCTTTCCTCCCTTTATGTGAACGGCGCGCCGTTGAAGTTTGACCGTCTTTTCTCAAACCCTGCGTATCAACAGGTGCCGCTCCCGCTCTATCCCTTCCACAACGATAAATATTGGATCAACCTTGACGGTATGCTTGACCTGCCGCCGGATGCCTTCCCATTGATGGAGGCCCCCGCAAGCGAAGGCGAACTTGCCGAACTGCCCGAGTTGCCGGAACTTCATCCCTTGCTTGGCAAAGTTGTAACTCGCAGCGCCCGTAAGATCGTCTTTGAAATAGGCTTGAAAACCACCAGCCCGTGGACGGATCATCGCGTTTTAGATTCCACCGTCTTCCCCGGCACGGGGTACGTGGAGATTGCCGCGCGTGGGTTTGCCGCCATGTCCGGTGAAAATTGGAAATCTGTTGTGGTAAAGGATATGACCTTTGCGCATCCGCTCCTGCTTTCGTACCGGGAGGAGAAGAAGGTTACCCTCACTCTGGAACAGACCGCGCAAGGCAAGGGTGACACAAGGTTTGTCATCGCCGCCAGCGATGGCAGCGTGACCTACTGTCGAGGCCGCATCAGTGCCTCGAAGGAGAAGCAGGAACAGGTCCAGGTCGAAGCGGAACTGGCTGACCGTGATTCAGAAATGGCGATTGGCGTCTTCTATGGCGAACTGCGCAGTCGCGGACTCGAATACGGCGCGAAGTTTGCCAATGTGCGCGAGTTGTGGCTGGGCAGGCCCGGCTCGGGCGAAGCATTTGGGCATGTGATGAATCCGCAATCGGGTGAGGGAGGCGATCCGTTCAATAATGCGGTGGTGCTGGATGCGTGTCTTCAGGTATTTGGCGCGGCGCTCGCCACACTGGATAGTATGAATCAGCCGGGCGCTTATGTGCCAGCCACGGTCCAATCCATTTCTTTTGCGGGAGAGTTACCGTCGCAAGTTTGGAGTCATGTAAAAGTCAATGCAAGTGCAGATGGCCGCGGGGCACTGGCCAGCATCCGTGTATTGAGCGACGATGGCACGGTTTTGGCAAAATTTGAAAACCTGGAATTAAGGCGTACGAT
>JACPVB010000004.1 GCA_016191985.1 Chloroflexota bacterium | reverse complement strand
CTCAAACACACCTGCTGGTTCTGTTAGCTGGAATACAAACAGCAATGGCAGTTTCGCAACCAGTCCGTGTACACTATCCGGGGCGGCTGGAACTGCTACCTGTTCCGTGAGTTATACACCCGGCTCCGTTGGAACAGGTTCCCATTTGATAACCGCATCGTACACAGGCAACTCCAATTTCCTGCCCAGCAGCGGTAATCAAACTGTCACTGTCAACAAGGCCACCCCGACGCTTTCTGTAACCAACTCACCTGTTATTTATAACGGTTCCGCGCAAGCAGCAACTGTCGCTGGCTCAGTAGCTGGCACAGCCAGCAACATACAATATGATGCTTCTGCAACTGAACCGATTGACGCTGGCACGTATGCTGTCACCGCAGATTTCGCGCCTACCGATACAGCAAATTATAATAGTGTGACTGATGCCACAGCTGGAAACTTTGTAATTTCACCTAAGGCTCTCACAGGAAGCATTACAGCTGACAACAAAGTTTATGACGGCGGCAATAGCGCAACAATTGCATCCCGCTCACTCACTGGCGTGGTCGGGCTTGACGATGTCAGTTATAGCGGCGGCACAGCGACATTCAACAACAAGCATGTAGGCAATGGCAAAACGGTTTCCGCCACTGGGTTAAGCCTCTCTGGTACAGATCAGGGCAACTATACAGTCAACGATTCTGCCAACACTACAGCGAATATCACTCCGTATCCCATTTCTGTTACTGCAACTACAAGCAGCAAGGTCTACGATGGCAACACCAGTTCCACCGGTGTACCAACTATTACGTCCGGCACTCTTCAAGGCAGTGACACAGAAAATTGGACCCAGACTTACGACACCAAGAACGTCGGCACCGGCAAAACCCTCACTCCGGCAGGTTCAGTGAGTGATGGAAACGGCGGCAGTAACTATATCGTATCCTTCTTTGATGTGTTCGATGGTGAAATCACCCCTAAAACTGTAACTGTGACAGCAGACAATAAAGCTATCAATCCCGGTGATCCTGACCCAGCCTTTACATTCAACACTGGTGGGTTTATCAACCCGGACACTTTTGTCACAAACCCAACCTGCAGTGTTTCAGGTGATCATAGCACTACGGGCACATACCCGATTGTTTGCTCTGGCGGGGACCCAGGCGCAAACTACAGCATTAGCTTTGTCAATGGAGTACTCACAGTCCACGATAAGATCACTCTTACAGTGACTGCCGACAACCAGTCTATTACCTACGGTGACCCTGACCCAGCGCCTGCATTCTACACTTTCACATACGGTCCTTTTGATGGTGGTGATACCTCTGCAGATATTGACGTCGAACCAACTTGTAATGCAACTGGACCATTTACCCATGTAGGCAGCCCCTATACAATCACCTGTTCTGGTGGTTCGGATAATAAATATGAATTCTCATATACCAGCGGCAGTCTTACTGTTGATCAGCTTGCAATCACAGTTACCGCCGACCCACAGACAAAAGTCTATAGTGATGCCGACCCCACCTTGACATATGACTTTACTCCGGCTCTGGTAGGCAGTGACAGCTTCAGCGGCGCTCTGACTCGCGTGGCAGGCGAGGATGTTGGCGCATATGCGATTCAACAAGGAACACTAAGCCTAAACGACAACTACATACTTAACTACGTAGGCGATGACTTGAGCATTACTAAAGCCCCGCTCACCGTCACAGCAGACAACAAGACCAAAGTTTCCGGCGCTCCTGATCCTGCATTCACCTTCAATTACAGCGGTTTTGTAAACAGTGAAACATCGTCTGTGATTGACACTCCTCCAACTTGCGGTGTTGCAGGCGCTCATGGAATTCCAAGCACTTATCCCATCGTGTGCTCTGGCGGCTCGGATAATAACTACGCATTCACATCTTATGTGAATGGCACGCTCACTGTCACACAACCGGCTCCTTTAGTATTCCGTTCAGACGGTGCCAAAGACGGGTGGGTATTGGAATCCACCGAGACTAGCGGTACAGGTGGTTCGAAGAATAACGCTGCGACGACTTTCAATCTCGGGGACAATGCCTTGAAAAAGCAGTATCGAATCATCCTATCTTTCAACACTGCGTCCCTGCCAGATAATGCTGTCCTTACTAACGTGACGCTCAAACTCAAACGGCAGGGTACTACTGGCGGTGGCAATCCCATCAGCCTATTCCAGGGCTTCATGGTGGATATCAAGAAAGGCCCGTTTGGAACGCCCTCACTTGCGTTAAGCGATTTCAATGCAGCCGCCAACAAGACATATGGTCCTTACAGCCCCGCCATCTCAAGCGGCTGGTACAACATCAACCTGACCAGTGGCAAGAATTTCATCAATAAAGTGAGTACAGGTTCTGGATTGACCCAGATCCGCCTGCGGTTCAAACTGGACGACAACAACAACAGTATCGCCAACATCCTCAAGTTATACAGTGGCAACTCTGGCACAGCAAACCGTCCGCAGTTGATCATTCAGTATTACATCCCGTAGGAATTAGGTAAGTAAAGGGATCGCACTCAGCGGCATCAGAAACAAATAAAGAGACCCAGTCCAATCGCTGGGTCTCTTTATTTTGCCGTGTGTTATCAACAGAAAACGATTAACATTGGAGGGTATAATTTTACAAGAAAGTCCGGCTAACTCACAATTTCAACTACAAATTTTACTCGGCAGGATGCAATGAAAATATTCCCCACGATAAAAAACCATTATTCAATTAAGCAAGGAGTGATATTATGCGGTTTGTTTATTTTCAGTCTGGTAGCTAATGCGCAGGCTTATATGGGTCACATCGGGGTAAATTCGCAAACAGAAACGATCTGCACTCACTATGTAGCGCCCAATGGAGATAATAATAATACTGGGTCATTACCCAGCGCACCCTGGAAAACCATTCAAAAAGCGGCAAATTCCACCCAAGCAGGGGACGTGGTCTGCATACGAGCAGGCAGCTACTCGGAGATGGTTAACATCAACGTTTCCGGTTCTGCCACTGAAGGAAGTATTACCTTTCAAAATTATCCAAATGAACAAGCCATTTTGGATGGAACAAATCTAGCCGTCCCATCCGGATGGGGAGCCATGATCCACATCCAAAACAGGAGCTACATAACCATTAGCGGGCTTACAGTCCGAAATTACAAGATCACCCAGAAAAACCATGTCCCAATCGGGATCCTCATCGACGGCTCCGGTGAACATATTGAATTAACCAACAATACCATTTATGGCATCGAAACAAATTACACCGGCGCTAACGGCGGCGATGCGCATGGAATTGCAATATACGGCACATCCGCCTCCACTCCGCTTAGCAACATCATTATCAACAACAACAAGCTTTACAACTTGAAACTAGGTTCCAGTGAGGCCCTGGTGATTAACGGAAACGTCGACGGGTTTCAGGTGAAAAACAATGTTATTCGTGACAGTAACAACATCGGGATAGATGCGATCGGATTTGAGGGAACATCGCCAGACCCGGCTTATGATCAGGCTCGCAATGGAGTGATTAGCGGAAATACAGTCTACAATATCAACTCATACGGCAACCCGGCTTATGGAAACGAAAGAAGTGCGGGTTGCATTTATGTGGATGGCGGCACTCAAATTACGCTCGAACAAAACATAGTCCATCATTGCAATCTTGGCATAGAACTGGCAAGCGAGCACGCGGGCAAGTCCACCAGCTACATAACTGTGCGGAACAATTTTATCTATGGCAACACCCAGGCCGGCATTTCGATAGGCGGATACGATTCACAGCGCGGCAGTACCGAATACAGCACCATCGTCAACAACAGCCTTTACAACAATGCCACTCAAGGGGACTGGGGCGCAGAGCTATATATTCAGTACGACACACGCAATAATACAATCATGAATAATATTATTTTTTCGGGTCCGGCAAAAAAATTCATTGAAAGCTGGAGTCCTGTCATGTCTGGCAATACCGTGGATTACAACCTGTACTTTTCAAACGGCGGTGGAACAAACGGCACGTGGATTTGGAAAGGTGCGACCCACACTACATTTTCTGATTATCAACAATTCAGTGGAAACGATGGCAATGGATTGGCGGGGATGAATCCGCAATTTTTGGACGCCGATTCTGGAAATCTAAAAATTCTGGCGGCGTCTCCCGCAATTGACACCGGAAGTGATGTAAATTGCCCCGCCATTGATCTATTCGGAACAATCAGACCTGCTGGAGAGCATTGTGATATTGGCGCCGCTGAATACAAAGCGGATGCAAATAATCTTTTCAATAAACTTTACTCACAAGGTATTGAAGATGGCTGGATACTGGAATCGATAGAAACCAGTAACGTCGGCGGAACCATGAACTCCACCGCCTCGACTCTTAATCTGGGAGATGATGCCGCCAACCGACAGTATCGCGCCACCTTATCATTCGATACTTCCCCTCTACCCGATGATGCTATGATTACCTCTGTCACACTCAAGCTCAAATATGCAGGCAAAACAGGGACGCTGCCTTTCAGCTCCCACGGCAACCTGCTCACAGACATCCGCAGGGGTCCCTTCAGCAACAATTCCATCCTTCAACTTAATGATTTCAAAGCTATCCCTAGCAGAAACAGCGCATTCTTCTTCACAAATACGAAACTGGGGAATTGGTTTTATCAATCCCTCAACTCGACTAATTTCCAATACATCAATCTAAACGGTGTTACTCAATTTCGTCTGCGCTTCGCCAAGGATGACAACAACGATCTTGGCGCGGATTTCCTAAAAATCTACAGTGGCAATGCCGGTGTATCTAATCGCCCACAGTTGATCATCGAGTACTACGTTCCGTAGGAACACCTTCCAACCAAAGCTTTTGAAAAAACAAAATCTACGTTCTTCTAATTGGCTCGCAGCATTTCAACTTAAAAATAGAATAATTCCGCTGCCTGAAAATTTTCAGGCAGCGGAATTATTTCGTTACTTAAGTACCCTACAATCCTGGCACATAAGCCAATACAATCTTAAAATGCTTTTTTCAAATTATGGAATTCGCATTAAACCAGAGGAGTAGAATGAAAAATCGATTTACCGTCAGCCCTCTCTTCGCCATCTTGCTTATAGTCAGCCTGCTTTCCACGCAAGGCTTTCTCCCCACATCTTACCCAACGACAAACATTAATCTATCCACTCCTGTCAACATTATTATTGATGCTGGCAGCCAGGCCCACTCAATCAGCCCGTATATTTATGGATTGAATTTTGCAAAAGAATCATTTGCAAATGAAATTGACCTTCCCTTGCGTCGCTGGGGTGGCAACGCCACCTCCCGCTACAACTGGCAAAGCGGAAAAACAAATACAGCTAATGACTGGTACTACGAAAACACAACAGTCACCAACGCCTATGACTGGAACACCATTGAAAACCATAATGACTGGATCGAACAAAATATTCGTACAGATACGGACTCCCTAATCACCATCCCCATGCTTGGATATGTCTCTAAAGATGGAACTAGCTGTGGATTCAACATAGCGCTCTACCCAAACCAACAAGAGGTGGACCCTTATCGGCCATCCTGTGGAAATGGCGTCTGGCAGAACGGCAGTTATGTCACTGGCAACAACCCGCTGGACACAAGCATTGCAGTTAACCCATCCTTCATGCAGGATTGGGCATCAACCATGGTATCGGACTACGGATCCTCCACATCCGGCGGCGTGAAATTTTACGCGCTTGATAACGAACCAGAACTTTGGAGCGATACCCATCGCGACATCCACCCCGCTCATCAAACGTACGATGAATTGCTCGAAAAATCCATCAATTACGGAGAAGCCGTAAAAGCGGCAGACCCAAACGCAAATTTATTAGGCTATGTCGCCTTTGGCTGGTCGGGGTACTGGTATTCCTATAACGACCTGATTATTGCTGCACAGAATGGGTATACATATTTTCCTGACTATGCGACCCATGGAAACAAATATCAGGTTGAATGGTATCTCGCTCAAATGAATCAATATGAGCAGACAAATGACGTTCGCTTGTTGGATTATCTGGACCTTCACTATTACCCGGAAAGCGGAGTTGCTTTGCAACTGGCCGGAGGTGCTGAAACGCAGGCCTTACGGTTACGCTCCACCCGCTCCCTATGGGACCCAACCTATCGTGACGAAAGCTGGATTGGCGGCAACGACCAGACGCCTGAGATGAGGTATGTAAAACTGATCCCACGCATGCATGGATGGATAAACAATAATTACCCCGGTACAAAGCTTGCAATTACTGAATACAACTTTGGCGGACTCGAACACATTAACGGGGCTTTGGCGCAGGCGGAAGTACTGGGCATCTTCGGGCGCGAAGGAGTGGATATGGCTGCACTGTGGAATTATCCACTCCCAGGGAATGACCCGCTTGGTTACGACAATTTTGAAAACCTGCCAGGTGCATATGCATTTCGAATGTTTAGAAATTACGATGGGAATGGAAGTAAATTCGGCGGCACCAGCATCAGCGCTATAAGCGATGACCGATCAAAGCTCTCTGTATTCGCCGCCGAACGCAGCGAGGACGGCTCAATTACTGTAATAGCAATCAACAAAACTTCCACAGCCATTACAAGCAATGTCTCTTTAATGAATTTCGTTCCCGATGGCCTTGCTAAAGTATACCGGTACAGTTCCGCCAACCTAAACGCGATTGTTCAACAACCCAGCCTCCCTCTGGAGCCTAATGGTTTTACCTATGGTTTTCCAGCAAACTCCATCACCATGATCGTAATCCCTCCATATACAGGAGAAAATCCCTACGGCAAAACAGTAATCAGCGCTGCGACGCAAGACGGCTGGATACTGGAATCGACGGAAACCAGCAACGTCGGCGGAACTATGAACTCCACCGCCTCGACTCTTAATCTGGGAGATGATTCCGCAAACCGACAGTATCGCGCCATCCTGTCATTCAATACTGCCGCCTTGCCTGATGATGCTGTCATTACCTCTGCCACACTCAAGTTCAAATATGCAGGCAAAACAGGGACACTGCCCTTCAGCACCCACGGCAGCCTGCTCGCGGACATCCGCAAGGGCCCATACAGCAACAACCCCGCCCTGCAACTCAACGACTTCAAAGCCGCCGCCAGCAAAAATAACTTACTCTCCTTTACCAACGACAAGGTAAATAACTGGTATTCAAAATCGTTTACAACTGCGAATTTCCAATACATCAACTTGAGCGGCATTACCCAATTCCGCCTGCGCTTCCAGATAGATGACAACCATGATTTTGGCGCGGATTTCCTCAGGATTTATAGCGGAAACGCTGCGGCAGCCGACCGCCCACAGTTAATCATTAAATACACCCTCCCGTAGCAAAATGAATTCCAGGAATTTTGTCAATAAAAGTGACAACGGTCACTTATTGAAAACCATCTCTGAGAATTCACATCGTAAGAAAAATAAAAATTCGACTATCCTAAAAAATAATGTTTAATCCCAGTTGTCCAATATAGATGTAAAGTGAGAGAATATGAAAATCAAACACAAGTTTAGGAAATTTCTTGTCGGGAGCGTTGCGATCATGCTATTCCTGGCCGCCTTCTTTACCTTAACAAAAAATGTTCATGCCGTTAATACTGCAAGTGTTCCCAAAAATATTAAATATGAAACAGTTGTTGCCGGTCTGACAAACCCGTTATTTCTCACCCACGCCGGGGATGGCTCCGACCGTCTCTTCATCGTCCAACGCGGTGGACAAATCCTTATCTATAAGAACGCGCAATTAAATGAAACGCCCTTCCTTGATATAAGCGGAATCATAAATTCGTCAGGTGGAGAACAAGGCCTGTTGGGGCTGGCATTCGACCCGAATTACGAGACGAACGGGCGGTTTTTCGTTGTCTACACAATCACGGCGAACAACGCGATTCGACTGGCGCGATTCAACGTATCCAGCGATCCCGATATCGCAGAAACCAACGGAACCACCATCCTGACGATCAATAAAACGAATTCATTTACGAATCACAATGGAGGCATGATCGCCTTCGGGCCGGATGGCTACTTGTACATGTCCGTTGGCGATAGTGGCGGCGGAGGCGACCCGGAAGGCAATGGCCAGGATAAAAACACATTGTTCGGGAAAATCCTGCGGCTGGATGTAAGTGGAGCGGCTTATTCCATTCCGCCTACAAACCCTTTTGTCGGCCAGACAAATGTCCGCGAAGAAATTTGGGCCTATGGATTGCGGAATCCCTGGCGGCTCTCCTTTGACCGTTCCAACGGGGATCTTTATATTGGAGACGTTGGGCAAGGAGATCAGGAAGAAGTGGATTTTCAGGATTCCTCCAGTGCAGGTGGCGAGAATTATGGTTGGAATATTCTGGAAGGCAATTTATGCTATAACACTTCAAGTTGCTCGCCGCCTCCCGGTTACGTTCCGCCCGTGGCGGTTTACGATCACGGCCCAAATGACTCCATTGGTTGTTCAGTAACAGGCGGATACGTCTACCGTGGCACAAATTTCCCTTCGCTTGTGGGTGTCTATCTTTACGGCGATTTTTGTCAAGGCAAAATATGGGGAATGACAAAAAATGAAAGCGATGAATGGGTATCCACCCTGATCGCCGACACAGATTACTATATTTCATCTTTTGGGGAGGATGAAAACAGGGAAATATATCTAACCGATTATGCGGAAGGTAAAGTGCTCCACCTTGTGGAGGCGGCAACTATTCAGAAATCGTTTCTTTCAGCAGGTACATATGATGGATATGTTTTGGAATCATCGGAAACTAGCGGTACGGGATTCAAAATGGACACGAATGGCAGTTCCCTCCCGCTGGGCGACAATGCTTCCAACCGCCAATATCGAGCCATTCTCTCCTTCAATACCGGAGCGTTGCCAGATAACGCTGTTATTATTTCAGCTGTGGTGAAAATCAAACAAGGGCAGACGGTTGGGACCAACCCCTTCGATACGCACGGCCTTCTGCTTGGGGATATTAAGACAGGGAGCTTCAACGGAAATCAAAATCTAGAAACAGCAGATTTTTCAGCAAGCGCAACCAAAAATAGTGTTTTGCGCTTCACGAACAACCCGGTTAATAATTGGTTTACCAGGTCATTGAATGCTTCAAATCTTATTTATATAAACAGAACAGGAGTCACCCAATTCCGCCTGCGGTTTACGTTGGATGATAATAACGACCTTGGCGCAGATTTCCTTAGGATATTCAGTGGAAACACCGCATCGGCCAACCGCCCCAGATTGATTATTCAGTATTTCCTTCCATAGTAAAACCAATAAACTGATGGGCTTGGCAAACACTGGTCAGGCCCTTTTCAATTAAGAGTGAAAATATTTATGATATTTATCTAGTATATTGACAAGAAACGAACGGACAGGTATACTGCCCGGTATGAACTCCACGCGAGACAAAATTTTACAGACGTTACTACGAAAACCCCGCTCAACAATCAACGATCTTGCTGAAGCAGTCGGTATTAATCCAATTTCTGTACGACACCACCTCACCAACCTCCAAATGGAAGGATTGGTGGAAGGACAGGAGGAGCGGCACGGAGTAGGCCGTCCGCGCCTGGTGTACGTGCTCACTGACGATGGTATGGAGCACTTCCCTACACGCTATATGAAATTGACTACACGACTACTTTCGCAAATGAAAGAGTCCATGCCGGGGCCGGTAGTAGCGAAACTGTTCAATCAAATTGCTGAAGATCTCGCCAGTCAATACGCCAGCGACATGAAAAACCTGAGTATGGAGCAACGCCTTGACTTCGTCAAAGAAATGCTGGCGCAGGAGGGTTTCACCGTGGAATGGGAAAAGAAAGGCGGACAGTACCAGATCCACGAAATCTCCTGCCCGTATTATCAAATTGGCATCGCCCATCCAGAAGTCTGCACGGTGGATCAGACCTTGATCTCAAAAATGCTTGCGCTGCCTGCAAATAAAGTTCAATGTATTTTGGATGGCGGCACACATTGTACTTACGTGGTTCAACCCGCAGAAGTAAAAACCAGGCAAATTGCCACGAAATAAAAAATAGAGGAACCATGAGCGAAGAAATAAAAGAAATCCAGTGGACCATCCACACCACTCACCCCGAAATCGTGCAACAGGCTCGCGCAAGCCTGTCTGAAGTGGTCGACCCGGAAATTGGCATGAACATTATCCAGTTGGGTCTGGTACGTGATATTGAAATCGAAAACAATATTGCCCGCTTGAAAATGATCCTTACCACGCCATTCTGCCCGTACGGTCCCGCCATGATCGAAATGACCAAGGCAAAAGCTACTGAGGGACTCAACATGCCTGTCACCATTGAAATGGGCATGGAAATGTGGGATTTCTCCATGATGGAAGACCCCTCTGCGCTGGACTGGGGAATGTACGCATAGTTTCCAGTAGATAGTTCAGTAGTTAAAACGAAAGACGCCGTCCGCTTGGATGGGCGTCTTTTTTTGTTATCTGCCCGCCAACTTCTGTTTTATTCCCCTTTTTTCCAATGCATGGCGTGAGGCTGCTCGCCTTCTGCAAATCCTGAAATAATGATCAGCGCGTTGGTGACATTATTGCCCGGGTTGCGCCAGCGATGACTTAATTTCGAAGCAAATAACAGGCTGTCCCCCGCTTCGAGGTGAAACACTTCCTTTTCCACAAAATAATCCAACTGACCTCGCAGGCAAAAGACAAACTCATGCCCCGTATGCACCATGCCATGCGGACCGCAGGAAGCGCCGCTCTCCAGTGTCAGCATGAACGGTTCCACCCGCCCCACAAACTGCTCCCCGCCCAAAGCCTCGAAGACACCCCGTGTAAATGACATGCGTGTGCGTTCATCATGTTTCAAAAATACAATCTGCTTCTTTTCGGTTTCCGCGCCAAAGAACGCAGTGATCGAAACACCCAAAGCATCTGCCAGCTTATAAAGCGTGCTGACTGAAGGCGAAGTTTTGCCGCGCTCGATCATCGAAAGAGCATTTGCCGATAAGCCGCTCTTCGTACCCAGCGTCCGCATCGAAATCCCCCGCGCCTCACGCAGTTCGCGCAGCCGTGAGGCCACATCCACAGACATTGCTTCTCTTTGATACGATTCCATATATACCTCCACAAACTTCGGAAGATTCACAGAACTTCCGTAATTCCAACCAAACCTCTCGAATTATACCCAATTTTTATGTGACATTAAACAAAACTTAATATGACACACTTCACTATTGTACATTCTGTCACAATATTATGATAGAGATGCAAACATTCATTTATACACATATAAGCAGGTACTCATGGTAACTCCCACTCTCAAACAGGAAATCACCCAACTCGAAGCCAACTTCTGTGCGGCGCTCTCCGACCCGAGTCGTCTTCTTATCTTATATGCCCTCAGTGAAGGCCCACGCAACGTGACGGAACTGGCAAATGAACTCGGGTTGAACCAGCCCACTACGTCGCGCCATCTCAAAGTCCTGCGCGAGCGAGGGCTGGTACACACCGTCCGCACTGGCACTGTGATCACCTATCACCTTTCCGACACAAGACTCATTCAGGCTCTTGATTTGCTGAGAAGCGCAATGCGCGACAGACTCGCACACCAAGCCAGCTTGATCAATGAAGTTTCACAGGAGAATGTATGAAAAAGCGCTTCCCTTCCTGGACCTTGGGACTGCTCGGCATACTTTTGCTGATTCTCGTCCCAGTCCTTTATTTTCTGCCCCGAGCCCAATCAAAGAATGACCCTGCTGCGTACCTGCCAGAGAAACTCGTGCACGTGGACCATAAGGACATCGTGCAGGGTGAATTCAAAACAGGACAGGATGTAACGCGTGCCTGTCTTGAATGCCATGAAGACGCCGCAGCCGCCGTTATGAAAACCACCCACTGGACATGGGAATCAAAAGCCTTCGATGTCCCCTGGCGCGATGAAGATGTGACGATTGGCAAAGCCAACCAGATTAACAATTTCTGCATCGGCTCGCAAGGCAATGAGAACAAGTGCATGGCCTGCCATGCAGGCTATGGCTGGGAAGAAGGGCGCGAGACCCAACAAGCCAACCCCGAAAATGTGGACTGCCTTGCCTGTCACGCCGACACGGGTGCATACGGCAAAGGTCTCTTTGGCAACCCCGCCGAAGGCGTGGACCTGCTCGCCGCAGCACAATCTGTTCGCGCACCCACACGTGAGAACTGCGGAAAATGCCACTTCGATGGCGGCGGCGGAAACGGCGTCAAACACGGCGACCTGGACGAGAGTTTATATTTCCCTGATGAAAACCTCGACGTGCACATGGGCGGCGAGTTGGACATGCAATGCACCGACTGCCACTGGACAGAAGATCACCAGATCCTTGGCCGCATGGTCGCGGACAATTACACCATCGATCCCAAAGAACAGGTTTCCTGTGAGCAATGCCATGTGAACCAACAACATGAAGATGAACGCATCAATACTCATCTTTCTTCCGTGGCGTGCCAGACTTGCCACGTGCCCGCACTCGCGCTCGAAGACCCGACCAAGGTCACTTGGGACTGGTCACAAGCAGGTCAGGAAGGACGCGAGGACGACCACTTCACCTATCTCAAGATCAAAGGCGAATTCGTCTACGATAAGAACTTTGCTCCTACGTATCTATGGTTCAACGGCAACAACGAATACCGCTATATCCTCGGTGACCCGCTTGGCAAGGATGGCATTACCTATATCAACAAACCTGCGGGCAGCATCGAAGATGCCACCGCGAAGATATTCCCCTTCAAGCTGCACATCGCAAACCAGCCGTACGATGTGAAAAACAATTACCTGCTCCAGCCTGTCACCGCCGGCAAAGACGGCTTCTGGACAACCTTCGACTGGAACAGCGCCTTCGAACTGGCCGCACCCATCACGGGCCTGGCGTACAGCGGCGAATACGACTTCACCGAAACTTACATGTATTGGGCTACCACGCACATGGTGCAACCTGCCGATAAGGCGCTGCAATGCGATTCGTGTCATAGTGCCAACAGCCGCATGGACTGGGCAGCCCTCGGCTACCCCGGTGACCCGATTGAATGGGGTGGGAGGTAGAGACTAGTGATTAGTCTCCAGTCTCTGCTCATCAAGGATATGACTATGAAACGATACACCCTCATCACAATTATTGGACTCTCGCTCCTCACGCTTGCCTTCGGGATTAGCACGGTTCTTGCCGCGCCGACAGTTGCTCCTGTTGAAAAGGCATCGACCCTGCACCCAAACTTTATCCTGCTCGATGCGGACGGGGTGAACGTGCTCGAAAGCGGCAAGGCTGTCTCCACCATGCAAACCTGCGGACAATGCCATGATACCGAATTTATCGCCACACACGCATTCCATTCCGATCTTGGCTTATCTGATTACAACAATTCATCGAACGGATCCTGGAACGCAAGCACAGGCTCCTTCGGCGAATGGGACCCGCTAACCTATCGCTTCCTTTCGCAGGATGGCGACGAACGCCTTGACCTCAGCACTGCCGAATGGCTGATGCTGTACGGTGACCGTGTTGTCGGTGGCGGACCTGCTACCACCTCCCGTGATGGCGAAGCATTGACCGATCTCCCCACCAGTAAGAGCAATCCTGAAACAGCTATACTAAATGAAGGTGGCACGGCTTCCGTCTGGAACTGGGACAAATCAGGCACGATGGAAATGAACTGCTTCCTCTGCCACCTTGAAAACCCCAACACCGAAGCGCGCTCCGAGGCCATTCATGCAGGTGAGTTTGGGAATGCCAACACCGCCACCTTACTAAGCTTAAACATCGTCAGTGATGGGGGCGAGGGCTGGGTATGGAACGCCGAAGCCTTCAACGAAGCTGGCGAACTCAAAAGCGAGGTTATCGGTATTCAAGACCCCACCAACGCAAACTGCGCAACCTGCCATGGTGAAGTTCACCCTGAAACGGAAGAAGCTCTCACCCTCAACGCCTGTGACCTGAATTACCCGCAAACCGCCACCACAGGGCAGGTTGTGAGCGGACAGCGCATCAACGAGTCTGGTGTGAACCTCTCTGGCAAAAATGACGTTGCTCGCTCATGGGATATTCACGCGGAACGCCAACTGCAATGCACAGACTGTCACTACGCATTGAATAACCCCGCGCACGCCAGTGAACTGCAAAGCAACAATCCTGAGCACCTCGTCTATGACCCGCGCTCATTGGAAATTAGCGAATACCTTGAGCGGCCAGACCACAACGTTGCACGCGGCGAAAGCGCGCAGTTTAACGTGGCTCCTGAATACAAGGGAACCATGCGCCGCTGCGAGAACTGCCACGATTACAGCAAGGGACATGCCGACTGGCTTCCATATATTGAGACCCACATGGATGCCGTGGCTTGCGAGACCTGTCACATCCCGCAGATGTACGCCCCCGCCATCCAGACCTATGACTGGACAGTCATCACCCTCGATGGCAAGGCGCTTGAAACCTGCCGAGGCGTGGAAGGGAACCCTAACGAAGTGACTTCATTGGTCACGGGCTATGAACCCGTGCTGCTCAACCGCACAAATATTGACGGCGACACGTTGCTTGCGCCGTATAACCTGATCACTTCCTTCTACTGGGTATATGACGATGCGAATGGAAACAAACGCCCCGTCCGCCTGGTGGACTTGGAAGCCGCCTACCTTGAGAACGGCGATTACGCAGCCGATATTTTGCAAGTATTCGATGCAAACGGCGATGGCATGTTGGGAAGTGATGAACTCAGGATCAACTCACCTGCCAAGGAAGAAATCGTCAAGGAAAAACTTGGCGCACTAGGGCTGAACAACCCACGCATTGAAGGCATGGTGCAGCCGTACAGCATCAACCACAGTGTGACGCGCGGAGAGAATGCGCTTAACGAGTGCAAGTCCTGTCATAATGCGGACTCGCGCGTGGCGCAGTCCATCAAGCTGGCAGACTCTGTGCCGAGCGGCATTACTCCAGATTTCGATATCAATAACAACGTGAACGGCAGCGGCGATTTCGTCACCGACGAGAACGGCGCGCTATATTACCAACCCACGCCCGTGGACGATGACATGTACGTCTTCGGCTCCAGCCGCGTAAGTTGGATCGACTGGCTGGGCGCATTGATGTTTGCAGGCACGCTCTTTGGGGTGGCAGGGCACGGGACGATGAGATACTTCTCGTCACGGAAGCAGGCGAAAGGTCACGCCCGAACCGAGCGCATTTATATGTACGATGCCTATCGCCGCTTCTGGCACTGGCTGCAAACCACATCCATTGTAATCCTGTTGTTCACGGGACTCATCATCCACAGACCAGACATCTTCGGTGCGTTCTCGTTCCGTGGTGTGGTGACGGTGCATAACGTGGTCGCGGTCGTCCTGGTGATCAACGCTTTGCTTTCGATCTTTTATCACATCGCCACCGCGCGGATGCAGGAATATATCCCGCGCCCGTATGGGTTCTTCGACGATGCGATTGTTCAAGCGAAGTATTACATGACGGGCATCTTCAAGGGCGAGGGACATCCCTTCGAAAAGCGGCCTGATAACCGTATGAACCCGATCCAGAAGGCGACGTACTTCGGCATTTTGAATGTGTTGCTGCCTTTGCAAATGCTGACGGGCGCGCTGATGTGGGGCGTGCAGAAGTTCCCGCAGGTTGCGAACCTGTTTGGCGGACTGACCTTCCTGGCTCCCTTCCATTCCCTGATTGCGTGGACCTTCGCCACCTTCATCGTCGGGCACGTGTACATGACGACCACAGGCGCAACGCCGCTGGAAGCCATGCGCGGCATGGTGACGGGCTATGAAGAAGTGGAAATACATGCAAAGGATGAAGGATAAATAATGAAGGATGAATGGGTTGGGCAATCGCATCAATCCATTCATCCAGCCTTCAACTTTCAACCTGCGACCTTCAACCAAGGAGTCACAAATGACTACTCAAACAAAGAAATCGATCTTCAACCGACCTGAAAAACCGTATGTGCATCCGTACTTTGGCGGGGTGGTGCTGGGAGTTGTACTGTTCCTGGCTTTCTTCCTGACGGGTAACGGACTCGGCTCTTCGGGCGCTACCAGCCGCATCGATGCGTTGATCGTGGATGCGGTCTCGCCTTCGCACGTGGATAACAACCCGTATTTATTGAAGATGGCGGGCGGGGATAAGAATCCACTGGATGATTGGATCGTGCCGTTGTTCTTCGGCGCGCTCCTCGGCGGATTTGCATCGGGCGCGTTCAATGGACGCCTGAAGCTGGTCACCACCAAGGGACCCAATATCTCGAACCGCACTCGCTGGCTGATGGCCTTCCTTGGCGGTGTGCTCTTCCTGTACGGCGCGCGCATGGCGCGTGGATGCACCTCCGGGCAGGCGCTTTCAGGAGGGGCAACCCTTTCGGCGGGTTCGTGGGTCGTTATGTTTGCGATCTTCGGCGGCGCATATGGGGTGGCCTATTTTGTACGGAAGTTGTGGAATTAATAATATCCCTTGCTGGTTGAGTAGGGCGAATACTCTTCTCGCCCATATCGAAACCAGCAATTAAGAATAAATATGAAATTACAAGGTGTGGTCTCGATACGGTCTCGCTATCGCTCGACCTACTCGACCACCATTAGATAACTGGAGAAACCTCATGAACTTTCCTCTCCCCTCTTTTATTGCAGTGAGCGCGGCGAACCCGTGGACGTATGTCTTGTTCGCGGTGATCGGTTTTGCGTTCGGGTATACGTTGGAAATGTCTGGCTTCGGCGACTCAAGAAAACTCGCGGCTCAGTTTTATTTCACCGAGCTTACCGTGCTCAAAGTGATGTTCACGGCCATTGCAGTGGCAATGGTGCTGTTGTTCGGTGCAGTGGGGCTTGGTCTTCTTGATTTCAGCCAGGTGTGGGTCAACCCCACCTATCTTGCCTCGGGTATCGTTGGCGGGTTGATTATGGGCGTGGGCTTTATCGTCGGTGGGTTCTGCCCCACCACCTCGCTGGCCTCCGCATCCACCGGCAAGATCGATGGCATGTTGTTCATGCTGGGCGGCTTCGTGGGTGCGTTCCTGTTCGGTGAAACGGAGCAGTACTTCACCAACTGGTATAACAACGCGGGCTATTTCGGGCGTGTGACGCTCGACCAGGTCTTTGGCATTCCTGTCGGGGCAGTGGTGTTGATCGTCGTGTTGATGGCCTTGTTTATGTTCTGGGGCGGCGAACAGTTGGAGCGCATCTTTGGTAAAAAAGATCTGGCAAAGGAACCCAGGCTGCGGGTCGCTGGAGCCGTTGCCCTCTTCGCTGCGGCGGTGGCCGTGCTGGCAATCGGCAATCCCTCGCTCGAAGAACGCTATAACAAAGTCACCTTTACGCGCACCGAGACCATCCCGCAATTGAATGCGGACCCCATCGTCAACACCTACATTTACACAGCGGATGAAATGCTGGAGAAGCGCCTGGCTTTCACCTCGCCCGCCGAAGCGTTCAAGGCCAAGTACAACCAGTCCATGAACCCTGTATATTTGGATGTGCGCTCGGAGGCGGACTACAACCTGTATCACATCGAGGATGCGGTCAATGTGCCGCTGGAGCGCGTGCTGGAAATTGTGCCCGTGCTGCTGAGCGAGCCGCCCGCGAATACAGTCTTCATTTTGATGAGCAACGATGAAACCGCCGCCGTAGATGCGTGGAAACTGCTGGTGGGATCAAGTGTGCAGAATGTGTACATTCTGGAAGGCGGAGTGAATAACTGGATCGCATTCTTTGGAAAAGATGACAAAACGCTTCGTGCCGACCCGAATGCTGGGGACGACCAATTGGGCTATCTCTTCCCCGCAGCATTAGGCAGCCGCTACGAGTCATGCTCGCCCGACCCAATCGAGTACGAAAAACTGGAGTTCGAGCAGAAGATCAAATTGCAGTTGAAACGCGATAAGAGCGGGGGCGGGTGTGGGTAGAATTCAGTGAATAGTGAGCAGTAAGTGGTAATTGGAAAGGCTCCTGAGGCTTTGGCTTCGGGAGCTTTTTTTATTGACGAGCAGGAGGAGCGCAGGTTTGAGAAAGCCTTGAAAATTGCCCATGCAGCCACTTGAAATTTGATGGCGCGCGTTGTATAGTGACTGTAACCTGCTTTTATCCAAATTATTGTTGGGAACCACAATGAGAGAAGAGCGCACCCCCGGTTCCATCCCGACGATCATAAAATCTGTCACCGATATCGCCTCCTCGGTTGGGGCGGTGACGGCTTACCTCGTGGCCATCATTGGCATCGGGGATATTCCATACCAAAAGACCACCTCTCTGCTGACGATCCTTGCCACTTCGATCCTGGTAATTAACTGGCGCTGGGCAAAACTTAGAAGTAAAAAGAAAGAATCGCAAGGCGGGGCAGCCCAAAAAGGGAGAGGCGCGAAAACGCCCCCCACCCGTTCCCTGCTCGAACGTCTCCTGGATCCGATCCGAACGACCAGCAGCGAGAACTATACCCAGCCCTTGATACTGCGGCGGATCGATGCGGGTGTCATTTTATCCCTGACGCTGTTCACGCTTGGCTGGACTGGGGTCAATATTACAGGTGTCATCCGCGAATTATCAACGAACCCGTCCCTTACGTGCAACGACTCCCGAAGTAAAGATGAATTACGGATCGTCATAGCCGATTTACAGGAGCCAACCGCCGAGCCGCAATTGTTGATCTCCGACAGCATATACGATTCATTGGTCAATTATGAGGCGGGTGATTTCTACACAGTCTGCCGTCTCTTCGAGCCGGTTAAAGTAGTCACCATCGCTACGGAGATAGCTGAAACTCACGACGCGGATATTGTGATCTGGGGTCGAAGCGATGCAGTCATCTATAAAATCCATCTCGAAGCGCCCGCCCTCGGAGATCCACACCGCAATCTTTCAGAGCTTGGCATTTCTGAAGCGACCTCGGTTGAGTTTCAATTGAAGGAACCTGAGCATATTTCCTTTGTTTCACAGTTTGCACTGACCGAACTCCTGCTGTTGAACGGGCAGGTAGCCGAAGCCCAGGCACGGCTGGCAGATGCGCTTGATGAGGCGGTCCGGGAGGAGCTTAATCCGCTGGATATAGCCGAAGGGTATTACCTGCTTGGGCTTTTTTACGACCCTCATTTTTCAACAGTTCCCGATGAAGAGAAATCAATTGAATCGTACTCAAAGGCAATCGACAAAAACCCGAACCTGTACGAGGCATGGTTAAATCGCGGGTTCCTGCAGATGATATTGGGCAGGAACGATGAGGCTATAACCGACTTTAATTATTTGATCGAGAACAATACTCCCTATAAGGGTAGCGCCTATGTGAACCGTGCAAGCCTGCAAAGCGACCCCGATGCGGTCATGCGCGACCTGGACGCCGCCGTTGAGTTCGCCCCGGAAGAAGGATATTTCTTTCGCGGTATCGAGTGGATGAATCGTGGGGAATTTCAGAATGCGATCGATGACCTGGAAAAGGCCATTGAGATCGACCCTGAAGGCTACGAAAACTATCACTACCTCGGGCTGGTACAGTTATATGCGGGTGAATATGAAGCCGCAAAGAAAACCTACGCCCTCATTATCCCCTACCTGGACGAGGATATTCTCGACGAGGTGATCGTTGACCTTCAGGATAGCGCGGAGGTGTTCCCCGAAATCAAACCCACCACAGATGAGATAATCCAAGCATTGCAAGTCGCCGAACTTCCGTGACAGGTTCGCATTCTACATGCCCAAGAAGCGCGATGATCCATCAAGCCAAAGGAGAAAACATGAGATCAAAACAGGCATTCTACACAGGGCCAGTCCCGCTCGAAAAGCACTATGATGTATTCAAATTTGTTGAAGACAAGCTCAAGAGCCATTTAGAATCGTTCGATAAGGACCATCTTCTGGTAGGTTTACGTGTGGCCTATGATGAAAAGGATTCCAGTAATGAGCCAGGCGAGCTCCCATATTTGGTTGAATTTGGCTACCTGGAGCTGGTTGACAATGCGTTGAAGTGTATGGTGGGGGAGGAGGTTAGCGAGGAAGAGCTGACAGAATATACGAAGAACGCCCCCATCCCAATTTCCCTGCTAGACGAGCTATATGAGTATGTAAAGACCGAATTGGGAGCCGCGACTTCCACAGAATTGAATGTCGGGGTATTCACCGAGGTTAAAAGCAATCCCATTAGAGCGAGCGGGGTTACCTGTGGGTGTGGTGGCTCAAGAATCAAAAGGTACAGGCTCGTCACTAACAATCTTACTGGCAGATCGAGATGGGTTTGCAGGCTTGGTTGCTAAATCGACAGTGGTCCATGTTCAAAAAACTGCCGCCAGCCCAGGATGCACTGCCAAACGTATCCTCATTTTGGGGATGTTCGCCGGAAACATAGTGAGGAGTAGATTGGCGGGAAGGCCAAGTGCTGTTTCAACAAACCTGCAATTGAAATCCATCGCAAAACCTTGTATCTTAGTATTAGATGCAGGGTTTTTTCTTAAACCGCATTACCCATAGAAAAGGAGAAACGCCATGTCTTACAAAAGGATTTTTCAAGTCATCGTTCTCGCCGCCGTACTGGTCAGCGCCCTCGGGTCTGCCGGCAGCGCCTCCGCCTGGTATTGCTCTTCCTACATCACCGTGCAATGGGGTGACACATTGAGCGGCATCGCGGCTCTGTGCGGAACTACGGTTTACGCCATTCAAGCCGCCAACCCCGGCCTTGGGTGGTGGGTCTACGCCGGTCAAGTGCTGTATATTCCAACGGGCAGTTCAACGGTCTACTATCCGCCCGTCTCAAGCGGGACCTATGTTGTGCAGTGGGGTGATACCCTTGCAAAAATTGCGGGATATTATGGCGTCTCGGTCAATGACCTGCTGGCCGCCAACCCCACCATTTGGGATCCCAGCCGAATCTATGCCGGGCAGGTGATTTACATCCCTGCCGTGCCGGTCTATTACACAGTGCAGCGGGGAGATACTTTGAAGAAGATCGCCGGTTATTACGGCACCAGCGTTTACAGCCTGCAATTACTCAACCCACAGATTTACAATATCAACCTGATCTATGCCGGCCAGGTTATTCGCGTTTATTGACATTTTCGTTGTGAAATTACTCCTTCCTTAAAATTCGATGGGACTTGTCCCTGCCTACAATAAATAGTACAAAAAAGCCTCCCTCACTTGGGGGAGGCTGGTGGGGGTAAAAAAACTATCACTGCCCTGAGAGCGAAACCAGGAATGACAATCCAAAACAGGCAACCACGGAACAACAAAAGAGCAGGACAATGCCAGCCATGATGCCGAGGATCACCCAGAGTCCGCGTGCGCCCTGCTCCACTGCGGAAGTTGTCGGCGGCATTTGAGTAAACGGCAAATTGGGGGCAGTGGCTTTGGCGTTCGATATGGCGGCGGCCCAATCTGCGATTTCGTTGGTAAGGAAATACTCCCTGCCAACGTTATCAAATTCCACACGAAGCGCGGCATCATAAAATTGAGAGGAGAATTGCGTCTGCCTGCGCGAAAGGCTGACCTCCACCCGTTCAGCCTTTGCAACCCGGCTCAGTGGGTATGACAGTGTATTTCCCAGAATGGCAGACCGAAAGACAAGGCGCTGGTCCGTAAGCCACAACATACCGTAGATCACGTTGTACCCCATCCCAAGCGCGGCATTGCGCACGTGCGCAGCACTCGAGTCTGTTTTGAGGATGGATTCATCTTGATTGAGTGGAAGGGGAAAGTTGGTCATTACACTCTCCTTTGAGTTGGCCGAAGTATATCTATCATTGCATAATTAGAGGGCGAATGCAAACAAGTGGCAGTAATTCACTTCCTGCACCGGGGATGGCGGACTCGAGTTTGTTAACGTGACCCACAACTACCGCGTGGGCGGGTCAATGGGAAGTTGGAGATAAAAGGTGCAGCCGGGGAAATTGACCTCATCGTGCCCTGAACTTTCCGCCCAGGCTTTGCCGCCGTGCGCCCGCGCCACTCCGCGGACAATTGCCAGCCCCAAGCCAGGTCCGCCACCCTTATAGCTGGTCTTCCCCGATGAGTGAATAGCCACATTGCCCACCTGATAGAATTTTTCAAACACCAGTTCATGGTGCTCTGCGTCCAGCCCAATGCCTGTGTCTGTTACACGGATTTCGACACCGGGCACATTCCTTTCCATTGTCACCGGGCGGGTGCTTAGAGTCACCCTGCCGCCATCCGGCGTGTATTTGATGGCATTGACGATCATGTGATGCAGCGCCTTTTGGATCAGGCTTGGGTCGCCATTAATGTTTGGGATGTCGCCATCAGGCCGAAAGGTCAGCTCGAGGCGGCGTTCTTTGGCGGCATTGGCAAAATCCTCCACCGCATCCCGTACCAGCCTCCTCAACGGCACGGGCGCAGGGCGCAGTTCCAAGGTCTCGTTATCGATGCGGGTTACATCCAGCATGGTATTCACTACGCCATGCATACGGTCAGTCCCTTTAAGAACGCCGTCGATTACATCACCCAATGAGGGGTTTGCCCGTATTTCGGGAGATGCCCGCAATAGGTTGGCATATCCCATGAGCACGGTCAACGGGGTGCGAAGTTCGTGGGCAGCTACTTGAATGAACTCCAGTTTATTGCGGTCCAACTGGCGTAATATCTTGTTGGTGTTTTGCAAATAATGGATCAACATTTGATCGTTTTCGCGCATACGGTCGAGCGTCGTCCGAATGATGGAGAGCGCCATCTTTGGACTGCGGCTGAGCATGGTATCGAAATCTTTTTTGTCCATCTCGAGCACAGTGCAATCCGAGGTGGTGCGCACGGTTGCGGCGCGCGGCGCGTTTTGGATCAACCCCATCTCGCCGACCAGGTCCCCTATGCCCGCCACGCGCAGAATCCGCTCCCCTTCCAGCTCGCTGATATTCTTGCTAATGACGGCACTGCCTTCGGCAATAATATAGAAGGTCTCTTCATACTCACCTTCATGACACAAAATGTGGTCGGTGGGATACGTGCATAGGTGAGTCAGAGCCGCCACCTCTCGCAGTTCATCATCCGCCAGGTTATTAAATGTCAGGCGCAACAAGGAGAGCACATCGATGGATTTTGTCTCTTTCATCATAGTGGCAGTATAACCCTGAGGGTGGTCTGGAAATATTGCTTTTGGATAATAATTTGACAGCGGCCTACATTGCCTCCTCTGGCCTGATTGTCCCTTACATTTCCATATTTCGGGAGTTGGGGAGAACATGTTATGAAAGCATGGCGGAGTAAAATAGTTTGGTATTATTGCTTTCAGCCTTGCCACATCCATAAATTCATCCGCCACAGAGCGGGAAAGGATTTATCGTCAGAAAGAGAATGCTTACAACGTATAACATCCATTGCAAATAGCAATCTTTTAACAATTCAAAAGATAGGAATTAAGGGCTACAATAAACACATGAACACAAACAAAGGCTCTCTGCTGGTCGTGGAAGACGTTCCCGACATCCTCAACTTGTTGGATACCACCCTCAAATTCAAAGGCTACCGCGTGGCCACTGCACGAGACGGGCAGGAGGCGCTGGCGCTCATTCAAAAGGAACAGCCAGCCCTCATCATCACCGACATCCTCATGCCAAGGATGGACGGCTTCAGTCTCGTCCACCGCCTGCGCATCGAACCGGAAACACGCAACATCCCCGTCATCTTTCTCTCCGCCACCTACGTTGCCCCTGAAGATAAAGCCTTCGCCCTCACCATCGGCGCCACCCGCTTCATGGAAAAACCGGTCGTTCTCGAGGAATTCCTGCCCCTCATCGAAGAATTGCTCAACAAGCCCGTGCCCGAAATGGTGGAACCGCTCAGCGAAAAGGAATTCTACGAAGGCTATCGCAAACGCCTTGAGATCAAACTGGCTGAAAAGAACGGACGCATCGCTCGCGCCGAGGGTCTCCTGCCTACGCTAAACGAATCGGAAAGGGAAAACCTCGCCGTATCACTCCAGCACCTCACCAGCGAACGGCATGAAATCCTGCTTCTGCTGGAACAAGTCAACACCCATTTAAGCTATAAGGATAACGGGAAAGAGGCTGGAACTTGAGTCACCACAGGAGGACATGCTCATGAATTCACTGGAAGAGATCATCATGGAGGAAATATCCACCCTTCCGGACATGAGGTTGATAGACGTAATAGGCTTCATCCGCTACCTCAAATCGGAAAGGCCCGAAAAGCCGCAATGGATCGAAGAATGGTTCGAACAGGCATTAAGATCCATCCACGCACGGAAGTCCGAATTAAGGATCACACAAACGGATATTGAAGAAAGCATAAAACAGATGAGTGGCAGGAAGTAGCCGCCTCCTCTCCCCGCCGACAGTTGTTTCTGTTTAGAATTGCCATTCCATCGCCCGAACAGCCTCGCTGCCGCGGTTTCTTACGGAGTTAACAGCCACGTCCTTGCTTCATCCATATCCTCAAATATCCGAATCTTTTGTGAACGGTTAAGCGAAACCGTCTCGAAGAAACGAAACCCCTCATAAAATTTTTGAGGTACAACCAATGCGCGTTTCATCTGATCGACAGATGCTCCAGTTATCGCGGCCTCCCTAACGATCAGGTTTGGTAATTCATAAATAAACCCAATGGAAAGTTTCAGTGTGGTCTTCCTGTAATCTGCCAGGATGCGGAAGCATTTATGTTCCTTTGCGAATGACACCACCTCACGAACAAACACCTTCACAACCGCCGCATCCAAATCCCCTTCAAATACAACGAAAACAAAGTCTGCATCATCATATTGAATTGAATATGGCATGGACAGGTCCGCTCCAACATGCAAATATGATTATTCAGTGGGTCAAGGTTCAACACAAAAGGGTACAGTTATTATACCCAGCCTGTGCCGTTTCTTAAAGCGCTCTTTCACCCAAACTCGATACTTTTTGAAGGAGCATCAAGGGGAATAGTCCAAATGGGTGAAAGTTCATTTTTTGGCTCGTGATAAAATGACCGCAGGACAAGCCCTTTTATGACAACGATCCGTACCCCCGCAAAGATTATCCCACGCGCATTTCCCGGCATCAAACCGGATGAAGTGCAGGAAATCATCATAAACAGCCGCATCAAAACCTATCCAGCGGACGTGGTTGTGTGCAGGGAAGATGCTGTGGAACGCACCTTTTACATGATCCTCGAAGGCGATTTTGAAGTCACCAAGGTCATCAACAACGCCGATAAACGCCTGCTGAAAACGCTCACCGCGGGGGATTTTTTCGGTGAGATGGCGCTCATCCACAATGCGCCGCGCGCCGCTACGGTTAAATCCCTTACCAATGTGGTCCTCCTCGAACTGGACAAGGAAGGCTTCGACCGTGTACTAAAGCGCAGTCCCAGCGTGGCAATGGCCATGGTCCGGGAGATCAGCAACCGGTTAAGACAGAACGACCAGCTTGCCATCGAAGATCTAAGGCTGCGCGCATCCGAACTCGCCGATGCTTATCAACAACTCGCCGAGCAGGACCTCGCCCGGCAGGAATTTCTCTCCAACATCGCCCATGAATTGCGTACGCCCTTGATGGTCGCCAGCGGATATCTCCACGCGCTCAAAAAAGGGATGCTTAATGGTGAACAATTAAAAAATTCCGTCGAAACCATCACCCGTAATGTGGACCAGATCATCAGCCTCACCAACGATATCCTCTTTCTCCAGGAAATCGAGCTGGTGCTGCCCGAGTTCCAGGCGGTGGATATTGTGGAAGTGGTGGATAACGTCATCAGAAAGTATGAAGCCAGGGCAAAGGAAAGGCGCGTGATCCTAAAAGTGCGGGAAGACCAGGGCATCCCAGTAGTGCAAGGCGATGCACAGTCGCTCGAAAGGGCGGTCACCGCGCTGGTGGACAATGCCATTAAATTCAGCGCGCCGGAAGGCATGGTAGAAATACGCATTTCCAAAAAAGATAACAAGGTGGGTATTGCCGTTGAAGACCACGGCATTGGCATCGATCCTATGATCCGTCCGCGTATTTTCGACAGATTCGTACATCTTGAAAGAAGCGGCGACGAACTATACAGCGGATTGGGCATCGGTCTTTCCATTACACGCCAGGTCATTCAACAGCATAAAGGCACGCTGGATGTGGAAAGCCAGCCGGGCAAGGGAAGTAAATTCACGATCACTCTGTTGAAGTGGCAATAAATCGTATCTCGTCTTCTACAAAGTATCGCATAATTTGGTAAACAAAAAATTCAAATTTGCTTTCTCCAAAGAGGGGACGTGCTTCTACCAAACATGCACCGCCAGAATAAACATAAAGCCGGATGCCCACTCAGCACCGACACCGATCCGGAGAACCCTATGCAACCCAAGCGAATGAAAATAAGCCTTGTTATCTTGATCTGTTTATTGGGTCTGGCGGCGTGCGGAAACCTGGGGGATGGCACCGAAACACAGGAAATCGTTCTCCCGTTTACACAACCAGCTCCCGTAATTCCAAACACAGGCGGGTTATGTGACAACTCCCTCTACCCCGTCCGCCAGGGTGCGAGCTGGGCTTATATCAATTCCGGTGGACCGAACGGATCGTTTGCTTACAGTGATACGATCAGCGCGGTCCGCGAGAATGGCTTCACCCTAACCTCGCAATTCACCAACGTCACCCGCACGCAGGAATGGGCTTGCGAAACAGGCGGCTTAAAAGCTCTCAATCTGGGCGGGGGCATCACAGCCAGTATCACCGCCCAGGGCATGGCCGCCGAATTTATCACCACAGCTACATCAGGAATCAGTCTTCCCAGCCAGATCACAAGTGGAATGCAATGGCAATACGGTCTGACCTTGCAAGGTACAATTCCCATCCCCACCGGAGAGCAAGTTCCATCGAATGGATCGTATTCAGCCACCATGCAGGAGATGGGCGCGGAAACGATTACCGTCCCAGCCGGTACATTTGAAGCCGTCAAGATTCAAGCCAGCTCCATTGTAGACATTCTTGTCCCATTCGGTGATATGCAAGTCCCTATGAAATACAGCGGCACAAACCTCTACTGGTATGCGCCCGGCATTGGCTATATCAAATCTGTTGAAAACTGGGATTTTAGCGGCACGCCTTACACATCCACCACTGAATTGCAAAGCTACGTCATTCCGTAAACCCATGCGCTCAGCTGCCCTCGGGGACGGCGAAACACAAAACATTAACCAAAAATTACCCTCAATCGTCCTTCGTCATCATAAAACGAACGCGCCGAGAAGGGCACATCGCCCATCTTCATTGAATGGATTCTCTCCAGCAGGATCGGTAAATCTTCCACCACTGGCAGATGAGCCACCGCCTCTTTCCCCACCCATTCAACTGCTCCTTCTTTAGAGGCATTCACCTCCCCCCGCACATTTTCCCCACACACCACAAACAGACAGACCCCCACCTCCCCCGCATCCACAAGTACCGTGCCGCATATCCATAAATCGGCAGTGACACCGGCTTCTTCAAGCAATTCACGCTCTGCCGCAGAGAGCACATCCTCGCCGCGCTCCACATGCCCGCCGAGACAGTTATATTTACCAGCCCACAATCTCTTGCTGGGCGCGCCTTTAATTAACAAATACTCATCCCCGCGACGGAGAAAGATCGCCGTGCGAGGGATGAGCATGTATCTATCTTTAGTAATGCCCTGGTCTGAAATTGGCATGAATTACGAGTTACGCATTACGGATCACAAATGGCATTTGTAATCCGTAATGCGTAAAAAAATCAATCCGCCAGATCGCTCACATCTTCTGCGGCGAGGTCTTCCTTCACAAAATCTGCCAGCACAGGTTGGATTTTGACTGGCTTGATGAACTTGTCGGTATATTGTTTCGTATCTTTCACGCCGAGCAGGTTGAACAGTTTATCGAACTGCGCTTCCCATGCTTTAACAAGTTTATCCTTGGAATCCTCAGGCAGCGCATAGGACTTGGCCTTGAAAGGACCGACCGCATTCTTACGAGTTTTGTAATAGAACTGTTCATCGGTCATGCCGGGTTTGCGGTCTCCCGCCGCATTGGCGTCCAGCCAGGCATACATTTCCTGCTTGAACTCCGCGGGGACATTATCGAAGAACATGGTGGTGAAGTTCGTGGCGAGATGCACCTCAATGGCTTCGTTTTGCACAAATTGATTGAAATTCTCCTCAGGCAAAGTGGATGCGCCGTGTTGGACAGTGCCACCCATGCCGTATTCCTTGCGGGCAACACGGCTGAGGTCGCGCAGGACATCGAAGGCAATGTTTACCTTGGCGAGAGAACCATCGGGGAGGACGGTTCCGCCGTGGGACGTGCCGGTCAATACGCTGATTTTGCTCAGGCCAGACTTACCGGGAGAGAGGGTTTTCATTTGGGCATTGTAGGCATTCATGTAGGCGCGCAATTCAGGCTCGGTGGAGTTGGTTGTCCCAACCTCGCCGATCTCGCCGCCGATGGAAATAGTGACGCCCTGCGGTTCGTTGTCCCGGATGAAGGTGGAAAGTTCCGCGGAGAGTCTGCTGTTGAGCGCCTGCTGTTCATCAACGGTTGGCAGGTTAATATCCACCAAAGTGGAGGTGTCTACATCGATGTTGTAGAAGCCAGCGGCAATCGATTCGAGGGATAAGTCCCGCACGGCTTGCAACTCCGCCGCAGGGTCAGCCGCATATCGCTTGGCAGAGACCTGGAAGTGGTCACCCTGAATGAAAACGGGGCCGACAAATCCCTCCGCCACGGCGGCGGCGAGGATGTTGGTGGCGTATTCGGAGGGTCGCTGGGCGGTGTAGCTCATTTCAGAACGGGCCAGCTCAAAGATGAACGCGCCCGCGTTGATCTTGTTCGCGGCGCGAAACATGGCACACGCCGAATGATAGGACAAGGCCCGCAGGTTGAACGCGGGAGTGGTGAAGGTCATAGGTGCGTCGCCCCGTCCACGCGCCATGTACAGATCGTGGATGGATGCAGGGTACACGCCCAATTCCAAAGCGGCGGCGCGGATCAGGTAACGGGACCAGCCCACAGATGAGTCGGAGGCGAGCGCGGAACGCTCCACCAGTTTTCCGATATTCTTCCTGAATTTATTCGCATCCAGTACTTTCACGTTCGCCCCGTCAACAGATAAACTGTTGTCAACTAATTCAAGTAATTCTTTAATTGGGTTCGACATACTATGCTCCTGAGAAAAAAATGATAACTTGATTATAACTGGAATTAAACGATATAATGGAAAAGTTGTGAGACGAAATGACAAATATCACGTATATTATGCACGGAGGCTCAAATGAGTGATTTCTTTGAAAAAGTAAGCAGTCAGATCGACCCATTCAAGAAACTGGTTTCCTACATCCCCGGTTTTAGCGGCTACGTGGAAAGACAGAACCGCCGCGATGCGGATAAGATCCTGCGTGAAACCGTGGCGCGCCGCTTTGAAGAACATTGGAGCCGCGCATCGAACCTGCAGGTTGAAATGGTGAGCAGTGGCATGATTAAATACGTGGACGATATGGAAAAAGCCGCGCTTGCCTTGCGCACCTTCATAGACAAGATCACCACCGCCGCACGCGGATACTCCGGGCTGTTCGACGCCGTCAAGATCAACGAGAAGGAACTTGCGGCTATCTATCAATTCGATGCGGCATTCTTCGACCTCGGTGATCAGGTCGGCGCTGCGTTGAACAACGTGGAAGCCAGCCTCGGCGATGAAGCGGCCCTGCCCGCCGCCATCCGCAACCTCACCACCCTTGCCCGCCTTGCGGTGGAAACCTTCGAGCGCCGCTCTGAGATCGTCACCGGCAACGGACAATAAGAATTTTTTGTAGGGACACGGCGACGCCGTGTCTCTACGGTTAATGTTATGTGGCTTGAATATATCAATGCAACCTCCACCGATGAGGTACTAAAAATCCTGGCAGATCAAAAAGAGCGCGCCCGCATCGTCGCCGGCGGCACAGACCTGATCCTCGAACTCGAGCGCGGCGTCCGCAAAGGCATCGACACGCTCATCGACGTAACACGCATCCCGGCACTTCAACAAATTACCCTTGACGAAGACAACATCATTCATCTTGGTCCGCTCGTCACGCACAACGATTGCGCCGCGTCCAAACTCATTCGCGAACGCGCCTATCCCCTCGCGCGCGCAGCCTGGGAAGTGGGCGCGCCGCAGATTCGCAACCGCGGCACCATCGCGGGCAACCTCATCACCGCCTCGCCCGCCAACGACACCATCACCCCGTTGATGGCGCTCGATGCCAGCGTTACCCTGCTTTCCACGCGCGGCGAACGTACCATTCTTTTAAAAGACTTTTACACCGGCGTCCGCAAAAACGTGATGCAGTCGGATGAAATGCTGGTGGATATTTCCTTCCCAGCGATGACAAAAACCCAGCGCGGGACCTTCATCAAACTGGCCTTGCGCCGCGCGCAAGCCATCTCGCTTGTGAACGTTGCGATCATTCTGAACATTAAAGCTGATTCCGTTAAATCGGCATCCATCACGCTGGGAGCCGTGACTCCCATCATCACCCACGCCGAAGAAGCGGAACAATTCCTCGCAAAGAAAAAACTGACCGATAAAAATATTGCCCAGGCCGCCGAGCTTGCCGTAAAAGCCGCCCATCCCATTGACGATGTGCGCGGCTCCGCCAGCTACCGCCGCGAAATGGTCAGGGTCATCACCGCGCGCGGACTCACCGCCATCCGCGACGAAACCGAACAGATGGGTATGCCGAAGAAGCCGATCCTGCTGCAAGGAAAACTTTTGGAGAACAGCAGGCCGTTTTCCACGAGTCAATTTCCCAGTTCTCCAATTGAAACAATCATTAATGGAAAAAAATATTCCTTCAAAAGCGGGCACAGCAAAACGCTTTTACGCCTGCTCCGTGAAGAAGGCCTGTTGACCGGCACAAAAGAAGGCTGTGCCGAAGGCGAGTGCGGCGCGTGCACTGTCTTTTTGGATGGACAAGCGGTCATGTCCTGCCTTGTCCCTGCGCCGCGCGCACATGGCGCAGAAATCGTCACCGTGGAAGGGCTTGCGGATGATGGACAACTTCACCCCGTGCAGGAAGCCTTCATCGAGCATGGCGCTGTCCAGTGCGGGTATTGCACGCCCGGCTTCATCATGTCCGGTGCAAAATTGTTGGAGGAAAAAAATAATCCAACAAAATACGAGATCGAGCAGGCCATCACCGGCAACCTGTGCCGATGTACCGGTTATTACAAGATCGTCAAAGCCATCGAAGACGCAAGTAAGACAAAAGTTTAGGAGGTAGCTATGGGCAAATATAAGAGTTCAGCAGTTTTCAGGGAAAAACCAAAACAACAAGGCCCGCATTTTATCTGGCGCGGCCTGGGATGCCTGATGATGATCATCATCCCGGCCATTTCCTTCTCGGCGGCAATCCTGACCGTCGATTATGGGTTGGCTCACGAATGGAACATTCCATATCAATTGCTTGGCACTCCCCGCCTGCCTGATATTGTCTACAGTTCTAATACGCTCTGGGCGGTGTTTGGCCGCATCACCGAAATCCAACACTTCTACGCGTATGCGGCTGTCGGCATTTTATACATGATCCTCCTCAGCGGCGTCATCTCTTTCATCTATGCTGCCATTTACCGTATGCTCGGTCCTTCCCGCTGGGGTCCGCTGGATGTGCCGCCGCCGAAGTTCAAGGCCAAAAAATATACACGCTAGGAAACCATGTCTGAAAATTCTGTCGGAAAATCATATCCGCGTGTGGATGCGCGCGGAAAAGTTACCGGTCAAACCCTCTACTCCGGCGATTTGAACATGAAGGGCATGTTGCACATGAAGATTCTCATGGCAGAACGCCCCCATGCCCGCGTGAAAGAAATTCAAATTAAGAAAGCCCTGTCTGCGCCGGGGGTGGCCGCTGTGTATACCGCCAGGGATATACCGGTCAATGAATATGGCTTGCAAATTCCCGATCAACCCGTGCTGTGCGGACCGGGCGCGAGCAAACCTTACACAGATATTGTCCGCTTCGTGGGGGACCAGGTCGCAGTCGTGGTAGCCAACTCCGAGGTCGAGGCAGAGGCGGCGATGAAATTGATCGAGGTGGATTACGAAGACCTGCCGCCTCTTACCGACCCGATCACTGCCATGCGTCCCGATGCGCCCCTCCTACACCCAGACAGGGGTGACTCGAACGTCTGCGTCCATTACAAAATCCGCAAAGGGGATGTGGATGCAGGCTTCGCCAATGCCGCTGTGATCGTGGAAGGCGAATATCACACTCCCGTGCAGGAACATGCCTATCTCCAGCCCGAAGCAGGGCTGGCCTACATCGACGAGCAGGGACTTATCACTGTGGAATCCGCCGGCCAGTGGACTCATGCCGACCGAGGCGCCATTGCGCACGCGCTTGGCCTGCCCGATGAAAAAATCCGCGTGGTGTATCCAGCCATCGGCGGCGCGTTCGGCGGACGTGAAGATATGTCTGTGCAGATCGTGCTGGCGCTTGCGGCCTGGAAACTAGGACGTCCGGTCAAGATCGTCTGGTCGCGTCGTGAGTCGATCATTGGGCACGGCAAACGTCACGAGGTATTTCTCAAAGCCAAATGGGGCGCTGCCAGCGACGGAAAACTCGTCGCCGCAGAATCAGAATTGGTCGGGGATGGAGGCGCGTACATGTACACCTCCAACAAGGTGCTTGGCAATGCGGCCATCACATCCACCGGCCCGTACTTCATCCCCAATGTAAAAGTGGATGTGTACGGCGTGTACACCAACAACCTGCCCGGCGCAGCCTTCCGCGGATTCGGCGCGCCGCAAGCCTTGTTCATGGCTGAGTCACAAATGAATAAACTCGCCGAAAAACTCGGCATGGACCCGGTCGAGTTCCGCCTCATCAACGCTCTGCGCGACGGCGATACGATGGGCGTCGGCACACCCGCACCAAACCCGGTCAGCATGGTGGAATGTATCGAAGCCGCGCGCGATAAATTTGGATGGAAAAAGAAATCCAAAAAGAAGAATGAAAAATCGCATATCGTCCGCGGGCGTGGTTTTGCCGCTGGATTTAAAAATGTGGGCTTCTCTTTTGGCTATCAGGAAAACTGCTGGGCAAAAGTTGAAATTCACGGTAACGGCTCGATGGAGCGTATCATTGTCCATCACGCGGGCGCGGAGGTTGGACAGGGCACGCACACGGTCATGGTGCAAATGGCCGCGCAGGTTTTGGGAGTTCCCGAAAACAAAGTGGAATTGCGGACTTCCGACTCTGCCACGATGGGCAACCCCGGTTCCGCGTCCGCATCGCGCCTGACCTTTATGGCTGGCAACTCCATCAAAGGCGCAGCGGAAGCCGCTTTGGAAAAATGGATGGCGGAGGAACGCCCTGCGATTGCAGAGTTCAAATATCTCGCGCCGCGCACCACCCCGTTTAACAAAGAGACGGGCTACTCCACGCCCAATTTCCAATATGCCTATGCCGCTCAAGCCGCCGAGGTGGAAGTGGATACTGACACTGGACACGTGCGTGTGATCCGCCTGACTTCAGCCGATGATGTTGGCAAGGCCATCAACCCTGACCTGATCGTCGGTCAAATTGAAGGCGCAGTGGTGCAGGCGCATGGCTACGCCGTGTTGGAAGAGTACAAGACGAAGGACGGCAGAGTCCTCACCGACCAGCTCAGCACGTATCTCATCCCCACCATTTGGGACATTCCCGAAAAAGTGGAATCCGTTTTGGTGGAAGTCCCAGACCCGAACGGACCTTGGGGTGCGCGCGGCATGGGCGAATTACCTTATCTGCCAGTCGCTCCCGCCATCGCCGCCGCCATCCACGATGCAACCGGTGTGTGGATCAGTGAATTCCCGTTCACGCCGGAGCGCGTGCTGAGGGCGTTGGGGAAGATTGAGTAGAATCCAAAAGAGTTTATACAAGAGTATTTGTATAAACCACAGCAAGGCGGCTAAGTAGAAGTAAGTGTCAAAGAAAAATACTGCTATGGTAATTTCCACCACACAAGATTTAAGAGCTGAGGTTATGGCTTCTCCCGCTTATCAGGAGAGAACAGCTAACCTATTTGAGTTGTTTCATGCTAGCCGTCAAGCTAATGGTGATCCCAATTCTCTACTTGCGATCCAGGCAGTTCTTGCCGAGCTTTTGATGAACTGGCAACAGAAACAACGTGAATTCAAAAGTACAGGCGACCAATTGGGTATTGCCGTGGTAAGGCGTCTGATCTTGATACTTCAACGGATTGCCGACTCAATCGTGTGGCGGAGCTTAGGATATGACAGGGTCCTAATCCAATTACTAGCCGAACACTCCAAGACCGGTTTTTTGGATAATACCGTTTTCAAAGATTTTGAAGAAGCCCAACAAATCGCGCAAAACGAAGGTGCGATTGTAATTGTAAATGATCTGACGACTACCTTGCGACACGGCGATTTAACAGTGATCGACCCAGAAAAACACCACATTATAAGGATTAAAGAAAATAAATCAGGTGAAGGTAGCAGTCAAAACAGGCGTGCGAGCCGCCAGAAAAAGTATCTCAACAGCTTATGGGAATTCCTAAGCACAGGCATTCGCATTAGTAAAGACAAAACTCAAGATTTCTTGATTAGATTAGATATTCCCATTCAAACACATCATCTTGTTACCGCAGAGGTAATAAAGCGTGCAAGGCAAGACGGTTACTACAAAACAATCGTCAACGATTGTTTTGCTATTGAGGCGGTAGGCATGGAACATCCCAATGCACATTTCCCCAAGGAGAGACCTTTTGAAAACATAGAACATAGACTCTCTCAAGGAAACCTCGATGAAGGCTTGTTTGAAACAACAGCAACAAGAATCGCACCATATGGCATATTTCCTTTCGATGACCAGACTTGTTTCGATTTAATTACTGGCACTGTGCAACTTGTGGCGACCATCAACTTTGATGCGCTTGTTGACTTATTTGCACAACATGATCTCGCACTTGAACTTCCTCAGCTAAGGCAGGAAGAAGTCGAAAATTATCTGTCAGCCCCAATCAACAAGAAAAGAGAGATCCAGAAACATAGCCGTTTTTCGTGGTTTGTTATTCGAAACGCCACTGATTTCACCAGAATTAGTCCTGATAATTGGGGAAGAGTATTTCTTGAACTTATGCATGAAGAAACGATGGCACACACATATAAATCAATATTGGCACTAATGAAAGATTGGAACATCTCCGAAGATAGAACTACAAGACTTTACATCGGCTATAAGGACGAAACAAATATTTGGTTATGAACTACGCTGCCTAGCACAGCGGACACCCGGCTGTTGGGAGTCTGCGCGTTTTCAGGCAGTTTTCCTGCTCCAGACATTTTCAACGCCACACGCTCCTAATGCAAATTATCTGGTAGTCAACGGAGTAACCTTATCTTCATGGAAAACTTATCAATTATCCTCAAGCCGACTTATTGGCGATTGCTGATCTGGAGAGTTTTTCCGATGTTAATTATCATCGGAATTACGGTCTTAATTAGCGCCGCAACGCCAGCACGTTCATTGGCAAAAACATTCTTGACGTATTTTCTATCTCCTTTATTTGGGATTTTGACAGCACAAATACTACTATCTCTTTTAGAATGGTTCAATAAAAGTTTAGTGATAGAAATAGCCGAAGGCAAAATTATTGGGTCAAGAACAAGTCCTTTTAGCCGAAGGCAAAAAATTCCATTAAGAGATTTGGCAAAAACCAGTTTGCTGAAGAAAAGTTCATACCAGAAATCTTTTGGCGTCCACAAGCTGTGCTCAACGAGGGGAGAAATAATTACGTTTACCCCGTTTGTTTATGAGAAATCTTTAGTTGATGAATTTTATAAAACACTAAGCGTCATACAAGCTGAAAATTTGAAAGGCAAATGAGCACCCGGCATGTTACCCGGGCGCCCAATGCAGTGAGGGTTTTCTGCGATAGTCGTAGAGATGCCTCGCTACGCTCAGCATGACATTGCCAGAGTCTTCAAGCAAAAGGTTCGCACACGATCATGAAACAATCCATCATCCACATCGCCTTAGTCGTCCGTGACTATGACGAAGCCATCGACTTCTACTGTCACAAACTGCATTTCACCCTGGTCGAAGACACATACCAGCCCGAGCAGGACAAGCGCTGGGTCGTGGTCGCTCCGCCCGGGTCAACGGGGACGACGCTCCTATTAGCCCGCGCTGCGACTCCTGAACAGGAGACCTTCATCGGCCGGCAGACCGGAGGGCGGGTCTTCCTGTTTCTCCACACCGATGACTTCTGGCGGGATTACAACGAGATGGTCTCATTGGGCATCAAGTTCATCCGTGAGCCGAAAACCGCTCCGTATGGAACAGTGGCGGTGTTCGAGGACCTGTACGGGAATTTGTGGGACCTCATCGGGCCGAACAGTCCACAGGCGGATTGAACATGGCCTTAATAACTCACCTCACGCAGCCCACACTCGTAGGGCTGATTCCTATCTCCAGGGCATTTAACGCAAAAGCGCGAAGGCGCAAAGCGAAACAAAACTTCGCGTCTTTGTGGCTTGGCGTTAAACTTTTCGGTGAGGAATTCATCCGCGCGCAAGGTGAGTTAATAACAATTATGATTCTCTGGAAACTGTCTGAAAACATTCCATTGTCTTGATTAACCGTAGGGACACAGCGAGACGAACCATCGTCAAAATCATAAACCTGCTCGCTATGTCCCTACTCTGCAAACACTCCCTAACATGATCCCGCGCGATATAATCTATCACTGAATATGCCTTTCCCACATTTAGACGAAATCCAGGAATTGAACGAATCCACCCGCAACGAAGCCACTTAAATTACAGTGAGGAAAAATATGCCCGAAGCACAACGAGATATTTGGAGTGAATGGTTATTGAAGCGACGTTTCGGCGGTGACGCCGAACATATGAAAGCTGCAATGAATTTTCTTTATCCGGTGCGCGATAAAGTTCTTCATAATGCCAATCTGGGAGAAAATGAAACGTTGCTGGATGTGGGCTGCGGGGATGGATTAATCGCCTTCGGAGCATTCGAGAAATCAAATTCAGTGAAAGTTGTTTTTAGCGATATTTCACAGGATTTACTCGATCATGTCCAGCATATCGCGCAGGAATCGGATATGACTCACCGCAGCCAATTTATCCGTACCTCTGCAGACGACCTCTCCGCAATTGCAGATAAATCTGTGGATATTGTGACAACGCGTTCAGTGCTGATTTATGTGGAAAATAAGTTCAAAGCCTTTAACGAATTCCATCGTGTTCTCAAAGAAACGGGGAGACTCTCGATATTCGAACCCATAAACAAGTTCCGCCATCCTGGGCCAGAAAACAGTTTTGCGGGATATGATGTGACGCCCGTTGTTGAGATAACCAGGAAAATCAGGACTGTTTATGAGAAGATTCAGAATCCCATTAGTGACCCCATGCTCGACTTCGACGAGCGTGATTTACTCACTTTCGCAGAGAGGGCAGGATTTAAAGAAATCCACCTTGAATTGGATGTTGAGATCAAGCCAAATCAATTAGCCGATTGGGATAGATTTTTACGAGCAGCGCCTAACCCCAAAGTCCCAACTCTGGAAGAGGCCATGCAGGAAGTGTTGACGTCTGCAGAGCAGCAGGCATTTATCGGACATGTACGCCCTCTCGTTGAAGCCAAGCGTGGAATGATTTATTCAGCGCTTGCATATCTCTGGGCTGTAAAGTAGCGAGCCACTATGCCCTTCCCCTTCTTAGACGAAACACTCGAATTAAACGAATCCACCCGCATGGGTATGGATGGTTCGTTCATTGCGCTTGACGATGGTGTGACCCATTACGAACTCGGCGAGGATGAGAACGGCGCGCTTGTGGTGCTGGTGCATGGATTTTCCGTCCCGTATTTTATTTTCGATACCACCTTTGAATTTCTATGCAAGTCGGGGTTTCGCGTTCTGCGGTATGATCTCTTCGGGCGTGGTCTCTCCGACCGCCCAAGGCTGAACTACGATATCCATCTGTTCGTGCGCCAGCTAAAAAATCTGCTGGACGCATTGAATCTCAAGCCCGTTCACCTGATTGGTCTTTCGATGGGCGGGCCGATCACAGCTTCGTTTACGGCAGAATATCCTGATTACGTTTCCAGCCACATCCTGATCGACCCAGCAGGCGCGAGGAATATCAGCATCTCGCCCATGCTAAAGGTGGTGAAACTGCCCATCGTCGGTGAACTGCTCCTCGGTCTGTTTGGAAGCGCGAGCATGGTCAAGAGTATCGCCTCCGATTTTTTCGATCCGCAGTTGGTTGAGCAATTTCAGGCGAAGTACAAAATCCAAATGGATTTCAAAGGCTTCAAACGCGCCATCCTTTCGACCATGCGGAACGGGATGTTGGGGTCGTTCCTCGATACGTATAAAAAACTTGGTGCGCTAAAAAAGCCCACGCTGGTCTTCTGGGGAATGAACGATAACACCACACCGTTTGAAGATCACACTCTGGTTTTGCAGGCTTTGCCCCATGCCGAATTCCACGCCGTCGAAAATTGCGGTCACCTCCCGCATTATGAAAAGCCAGAATTCTTCAACCCGATCCTATTGGAGTTCATAACAAGATGAATACAAAAGACATTCAGATTCTTTACAAGTACAACTCGTGGGCAAACGCCCGTATTTTGAACGCGGCCTCAAATGTGACGCAGGAGCAATTTGTTGCAGCGGCAGCGCATCCACACAAGGATTTGCGGCACACGTTGACTCACACCCTCTTCGCCGAGTGGCTCTGGCGCAAGCGCTGGGAAGGCGATTCCCCAACGCAATGGATCAGCCCCGAGGATTTTCCAACTTTCGATTCGCTACGCGCACGCTGGGGGGAGGAGGAAAAAGCGTTGAACGAGTTCGCCGCATCCGTGACGGATGAAAAACTAAATTCGGTTTTCCAATATAAAACTACCAAGGGCGATCCACGCGAGAATGTTCTCTGGCAAGTGATGGCGCACGTTGTCAATCACGGGACACAACATCGCAGTGAAGCAGCCGCCATTCTTACAGAACTTGGACACTCCCCCGGCGACATCGATTTGATCGTATACCTGCGTGAGCATTCGTAATGTACAACAAAATCAAGAATTTCATCTACCCCAACAGGCACAGCATCGCTGTTTTTGTGTTGCTCAATTTGGCCTGTCTGGTTTGCATTTTGCTGGTGGCGGCACGGGTGGCATACACCGACTCAAGGCGGCACACGGGCTTGATTTGGAACCTCTTCCTCGCGTGGATCCCGTTCATCCTGGCGTTCATTGCGCACGCCGTCTCATGGAAACGTATCTGGCTGTATCTCGTGATTCCATTTATTGCGTTGCTCTGGCTGCTCTTCTTCCCCAACGCGCCGTACATGCTCACCGACTTGCAAGACCTTGCGCGTTCCGGTGGGGTGGATGCTCCGCTTTGGTATGATGTGCTGATCGTGGTCTGGAGTTCGTGGACAGGCACATTGCTTGGCGTGATCTCGCTCTACCTGATGCAGGATATCATCATCCGCACATTCGGTCGTTGGACAGGTTGGATCTTCGTGCTGGTGATCTCTGGCTTGAGCAGTTTCGGCATCTACATTGGGCGTTTCGTGCGCCTGAACTCGTGGGACATTCTGCAAAACCCCGCCGAGACAACCATGGAAATCCTCGGCATCGTCATCGACCCCAGTATGCGTCTCGCCGCGTTTACCGTCCTGTACACATTCTTCTTCCTATTCGTATTTGTGCTGATGTATTCGTTCAGCCACATGTTGCAGGAACAGACCATCAAAGCACAAAACACTCCTGAATAACCTGCATTCAGATGCAATAGTGCCGCAAGGTTTTGAACTTTTCAAATTAATCTGACAATGAAGTACCGCACATTTGCCCTCCCATTCGTTTCGCGCTGGGGACGATGTAGTGGGAAGAGCCAGGAGATTCATCTTGCGAATGGCACTCACTTACGCAGTTCAATCCCGAAGGGATGTCAGGATTATAGAAATTTGGATGAACGGAATCCAAATCCCGAAGGGATGACATGGATTTTACGAGCCATGACACCCTTTCAGGGTTGAATATGCCGTATCGTACAATCTATAATCATATGACCCCTACGGGGTCATAAAGCTTTTCTGCGTAAGGTGAGGTTTAATTGTTGATCTTCAAAATGTTAGAGCACATAGAAATTATGAGTTACTAATAACTGCGAGTCTTTGCAAGTCATTGTAAGCGGAAACCGCTACAATCGGTGAAAAAATTGGAGGTCGGTATGATTCAAAGTATGTACACCAAACTGCAACCGTTCAAGTTTCGGCTGACCGTCTTTGGCTTGCTGTGCGGCTCGAGCCTGCTATCGGTGGCGTTGTTCCGCATCCGCACCATTTTGAGCGGCTCAGAGGATTACACCTTCCTGGTCTGGAACCTTTTCCTCGCGTGGATTCCGCTTGGGATGGCGTATGCAGCTTCGAGCTTCGCAAAGAAGCGCAGGTATCTCTTCGTCGCCATGCCGCTGGCGGCCATCCTCTGGCTGGTGTTCTTTCCGAATGCCCCCTACATCTTGACAGACTTGCAGCACCTCAGCCATCCGCGCCCAACCATCCCCGTCTGGTTCGACATGCTGCTGATCAACTGGTTTGCATGGACGGGCATCCTGCTCGGCGTGTTCTCCCTTTTTATGATGCACGACATTGTGCGGCGCGCATTCGGGCGCGTGGCAGGCTGGGTTTTCGTGCTCACGGTCAGCACGCTCAGCGGACTTGGCATTTACATTGGCCGCTTCCTGCGCTGGAATTCGTGGGATGTCATCCTTCACCCGCTTGAGCGATTAACCGATTTCCTGTATTATGCAACCCACCCGAGTCTGCAATCCATCGTGTTCATCAGCGTTTTCTCGGCCTTCTTCATTTTCATCTACATCACCCTGTATGCCTTTGGCCTGTTGTTTCAGGAACAAATGCACCAGGTTCCAAAAGAAATTTCATGAAGCCTCTCATCTTAATTCGCGGCGGCGGCGACCTTGCAAGCGGCGTGGCTTTGCGCCTGCATCGCGTCGGCTTTCAAGTGGCGATCCTCGAGCTGGATAAACCGCTCGCGGTCCGCCGCACCGTTTGCTTTTCAGAGGCGGTCTATGAGGGCGTGCAAATGGTCGAGGGTGTCACCTCAAGGCTTGTTTCGGCAGACCAGTTTCAGGTCGCGTTGGAGGCGGGTGAAATTCCAGTCCTGATCGATCCGAATGCCAACATCCTTCGCAATCAATTTCTGACAAGCCCGCGCAACACGTTTCTCGTGGATGCAAGATTGTTGAAGTCTGAACCGGACGCGTTAAGTGCGGACATCCCGCTTCATATCGGACTTGGGCCTGGGTTCCGCGCAGGAGAGAATTGCCACGCTGTGATAGAAACCCGCCGCAGCCACACCCTCGGCAGGGTGCTGTGGGACGGAGAAACCCAACCCGACACCCGCCAACCGGATGGCGATCTGCGCCGTGTGCTGCGCGCACCAGAGTCTGGCGCGTTGATTCCGTTTGTTGATATTGGCAATCATGTAAAAGAAGGCCAACTTATCGCTGAAATCAAATCGTCCATCGAAAATCGTAAATCGAAAATTGTCAGTCCCTTCAACGGCATCCTGCGCGGACTCATTCACCCGCGCGTGGAAATCACCGAAGGCATGAAGATCGGTGATGTGGATTCGCGCAACGACCCGGCCTTGTGCAAACTCATTTCAGACAAGGCGCTTTCGGTGGGCGGCGGTGTTTTGGAAGCGGTGTTGATAAAACTCAGGGAGTTTGAAAATTTAGAGTAATCCTGTCCAATTCGCGGCGACTGCTTGTTTTCGAGAATGCACTGTGCAATAATAAATTTGGCAACAGTGGAAATGAAAAGAAAGGAGTCAGCCATGAGTTGCGACTATCAACGGAACCGCATCTGGTGTGGGATCAGATCGTGGTACAGGCATCACGTTTCTGAGACGGTACGAGATAAATTTGAAGGCACCGTCGAAGACTTTGTGAAGGAATGGATCAAGAACGCACTTGAAGAAGATGGCAAGAGGGCGATCAAAGCATACGAGAAGGTCGAAAAGGAAAGGGAAAAGAAGCAAAAACCTGTACCCACCAGTGTACGCAAGGACAAGAATGCAAAAAAGTCGGGGAAAAGAAGAGAACCAATCAAACCGCTTATCATTCACGAACAAGTCATTGCCGATCCATTTGAAAGGGTCTATCGCCAGACCAAGGAGATCATTGTGCCTGGGCACATCCAGTGGAAGGATGACCAGCGCGAGGAAATGACTGAAAAGATGCGCCGCGTAATGCACTGGATGCATGTGCGCGGTGAAACCCCGGACGCAAACCCGATCCACGGCAAGCATGGGCTGCCGCGCATTTCATCGGTGGCGGCCTACGCTGTTGTCCACGACTGGCTGACAGCGCAGGGCGTGAAAATGAAATCGCCGTTCGACTCGATTTATGAAGCAGTTTGGAGGGAAACAGCCCTCAACGCTGAGCAAACCCACGACCTTGAGCATTTGCTCGAAGAACTTGAGATCGAGATGAACAAAAAGCAGAATGCAAATCCCGAGCAGGAAGAGGAAGTATTGCATCGCATCCAAAAAATCTCACCGACGGTTTACAACAAGATCGTTAAAAAGTTTCCAAAATTCCAAACACTCACTCTCGCGTAAATGTTGATTTTGTGACGCCCATCTGAATCAAATACGACTCACCCCGAAATTAATGTTTCGTGGGTGAGTATGTTTTTAAAAGCAATAGGACGCTGACCGCGAAGCGCGCTGAAAAACGCCGATCTTTTACTTTTTTACACCGCACCTGCCCTCCTACTTGCTCTGCGTCGGGGACGATGTGGCGAGCAGTGTCAACGAAAAAGATTGGCCTTCTTACTCACCTACCCAAACGGCTATCTTGCAAGGAAAACAGGGATTCGGTATCCTTGCGCCATTAATCATTCCACGAAATTAAAGGTAAAACATAAAAGGTGATCTATGAGCAAGGGACGTTTGGAGGCCTTCAGCGACGGGGTCTTGGCAATCATCATAACGATCATGGTGTTGGAACTGCAAGCGCCCGAAAGCGCGGAGCCGGCCGCCCTGCTGCCATTGATCCCTGTGTTCGCCAGTTATTTGCTGAGCTTCGTGTTCATCGGAATTTATTGGAATAATCACCATCACATGTTTCAATCCGTCCACAAAGTGAATGGGGCCGTGTTATGGACAAACCTGCATTTGCTGTTCTGGCTGTCGTTGGTGCCGTTCTCCACCAGTTGGATGGGTGAAAGTGGGTTTTCGTCCGGGCCGGTTGCCATCTACGGGGTTGTCCTGTGGATGGCCGGGCTGGCTTATTATTTTCTCGTGCGCGCCCTACTCGCCATCCACCCAAAGGATTCGCCGCTTGCCGTGGCCGTTGGGAATAATATCAAAGAGATTCTTTCGCTGGCTTTTTACACCATTGCCATACCCCTTGCTTTTTTCTCCACCCTGGCGGCGTCCATCTTTTATGTGCTGGTCGCGGTGATGTGGTTCATTCCAGACCGCAGGTTTGAAAATTTGATGAAGTGAATTTGTAGCGGCAAAATAACCTCAGGCTCAAAGCCGCCGTCCCTTGCGGAGCACCCTGTGGGCGGCGGCGGTTTGCGAGACAAGCCCTGCGCCGGGGACGGCGCAGGGAGCAACCTTGCGCTATAATAATCACTGGCTTTTGAAACAAAAAGAGGCAGCCGCCTGGTGCGTGCTGTCTCTTTTGATTCTTGCCTGTTTCAAAATTAATTTCGTCCAATCATTTCCCTGTCAAAGATTGCCGGGCTGGTGTATTGACGGTCTTGCAGCAGGATACGGGCGTGTTGAATATCCTGCAGGATTTTCTGAATATCTTCGTAATCCTCATCGCAGAGCAGCACTCCCAGGTTGACACGCAGGCCAAGTCCCTGATCGTTATTTTCGAGAAACTTCTTCATGCTGTCTCGCACGCGACCTGCAATCCGAAGGGGTGCTTCGGGGTTGGGAATATCCTCAATCAGGGTAAGGAATACTCCATCGGACGGCGACCAGGCCATGGTGTCCGTAGGCCGAAGCGTCACTTTGAACTGGTCTGCCAGCTTGCGGTAAAACACGGTCAACTCCTCCTCGCTCATCTGCTTCTTCAATAATGCGGCCTGGGCCACATCGGCAAACAAAACCCCAAAACGACGCAGTCCGCTTTGTTTAATCCGTTCCAGTGAAAATGCAAGCCGCACCGTAAAAAAGGAAAAGGTATAAAGCCCGGTCACCTTATCATGGGCGGGTTCGCGCATGGCTCCCTGCGTGGCTTGCAGGCGCTGCACAAGGCTGCTCAGTTGATTGATATCCACCGGCTTCATCAAAAGCAAATCAGGCTCCACGGGCAGGCTGTCTGCATAGACAGCATAGGCGGTGATGACCACTACAGGGATGCGGCTCATGCGCTCATCCGCGCGCATTCGCTTTAAGATTTCCACGCCCGACATACCCGGTAATTGCAAATCCAACAGGACGATATTGGGCAGCAATATCTCAAGGCGTTCCATGGCTTCTATGCCGTGCATGACAATCTCAGTATGATAGCCTGCGATGTCCAACACGTGACGGAACAACGCGACAATGTCGCGGTCATCCTCAACGATCAATGCAACCGGTTTGTCCATGAGATACGCCTTTAACTTTCATCACAAAAGAAAAATTACACGAAAACAATATGGGTTGATTATACGATTCTTTGCAAAAATGCCAAAGAAAATTTCATTGCAAATATGACTTACAATTGCGGGATGGAATTCGCACACGCGCTTCGGCTCGCAGCCCTCACCGCCTCAAATCGGACCGTCAGCCTGGTCGGCGCGGGTGGAAAATCCACTGCGCTGTTTCAGCTTGCGCGCCAATTGCAGCCATGCATCGTCACAGCAACTTCCCACCTCGGCCTCTGGCAAATTCCGCTCGCCGACCACCATATCATCGCCAGAAGCACGGAGGATTTAAGTAATTTACCAAACGCTGGTGTGGTGCTGATCACTGGTGAGATCAAAAGTGATAGAACTAGCCCTGTAACTAACGAAATACTCTATTGGCTACGCGAAGAATCGAAGAAACGCGGCATCTTCCTGTTTGTTGAGGCGGATGGCTCACGTCAAAAGCCGCTCAAAGCGCCCGCGCCGCACGAGCCGCCCATCCCGGAATTTACGGAGACTGTGATTGTGGTTGCTGGGCTATCCGCCATCGGCAAACCGCTGACAGAGGAGCATGTTCACCGCTCCGAAATTTTTTCCCAGCTTTGCGGCCTGCGAGCTGGTCAACCAATCACACCCAAAGAAATTATTGCCACCCTCACCCATTCACAAGGCGGGTTGAAAAATATTCCCGCTCATGCGCGGCGAATTGCATTTCTCAACCAGGCCGACACGCCTGAATTGCAATCCATCGGCGGAGGCATGGCACGCGAATTATTAAATCAATTCGATTCTGTGATCGTTGGGTCGTTGCAGCAAAATTCGTTCCGCACCATCGAACACACGGCGGGGATTATTCTCGCCGCCGGTGAAGCGACTCGCTATGGTTCGCCAAAACAATTGCTGGATTGGAAGGGAAAACCCTTTGTGCGGCACATCGCCGAAACCGCGCTTCAAACGGGACTTTGGCCTGTGGTGGTCGTCACTGGCGCTTACGCCGCTGACATAGAATCCTGTTTAAAAGACCTGCCCGTCAGCATCGTCCATAACCCTGAATTTAAGCAGGGACAAAGTACCTCGATAAAAACTGGAGTGGAAGCATTGCCAAAGAGTGTGGGAGCCGCAGTATTTTTATTATCTGACCAGCCCCAAATCCCTGGCGCAGTCATCCGTGCATTGACAGAAGCTCACGCGAAGGAATTGCAGGCCGTCATCGCGCCCCTTGTCCTCGAAGAGCGCCGCGCCAACCCCGTGCTTTTTGACCGTGTCACCTTCCCCGATCTCCTGCAATTGACAGGCGACATCGGCGGGCGGGCAATTTTCTCGAAATACAAAGTAGAATACATGCCCTGGCATGACGATATCTTATTACTGGATGTCGACAAACCAGAAGACTATCAAAGATTGGTTGAAAATGAAAAAAATTAAAGGCAATTCATGATCACGGCCATTGTTCTGGCCGCGGGCGAATCCAAAAGGATGGGACAGCCGAAAATGCTCATGCCGTGGGGCAAAAGCACGGTGCTACAAACTGTGATTTCCACCATTCAAGCTGCGGGCGTCAACGATATTCTCGTGGTCACAGGTGGAGCGCGGGAGCAGGTGGAAATGCTTGTCGGAAAAACCGTTCAAACAGTATTTAATCATGCCTATGAAACGGACGAAATGCTCAGTTCCATACAGACGGGTTTGGCGGAGAAAATGCGCGAGGCGAGCGCCGCGCTCATTTGTCTCGGCGACCAGCCCCAGGTCGAAGAAAGAAGCGTGCGGTACATCTGCAATGCGTTCCTCACGAGCAAATCCCAGATCGTTGTCCCAAGCTATCAAATGCGGCGCGGACATCCCTGGCTGGTTGCGCGACCCCTTTGGAATGAATTGCTGGCGATGAAGCCGCCAAAAACACCGCGGGATTTTTTGAAAAAAAATACCCGCAAAATCCATTATATAAATGTCGATACCCCCAGCGTGCTTGCGGACCTGGATACCCCCGAAGATTACATAAAACACAAAACATGATACAGATTGACAAGCGGCCTTACAAAAGATAAACTCGCCCCATTCCACACTGGGAGCGGTACATGAAATATTTTGTCATTGTCAATCCAACATCAGGCCGCGGGCTTGGTGAAAAATCAATTCCGCAAATCGAATCCAGCCTGCAAGCGTACGGGCTGGATTTTACGCTTGTGAAAACCGAGCGGGTATGGCACGCCGCGGAATTGGCCGAGGGCGCCGCGCGCGACGGATACGATGTGATCGTATGCGCCAGCGGTGATGGCACGGTCAATGAGGCCATCAACGGTATCATGCGCGCGCGCAAGGATGGTCACGATAAATCTGTCTTCACCGTTTTGGGAATTGGAACCGGCAACGATTTTGCGGGCGGCACGGGCATCCCCACCAATTTGCACGATGGCCTGAAAGCCTTGAAGGAAAACAAACGCAAAAAAATTGACCTCGGCCTGGTGAAGGGTGGCGATTATCCCGAAGGCAGGTATTTTGGAAACGGCATCGGCGTCGGTTTTGATGCGGCGGTTGGCAACGAAGCCATCAAAGTCCGCTGGACGCGCGGGCTGCTGGCTTACCTCATTGGCGTGATCAAGACTGTTTTCCTCTATTACAATCCCGCGCAAGTTGAAATTATTTTGGACGATCACGAAACCATTAAACAGGTTTCGCTGATGATCTCGGTGATGAACGGCAGGCGTATGGGCGGCGGTTTTCAAATGGCTCCCGAAAGCCATCCCGATGATGGTCTCTTCGACCTGTGCATTGCGGAAACCGCATCCAAGGGACGCATCCTGCGAATGATCCCATATTTCATCAAAGGGACGCAGGCCGCCTTGCCCGAAATCCAGATGAAGCAGGCAAAAACTGTTTCGATCAAATCCCTGGATATGACCTTCCCCGCCCACGCGGATGGGGAATTCATCTGCCTCAACGGCTCTCACCTGACTTTGGAATTGCTGCCAAAAGAACTTGAAATTATCTGCGCCTGAATCAATCTATGAATTTCACCCACCGATTTATCAATTTAATTATTCGCGTGTACACCCGCATCACCTGCCGCATCGATGCGCCCGGTTTGCAAAAATTTCCCACCCATGGCCCGTTGATCGTTATCGCAAATCACACGGGACAGATTGAAGTGCCGATGTTATTCGCGCACTTGCAACCCCGCCAGCTTACGGGCTGGGCAAAAGTGGAGGCATGGGACAATTGGTTCCTCAATTGGGTCTTCGGTGTCTGGGGCATTATTCCTGTCCGCCGCGGCGAAGCGGATATGAAAGCGCTCAAGCTGGCGTTGAGGGCGCTTGAGGAAGGAAAAATCTTCGGGCTTGCCCCCGAAGGGACGCGCAATAAAACGGGCCAACTCATCCGCGCCCTGCCAGGGACGGTGATCATTGCGCTTCACTCAAAAGCGCCCATCATCCCGGTTGCCCATTGGGGCGGCGAGGTGTATCTCAAAAATTTGAAACGATTAAAACGCACGGATTTTCACATCCGCATTGGAGAGCCGTTCAAGATCAATGTCGATGGCGTGAAAGTGACGGGCGAAGTTCGCCAGCAAATTGTGGATGAGATGATGTATGAGTTGGCGAAACTGCTCCCCGAAGAATACCGCGGCGAGTACAACGATATGAGCAAGGCGACGAGGCAATTTCTAAAATTTGAAAAGAAAGGATAATCAGTAGATCACGATTCTGGACTCCATCAGCTCACTTGCCCTGTGGGTGCTGATGGGAATTTTGGGCAGCAAGCTGCCCGATTCCAGAGTTTTTCGTGAAGTACTGATAATAAAACACAGGAACAGGGCATTTATTGAACTGGATGTTCATTATGACAACAAGCTGGTTGTTTCTTCTATTTTTATTCTTTATCCTGCCCACTTCATCCAACGGATTCATTGATTAGAATTTTTATTCAAAGCATAGGAATATACATTCGTTTCCCTCTTTGAGAATCCGACCCGCAAATACAATTTATTCGCCGCCACTCGCATGGAATTGGAGGTGAGCGAAATGTTGCCTGCGCCTTTTTCGCGCGCAACTTCGATGGCTCGCAGCATCAAGGCTTCACCGATGCCCTCGCCGCGAGCGGAGATATCCATGATCACATCTTCGATCACGGAGCGGACGCCCGTTGGCACACGGTAGACGGCGAGAGTCAACGCGCCAACGATGTCGTCATTCTCGTTGCGAGCCACCATCAGCGTGGACGATGAATCTCGGACGAGAGCAGTTAAATCGTCCAGAGAAGGAGGCGGGTTGTTATCCGTCAATTGCGGGACGAGGCGTTGGAAGGCTTCGTACAATTCCTCATCCGCGGCGGTGACAATGTCAATTTGCATGGGGTTTCTTTGGGATAATGCTCAAGATAATGTAATAGGCCACATAAATGAGTGACGCCCAGGCCACCCACCGCGGCTGGTTGGGATATTGAATCAACCCCCAAATTCCAATCGCACCGTAAAGATAGGTCAGGGCAAGCGTCAGGGTTCGCAAAAAAGTATTTCGTGTGGGGTAAATATATTTGATCGGGATGAAGACCATCACGTTGAACAACATCAGAAAACCAAAATTTACCCACTGCGGCAGATTCATCAAAAGCATGTACAAGGCGGCGACGTTCCAATAAGATGGGAATCCCTTGAAATGATGGTCGTCCGTTTTTGCGTCGACCTGCGTAAACTGATATGCCGAGGTCAACAGGATGGAACACGCGCCCAGCAAACGAACCTCTGCAGGCAGCACATCCGCTTCGATCAAAAAGATGGCGGGCACAAGCACATAGTTGACGTAATCGAGAATATTGTCTAGCAACGCGCCGTCAATTCCATTGGCATATTTTTTTACATCCGCCCAGCGCGCCAGCATTCCATCGAAACCGTCCACCAGCATGGCAACGATCATCCAGATGATCATCATGCGCCAGTTTTGCTCGAAAATGGCGAGGATCGCCAGCAATCCCCATACCGCGCCGGTGGCAGTAAAAAGGTGCACTCCCCACGCGGCAACCACGCGGAGAAGATTTGGTTTGTTTTCTGAAATTACAGAAGTTGGCATGATTATCCTTTAACTGTGAAAGCAAAAAAGGAAACACGTACACGGTAAACAGGTAGGTTTAATAACGCACCTTACGCACAGACGAACTTCTTGTCGAAAATTTTAACGCCAAGACGCAAGGACGCGAAGCTTTGATCCTCTTTGCACCTTTACGCCTCGCGTTAAATGTTCTACCCAGGGAACCAATCCTTTGAGGGTGGCTGCGTAAGGTGAGTTAATTATACTCAGCGCGGTCACAAATTGCGCCTTTTTAGAAGCGGGAAAGCGCAATTTTTGACCGTGGGTATTATATAAATTAAAACAGACTTCGGGAGTTTCCTCTACCGAAGTCTGCCTTTTGCATTCTGCTTTCTGAACTACGCTTTCACAAGTCCAACCTTCACTTTTTCTCCGTCAAACTCATCTTCAACAACAGATGAATTTTCGGGCGGATTCGCAAAGGATAATTTTGTGGCAAGCGTTTCCGCTTTGATGTAAGACTCGTGCGCCTCTACCGCGGACCTGAGGCCTGCGCTTGCTTCGACGAACAGTTCCACACGATCGGCAACGTCCAGGTTGGCGGCCTTGCGCAAGTCCTGCACGCGGCGGAGAAATTCGCGCGCGAGGCCCTCCGCCGCAAGTTCGGGAGTCAAGTCCGTGACGAGGGCGGCAACGTACGCGCCATCTTCGGCAACCGCAAAACCTTCCCTCGCGAGCGCCTTCACCTCCACTTCCTCCGAAACAACCTGATAGGTTTCGCCGCCAGCTTTCACTTCAAGTGTATTTCCAGCAACAAAAGTCTTTGCCACTTCTTCTGCATTCATTGCAAGGATCGCCTTTTGAATGGCAGGGAATTTATTGCCATACTTCTGACCCAATTGCTTGGGCAGCGGCTTTACCGTGTGAGAAACAGCCTCCGTGGCCGAGTCCAATAAGCGGACTTGCTTCACGTTCAACTCGTCCTGAATGACCTCCAGATTGTTTGCAAGCG
>JACPVB010000277.1 GCA_016191985.1 Chloroflexota bacterium | reverse complement strand
GGGGCTGCTAATACACTTGAGTTTAAACTAATAGAAAAAGATGCAAGTGGTAATGAAACTATCTTTTACGCCCAATGGGATGGTGCTACTTCCACTGCTGGAAAAGAAATATCACAGGACATTAAATATAGTGACCTGATTTGTAGGTTTACTCTGAATAGTAATTGCAAGACTGGAGCTGAACACATCAAGCCGGATCTGGTAGATAGAATAGATTTTTCTTTTTCGAATGCTAGTAACGCCATGCCTGGTGAAGGAGAAGTAATAATCAAAGAAATCCAGATAATTCCGTAGGTTAATTTCTAAGGCAATGAGCCCCACTCCAATGATCACATTTTGTATAGGTCAACACTGCCTCACAGCGCACCCGACCCTTAAACAGGCTCAGGGACCGCTGGAGGGAGTCTGCGCGTTTTCAAGCAGTTTTCTGGGCTCAAGCTGGGTTCCGTCAAAGTGGCGTTATCGCGTCTCACCCAATTGCCCCATTAGGCGCTGGTGCAATGAAACAAGGAAACTTTTTTTCTGCAAAAAGATGGAATTTGAAAATGAAATTTCATCGTAGTTTTTTGGTAACCGTTGTACTTGCTTTGGTCATTGGAACAACAGGTTGTGGAGCAGTAACACCAGCGCCCACATCAGCTGCAACAAAAATCCATGCAAAAACTCCTGTCCCAACGGCAACTTTTACTCCCACACTTGAACCTTCGCCTACGGCAATAGTGCCGACAAATGTCGAGAAAGTTATTTTGATGAGCAACTTTAAGGCCGAGGGCGCGGTCCTGGGTGTATCCTATTTGCCTGATGGGAAAACCCTCGCCGTGACTACCGAAGGCCGAATCTATCTTTATGACGTTCGGACATTTACGGCAATCAATTCTTTTGATTCAAAGAGCGATGAGGCAGACCTGGTTTTTTACCCAACTATCGTTCTCACCTCTCAGGGGGACTTGCTTGCTCTTGGAAAGCGTCTTAGCACCAATACTTGTGGTCTAGCTTTATGGAGGTTCTCAGACAGCCAATGGCAGCAGATCGGGGAAGTCGCATCTGATGATCCTGAATGCCTGGGTGTGGCGCTTTCATCCGATGGGAAATACCTGGCGGTTGTAAGCTATGCCAAGCATCTCACAATCGTTTGGCGGACGAGTGATATGACCCAGGTGCAGGCATTCCCTATCGAATATCCTGGCGACATTTATAGCATCTTTGTCCAATTGGCCTTTTCAGGCCAAGATGTACTTGCCATTGGAGTGGATAACTTCATAAATATTTATGACCTGCGAACGGGAGCATTACTTCATCATCTGGAAGAGCAGGAACCTGACATGAGGCAATTACATCATTTGGCAATTTCACAGGATGGTCGTGTGGTAGCTGCCAGGTTTCAAAGCGCCTCCAAAATTCTGGTCTGGCATCTTGACAATGGTGGTGTATTCATCCTCGATGATGCAGAGGAAGGTTGGATGTCGGGCAGGATTCTGCTGTCGCCCAATGGAGCCTACGTCGCCTTCCTTCACCCTAACAGTAGCGCCTCTCGTGCTGCATGGATAGATATCTGGCAAACCAGCGACGGAAGCACGTTTGCCAGGTTACACTGGCCCGGCTGGGGTTATGCGCCATCCATGGCATTCAGCCCCGATAGTTCTAAATTAGCCACTGGCGGAGAAGACGGCGTATCCATCTGGCAAATTTGTTCCAACATGACATGTTGATGTTATGCCGCAGATCACGCTGCCGTCCCCTTGTGTGTTACCAGATTAGCACAAATATGACCAAGTACCGTACATCCCTCTATTCCCCCAACAAAAACGGCCTCCTGATCGGAAGCCGTTCTATTTTTACACTTGCGGCAAATTCCTGCGGATGACGTTCAACATGCCAAAGGCTTTTGTGGCACCCTGAACCACGCAGGTAAGCGGGTTATCCACCAGATAGGCGGGGATGCCGAGGGACTTCGTCAGCAATTTGTCCACGCCGCGCAAGAGTGCACCGCCACCGCACAATGCTACGCCGCGGTCAATGATATCGGAGACGAGTTCAGGCGGAGTTTTTTCCAGCACTTTGCGGCCTGTCTCCACGATTTGTTTCAATGGCTCCTGTAAAGCCTCCACGATTTCACCCGTGGTCAACGTGACAGGGCGGGGCAAACCAGTAACCTGATCCTGTCCCTGCACTTCCATGCTGTTTTCTGTATCCTGCGGAACCGCCGCGCCGATGCGAATTTTCAGCTGCTCGGCGGTCACCTGGCCGATAATCACGCCATATTTTCGGCGGACATAATTGACAATGGCCTCATCCAGGTCCATGCCGCCCGCGCGCAATGTTTCCGCGGCCACGATGCCATACATAGCCATTACAGCCGCTTCAGTGCACCCGCCACCCAGACAAATAATCATATTTCCCGATGGTGAATTGATGGGAAGATCGATGCCGATTGCAGCCGCCAAGGGTTGTTGGATTAAGAACGCCTCGCGACTCCCCGCTTCCATTACGGCTTCGTAAACTGCGCGGCGCTCCACGCTGGTAACTCCGTACGGAACGGAGATCATCACCCGTGGGCGAAAGATGCGCATGGAACCGCTCACGCGCTGCAATAAGTAGGCAAGCAGGGTCTCTGTGATTTCGTAATCGGCAATAACGCCGTTTCGCAGTGGACGCGCTACTTCAATATTGTCAGGAACCTTGCCATACATGTCACGCGCTTCAAGACCGGCCGCAACCATCTTCTGGTCGTCCACTTCAATGGCAACAATGGTTGGCTCCTCCAACAGCACCTGAGCACCGTCAGCAAGGCGGGTAAACATGGTGCCGAGGTCTACACCCAGGTCTTTTGAAAAAAGGGCCACGTGAGTCTAATTCTCCGAGTTGGGCATACGCATACCGCCACCCTTGCGATAGCGGCGGACTGCATCCAAACGCAGATTGGATTTGCGTAAGGCGGCTTCCATGGCAAGATAGGCATCCGTATCAACAGGGACGCCCTTGGTGAGAGCTTCTTCGGCGCGTTGACGGGCGGCGTCTGCGCGGGCTTCGTCAATTTCTTCCACATTTTCCGCAGCATCCGCGAGGACAGTGACGATGTCAGGCTGAACTTCCGCAACGCCGCCAGCGACGGTAAATAATTCCTCCCTGCCACCTTTACGGACTTTGATGATCCCATATTTCAAGGTTGTGAGAACAGGAGCATGTTTGGGAAGGATGCCCATCTCACCCGCCGCGCCGGGCAATACAACAATATCCACGTCACCGGCAAATACGGTGCGGTCTTGCGAAACGATTTCACAACGAATGGTCATGTTATTTCCTTACGGATTACGAAATTACACATTACGCAATCCGTAACCCGTAATTTTGTAAAATTAGGACTTGGCGAGTTTTTCCGCGCGCTCGCGAACATCTTCAATGGTACCAGCCATCATGAAGGCCTGTTCGGGGAGGTCATCGCATTTGCCATCAAGAATTTCGCGGAAGCCGCGAACGGTATCTTTGATGGAGACGTAGCGCCCAGCGATACCCGTGAATTTTTCGGCCACGAAAAACGGCTGGGAGAAGAAACGTTCGATCTTGCGGGCGCGGGACACGACGAGTTTATCATCTTCGGAAAGTTCGTCGATACCGAGAATGGCGATGATATCCTGCAAATCCTTGTAGCGCTGGAGAACACGCTGAACTTCACGCGCTGTTCGGTAGTGTTCCTCTCCAACGATGTTGGGATCAAGAATTCGGGAGGTCGAAGCGAGCGGGTCCACGGCGGGGTAAATACCCTTTTCCACGATGGAACGTTCGAGCGCGATGGTCGCATCCAGATGGGTAAAGGTCGCCACAGGCGCGGGATCGGAATAGTCATCCGCAGGCACATACACGGCTTGCATGGAAGTGATGGAGCCGGTGCGGGTGGAGGTAATGCGTTCCTGCAACTCACCCATTTCAGTGGCGAGGGTCGGCTGGTAACCCACTGCGGACGGCATACGGCCAAGCAGCGCGGACACTTCGGAACCAGACATTGAGAAACGGAAGATGTTGTCGATGAAGAGCAGCACATCCCTGCCCTGATCGCGGAAGTATTCCGCCATTGAGAGAGCGGTCAACGCCACACGCAGGCGCACGCCGGAAGGCTCGTTCATCTGTCCGTACACCATGACGGTGTCTTTCATAACGCCAGATTCGATCATTTCACGGTAGAGACCGGTTCCTTCGCGGGTACGTTCCCCCACGCCAGCGAACACGGAATTCCCTTCATGCACAGATGCCACCGAGCGGATAAGCTCCATGATGATAACGGTCTTGCCTGTACCTGCGCCGCCAAAGATGCCCGTCTTACCGCCTTTGGTGAACGGAGCGATCAGGTCAATGACTTTTACGCCTGTTTCAAACACTTCCACGCGGGTGGATTGTTCTGCAAAGGAAGGGGCGGGGCGATGAATGGGATAGCGGGATGCGGCGATAACTTCGCCTTTTTTATCGATGGGAGTCCCAAGGACGTTGAAAATACGCCCCAAAGTTGAAGGGCCAACCGGAACAAGGATGGGAGCGCCAGTCGCCTTTGCAGGGACGCCGCGCTGCAAACCATCGGTCGTGTCCATGGATACGGTACGTACCCAATTACCGCCGAGGTGTTTTTGAACTTCCAACACAAGCGGTTCCTTGTCTGCGCGATTAACTTCAATCGCCTCAAAGAGTTTAGGGATGTTGCCTTCGGGGAATTCAACGTCCACCACACCGCCAAGAATTTGTACTACACGGCCATTTGCGTTTGCCATGATTTCCTCCAGTTATTTCGCAGCAAGCGCTTCTGCGCCGCCCACGATGTCCAAAATATCGTTTGTGATCGCCTGCTGGCGAACTTTGTTATAAGCCAATTGCAGCGCGCCGACAAGTTCCTTGGCATTGTCGGTGGCGTTACGCATGGCGATCATGCGGGCCGCGTGTTCGCTGGCCTGTGATTCTAAAATCGCCTGGTATATCTGCAGGGCAGTGAAGCGCGGAATAATCTCATCCAGAATTTCGCGCTGGTCAGGTTCGTATTCATAGGCCGCTGCCGGGCCATCTGTGGATTTATGCTCAAACTCCTCCACCCGGCCTTCTCCACCCAGTTCCAGAGGAAGAAGTTTCTTGACCGTGGTCAGTTGCCGTCCCATATTGATGAAGTCGGTATACACAAGGTAAAGCTCATCCACGCTGCCTTTGAGAAATTCATCCACCGCAAGGCGGCCAATCGCGGAAACATCCATGAAGGTGGGCGCGGCGGGGAGATTGCTAAAATCGGCAATCACGTTTTTTCGGCGGCGGATGAGCAGGTCACGGCCTTTGCGGCCAACGGCTATGTATTTAACGGGAACAGGATTCGGGTCAAAGCGCTGAGCCGTGAAACGAATCACATTGGAGTTGTAGGCGCCTGCGAGACCGCGGTCACCGGTAATTACAACCACCAGGGTATTGTTCACAGAATTGCGTTTTGCCAAAAGCGGATGCAGGCTGTCACGGCCGGGTTGTTCGGCAACGTGTTTCAAAACCTGCCATGCCTTGGTCGCATACGAGCGAGTCGCCATCACCGCATTGATCGCCTTGCGGACCTTGCTGGCGCTCACCGTTTCCAAAGCACGCGTGACCTGCGAAATATTTTTTACGCTCTTTATTCGGAGCCGCATTTCACGAGCGGAAGCCATAAGTAGTTAGTCCTTTAGTCCTTCGTCTGTTGGTTTCTTGGTCATTCGTCCTGTCGTCTTTCGTCGCTTTTGACTACTCAACTATTTGACTATGTAACTATTCGACTAACTCGCCCAGCCCGCGCGGAAGCCATCGAGGGCTTTCGTCAAAGCGACGCGATTGTCATCGGTAATAGACCTCTTGACCACGATATCTTTGCCGATCTCAGGATAGGAGGCCGCCATATAGCGGATGAGGTCGGTTTGCCATTGAGCCATCTTTTCGAGGGGTACGCCATCGGCATAGCCATTGGTGCCCGCGAAAATAATGATGACTTGTTCTTCCAATTCCATCGGCTGATACTGAGGCTGTTTGAGGATTTCCTGCATACGCTGACCACGGCTCAACTGCTGCTGCGTGGATTTATCGAGATCGGAGGCCATCAACGCGAAGGCTGCCAATTCACGATAAGCGGCCATGTCGAGGCGCAAGCGGCCAGCCACCTGCTTCATCGCTTTGGTCTGAGCGTCACCACCCACACGGGAAACCGAGATACCCACGTTCACCGCCGGGCGAATACCAGCATTGAAGAGGTTGGATTCAAGATAGATCTGGCCGTCTGTAATTGAAATCACGTTGGTGGGGATATAAGCCGACACATCGCCAAGCAGGGTTTCAATGATCGGCAGCGCTGTGAGCGAGCCACCCGTACCCTTTACCTTGATGATCTTGTAATTATCCGCATCCTTCATGTGCTTGCGGGTTTCTTCGGCTTCATCCTTGGAAACTGGCCCCGTGTAAACTTTGCCGTCCACACCATCTTTTTCAGAAGCCAGGGCTTCCTTGAAATCCTTCTTTACAATGACGTAATGGTTTGCAAGACGAGCCGCCCGTTCGAGCAAACGGGAGTGAAGGTAGAACACATCACCAGGATAGGCTTCACGTCCAGGCGGGCGGCGCAAAAGCAGGGAAACCTGACGGTACGCCCACGCATGTTTGGAAAGATCGTCATAGATCACCAGAGCATCACGGCCTGTTTCCATAAACTCTTCGCCAATCGCACAGGCGGAGTAGGGAGCAATGTATTGAAGAGCGGCTGATTCATCCGCAGCAGCAACGACGATGATCGTGTTGTCCATGACGCCAGCTTTTTCAAGAATACCCACTGTACGTGCAACAGCGGCCTTCTTCTGGCCGATTGCCACATAAATACAAACCAGGTCCTTGCCCTTTTGATTGATGATCGCATCGATCGCAATCGCTGTCTTGCCGGTCTGGCGGTCGCGGATAATCAACTGACGTTGGCCGCGCCCAACGGGGATCATCGAGTCGATGGATTTGATACCGGTCTGCACCGGGGTATCCACATCCTGGCGTTCCACCACGCCCGGAGCAATGCGCTCGATTGGGCGGAAGCCTGTCGTTGCAATGGGGCCTTTGCCGTCAATCGGCTCACCCAAAGAGTTGACCACGCGTCCGATCATCGCATCACCCACAGGGACGGAAGCGATGCGCCCGGTTCCGCGCACAATCATGCCTTCGATAATGCCGTCGTACGCACCCATGACGATCACACCCACGCTGTCTTTTTCAAGGTTAAACGCCGTGCCCATCACCCCGTTCGAAAACTGCACAAGTTCCTGCGCGCGAACATTCGCAAGTCCCTGCACGCGGGCAATCCCATCGCCCGCTTCAACTACAACACCGATATCGCTGATGTTGAGTTCAGGCTCAAAGCCTTCAATTTGCTTCTGCAGATCACTGGTGATCTGTTTGATCAGGTCTGACATTAGGTAGCCTCCACCGAAAATACGTATTATGTACAATAACCCGGATAAGGGGCTTATCCGGGTATAAATTTATTTTCGTCTATTCCCTTCGTGAGCAAGGGTACAAACGACCCAATAATACCTGAAAGGAGTTTGATTGTCTAGTTACAAACATCTTTACCTTAAGAAATGCCTCACACCCTTGTCATCTGTACATCTTATACTATACTACGAACCGTTATTCATTAAATAGTAGGAGAAAAAACCCAGAGATGCCCATCCTCCAGGAAGAAAACCCTCTCCATCGCCATGCAAAACGATACTGGAAAATTGCAGTCCTTGCAAATATAAAAGACGAAAATCAACCCAAACCGGAGGGAGTCCCCCCGGACGCCTTTGCTGATTTTGACCACATCGAGACCATAGACTCGCTTCGCGCCGCGCTCGAAACGGACGGCCATTCAACCGTCTTCATCCACGCTGATAGGGATCTGCCCTATGCCCTGCGGGATGAGAAACCCGATATTTGTTTCAACATCGCCGAAGGCCTCGGCGGGGACGCCCGCGAAGCGCAAGTGCCAGCCCTGCTTGAAATGCTCGGCATCCCATACACAGGTTCCCGCGTCCTTACGAACGGCATCTCCCTCGATAAAACCCTCACCAAACGCATCTGGCGGGACCGCCGCCTGCCCGTTGCACCCTTTCAGGAATTCAACGCCGGCGATGAACCCCTGCGCCCCGAATTGAAATTTCCACTTTTTGTCAAACCAGCACGCGAAGGCACAGGCATGGGCGTGGATATGAAAGCCATCGTCAACAACGAAAAAGAACTGCGTGAACGCACGCAATACATCATCAACAGCTACCAGCAACCAGCGCTGGTGGAAACCTTCCTGCCGGGCCGCGAATTCACAGTGGGCATCCTGGGCCGTGCCGATTCAAAACTTTACTCCCGCCACCCGGAATGGTACGAAAAGGATGGCTTCCATCGCTTCCCCATCCTCGAGTTGGATACCAGTCGTTCAGTCTCTCCCTGGATTTATACAAACGAGGCCAAATCAAAGGAAGTCGGCGCGGATGGAGTCCCCGGCTACTTCTGCCCCGCTGAGGTCGAGCCTGAGCTTGAAAAAAAGTTGAAATACCTGGCCTTGCGTGCCCATCAACTCCTGAACACACTCGATGTCTCCCGCACAGACATCCGCCTCGATGAAGAGGGCAATCCACGCCTGATCGAGATCAACACCCTGCCCGGCCTCACCCCCGACTACAGCGACCTATGCCTGCAAGCCAAAGCGGAAGACATCCGCTACGAAGACCTTGTGTTGGAAATTCTCTACCTCGGCGCCAGCCGCTGGGGAATGCTGGAACCGAGGGAATATACACCCGATACACCAAAGAAAAAATGATTTTCCTTTCAATATAAAACATCCCACCATCGTAAAAGATGGTGGGATGTTTTTTTATTTCTTCTCTACCGTACATGACAATGCTCACGCCGCCGTCCTTTGCGGAGCACCTTGTGGGCGGCGGCGATTTCCGAGGGAATCTTGCGTCGAGGACGGCGCAAGGAGCAATATAGGATTTTGCTCTTACTTGTACGGTAGCAAATTATTTCTCAAATTTCAATCATCGTCTCCACCGCCTTCGCCGCCTTCATGCTCGCGTCCGTCGGCGTGACACGCAATGCAATTCTGAAAGTCCGAGATGCCTTCTTCACGGTGTTCAGAACGGATGTTGCCCTCTGTATGTTCATGGCAGCCATAGCAAGTGTATGTTGCATAACTGGATGGATGGCATGTTGCACAGGAGACCTGTCCGCCTTCGCCGTGATCCAGGGGGAAGGTGTGGTTTCCGGTAAAGGAAGCAGGGGTCCATGCGCTGGTGCTGTGGCAGGTGGCGCATTCCGTGCCGAACTGCCCCATATGCGCAACCGGTTCCGCATGACAGACCACGCAGGCGGAAGGTGTTCCGACAAAGACATTATTGGCATGACAGCGTTCGCAGGCAACTGAGACGTGCGCGCCCGTCAACGGGAAGTTGCCCTGGCTGTGGTCAAAAGAAACGCCCTCCCAATCGTTCGGGTTATGGCACGCTTCGCACTGGGTTCCAAACTGGCCGTTATGCTCATCGTCATCTCGATGACATGAATAACAATCTTTTGGCGTGCCCTGAAAAACACCATTCACATGACACGCTTCGCATTCCGCTTCAACATGCGCACCTTCCAGTTTGAAAGCGAAGAGGTTGTGATCCACTGAGGCATCTTCCCAATCGTTGGGAGTGTGGCAGGCCGCGCAGTTCGTTCCAAACCTGCCGTTGTGGTCATCGTCGCCGCTGTGACATGAATAACAATCGCTCGGTGTGCCTTTGAATACATCGTTTTTATGGCAATCATCGCAGGCGGCTTCAGCATGTTCACCCTCCAGCTTAAAGGAGGATAAATTATGGTCAAACTTGGCAGGCTCCCAACCTTCGGGTGAATGACAAAGCCCACATTGGTCACCATACGCGCCGGCATGTGGATCGTCCTGTCTGTGGCACGAGAAACAATCCTGCGGAGCGGATTGCAAATCTGCGATTGTGCGCGCGTCGAGATGGCAGTTCGTACAGACCGCTTCTGTATGCTCCCCGGTCAATTGAAATGCGAAGGCGTTGTGGTTGAAATCATCACCGTAGCGATCCACGCCATCGTGACAGGCAAGACACTCCGTCCCGAAGGAGAGGAGATGGGCCTGGGCGAAGGCAATGTCCATTTCGCGGTGGCAGGTTTGGCAGGAGTCAGAGGCGAAGGCTGTTACATCTTCACCATGACAATCGGAGCAGACGAACGCTTCACGCTTCGCCGTTAGCTGGTGACCGTTCAACGAGTATCCCAACGCCTCATGAGGGAACACATTATCCCCCATGTCGGTAAGCGAAGCCGTTGCGCCGCGATGATCGAGGTGACAATCACGGCAGGCTAAGGTTGGATTCTTTTGGGTGATTGCGCCGTGCAATTCCGCAACATTCAACATCTGCGCAGCAACACCGGTATGACACGCAAGGCAGCGATCTGCCATTGTTTCGCGTTCCCATGGTGCGGTGTGACAGGCTTTACATTCTGGAATTTGAGCGTGTGAATTAACCCCGCCAATAGACTCGCCGACTTCCGCATTGAGTTCACCGGAACTGAACATGTGTCCGCCGCTTGCAAAGGCGGCCCCAACAAGAACAAACAAAGTAACGAAGGCGGCAAAAATGCCCGTGCCTGTTAAACAACCGAGGCGATTCTTTTGCATGGCACCCTCCCTACTTTAAGAATGTGGCGTAGTACAAAGCCGCACCCATATGTACAAAAGCAGAGATAAATAAAGCGACGCCAATGGGAATATGGATCGTGTGCCAAAGCGACATCAATTGCCGCGCGCGTTTGAGAGCCTCCTGTGAGAGTGTGCCCTCGATCTCAAGCCCGTCCATGGTGCGGGGGATGCGGGTGTAAATATAACGGCCAATAAAACCACTGAGCACGATGATGACCGTGAGCAGGGTGGTTGCGCCTGCCAGCCCATTGAACTCCCACGACGTGTGGAGCAGAACCATGTATGGCCCAACCAACCCCATGAAAATGTGAAATTGAAGCCAGGTGGACATTCTGCCCCACGCCGCACTCCTGATTCTTTTGCGCAGGCTGTAGAGGGTTTCAGTCATCAGCATGAGGATGAAGCCAAAGATGCCAAGCGTGTGTCCAAACAGGTCGCTTGCCGCAGGGATGGCTCGAGTCCACAAAACTACCAGGCCGTACAAGCCAGTAATTAACACACAGAATACAAATGCAAACCAAAGCTCTCGATTACCACGAAGCATGACTGCCCTCCCGAAGCATTATTTTGGGTCTTTAAGAGTTGCCGTGATTCTTGTCCACACGACTGCTTCGCTTGTACACGGATAACACGGAAATTACGGAAAAGCCTTTTTTAAATCCGTTCTTGTCCCATGTTGTCCGTCAAACCTGTACTGACTGACGAAGTCGTGTCGAAGTATCCGTGTCCCAAAAAGGTTTAATCACGGTAAATCTCATAGAGCCATTATTTTTTAAGCTGAAGCCACGTATTTAGACCAGTACTCCACAATCACGTCGGCAACTCTGGCATTACGCGCCAGCAGTTTATCGTGAATGCAGGAAATATCCATTTTGTCAGATATGATCTTTTGCAAAGGGGTGGACAATGTTTGGTCGCCCATCACGACCGCGCCGATCAATGTTTTTTCACCCACAAGGATGCGGACATGATTCATGTCAAAACCGCCCTGCGCCACGCTGGCATCCGGCAGTTCCCGCCAGGTTTCACTGTCTCCGCGCGCAATACCCAGGATGTCTTCATCGTGTCCATGCCCAACCGCGCCGATGATGGTTGTAGTTAGCCCGGCCAGCCTTGTCACATTGAACGGAGCGCCCTTGATATAGGATATTCTCTGCCCGGCCATGTTCAAGCCTGCGGCGCGGCCCTGTTCGCGCGCGGGACTCCATAAACTATCCAGCACCGAACGGCCCGAGAGCGGATCGTAAACTTGCGCCACATCTCCCGCTGCATAAATATCAGGATCGTTCGTTTGCAAAAACTCGTTGACGAGGATGCCGCGGTCCAGCGCAAGGTCGGCTTCGCGCGCCAGTTCCACGCGAGGTTTGATGCCGATGGCATAGGCGAGGATGTCACATTTTAGGGTGCGCCCGTTCAACAAACGGACACCACCCACTTTGCCTGCCCTGCCGATCACTTCGATCAACTCGGAATGGAAATGGAGCGTGACGCCCTCCTCCTGCAAACGCTTTTCCACAATGCGCGACTCGTGCTCATCCAGCACATTGCCCCAGTAACGGTCGCCGCGCAAAAGGTAATGAACGTTCATGCCGCGAGCAAGCAGGCCTTCGGTTAATTCCAGGGCGGTGATCCCACCGCCAACGACAACAGCCGTCTTGCCGCGTCTGGCAAGTTTCAGGATCTGGCGCGCATCGTCCAAATGATCGAGTTTCAACACACCTTGGAGGGCCGAGCCGGGCACTTTCAAAGGGGTGGCGAATGCCCCGGTTGCAATGAGCAGCTTATCGTAGGAAAGAAGCTCTCTTCCGTCCAATAAAACGGTTTTTTCGGCGCGGTTGATTCTCGTCACGCGCGCTTTGTGATATTTGAATCCAAGCCGCGCATAATCTTCGCGTGTTTTGGGAAACAAGGCTTTATCATGCAGTTCGCCTGTCAAATAATATGCCAAGCCGGGGCGGGAATAAAAACCGTGCGGATCATCGCCCAGCATGATCATTTCGCCCTTCTTGTCCACCGAGCGAATCGCCTCAATGGCGGCAATCCCTGCAACGCCTGTTCCAACGATAATGTATCTCATCCCGCACCTGCCGTAAACAAATCGGTGCGCTCGAAGCGCAGCACCCCGCGCGGACAGCGTGCCACACACTCGCCGCAGGTTAAACATTCATTATGTTTAATGGCTTCGCCCCGCCAGGCATACGCACGGACATCGATGCCGATTGGGCAATTGTAGGTGCAAATTCCGCACTGCACACAACGCGAAGGATCGGGAACCACGTGTCCCGCAAAGAGAGCCGTACGCCGCGCGGCGTCACTTTTGAAAATATTTAAAAATGACAAGGCCAAACCTCCATACATACACAAGGTCGTATATCCCCAATAAAAGTTACGGGGTCCTTTAAAAATTGTAGGTGTTTCAGTTGGATATGTGAAGTAACAAACGTAATTTCCCCTTATTACAGGCTTTAAGAAAAAAAAACAGGGCCGTCTCACGACAACCCTGTTCGTTTCGCAAAAACCTGGCCGTCTGGCCCAGTCTTACGAGAGCGGAACTACATTTGCGGCCTGCAAGCCTTTGGGGCCGTCTTCCACAGAAAACTCAACCTTCTGCTCGGCCTCCAACTTACGATAGCCATCGGTCTGAATGGCGGTGAAATGCACGAATACATCCTCGCCGCCTTCGCGTCCAATAAAGCCATAGCCCTTGGTCGCATTAAACCACTTGACGGTTCCAACAAATCGCTCTGACATCTTTCTTTACTCCTGCTGAAAAAATTGATGCCCGTTCCACCTTCACGCTTTCAAAGGCGAATCGGGCACGCTGGACGCAAGATTATCATGCCTAAATCGGCGTGTCAAGACATTAATTTCTTCTTAATAGATGCGTACCTCGATATGAGATGAAACCACCAGGGCGACCATTTCACCCGGAATTTTGCCCCCCGAATCACCTTCCGCATCTCTTCTGGACCTGTGAACTGGTCCAGCAAAAGGACAGACCTCCCCACCTCGAAAGCCGCGTGCGCATCCGAACCAACGGTGCCGGCCAGGTTATGCTTCTCCGCAAATTCCCGCGCGCGGCGGTTAAACCTCGGCAGCATACAGCGCGAGTTGTACACTTCAATCGCATCCACATCTGGCAAAATTTCAAGAAGGTCATTTTCCTGCCAACCGCCCGCGCGCATCTCGTCGAACGGATGCGACACGCTGATAAATGCCCCCTGCTCCTTCAACCGGCGGAGCGTCTCCTGTGGCGAGAGAAATGCAGGAATCTCCTCCCGCACAAACGCTGCCAGGATTTCCCCTTTCGTCGTCATAATCTCCTCCCCCACAATCACCAACTGCGGATCAATCGCCTGCGCTTCCAACGCCCCCGCAATCGAATTATGATCTGTAACGACAAGCCGGTCCAACCCCTTGCGCCGGGCCGCCCGGACAAGGTCCGCCGGGCGGGTAAGGGAATCCTTTGAGGCGTGGGTGTGGCAGTGGAATTCGAGGGTGAGCATTATTTAATTCTCCAATTCGTTTGCAAAATCAGTTAATTTTGATTTACAATTAAGGAAACGGGATGAAAAAAATTCTTACAAGGGTCGGATCGTTTATTAAATCTTCTTTTGGCGCAATTATTCTCACAATAAGCGCCATTACAATTGTATGGCATGTTGTCATATGGTGGCAGGGTATTGCAATTAGTGCCAACACTCACATTGTCCTATTCTTAGCAGATATCCTTATTGGATGGGTTTTGCTGGATTGTCTAACCTATTTTTTTGCGCAATTTGTACTGCCAATTCAAAATCAAAGTGACAGGAAGGAAATATACAAAAGAGTCAAAGATTTTGCCTCCAACAACAGTGGACCTGCAATTTTCATCAAGAATGGATATGTAATCGAACACGAAGGTGAAAGAGATAGAAAGAAGCCGGGGGTTGTCGTTCTGGATACTGCCAGTGCAGCCGTAATCCAAACCGATATTGAGTACGTCGAGGCGGTTGGCCCAGGGATTAGGTTTACAAAAGTAAACAAAATAGACGGCGAGGAATTCATCGAATATCTAGCGGGCAGCGTGGATCTTCGAACTCAGTGGAAGTTTGTTGGTCCTATGGCAAATGAACAGCCCTTTATTAATCCCCCGACATATCCAGATCCTGTTCAATACAATAAAATGCAAAAGCGTCGTCAAGAAACCAGCGGATGGACTCGAGATGGTTTTGAGGTCTCTCCAACCATTGGAATCAAATTTCGAGTCATCCGAAAAAATAACATTCAGTCGAAAAGCGGGGTAACGACCCATTACGGCTATGACCCGGAAAATGTCTGGAAAGCTATTGTACATAAGTCGTTGAAACTTGAAAAAGACAAAGATTCACAGGATTTAATGAAATGGGATGAATTACCTGCACATCTTGCTACAAATCTATGGCGCGAATACATCCGCAAATTTAAACTTGAAGAATTGTTCACTTCAACCGATGAAGTCAGTAAACTTCAAACCATTGAAGATATGATGAACTCCAGGGTTCAAAGAGAACAAGTGGTCCCTTTGAACGATATTGGAGAACCGATTCTTGGGCATCTCGTGAAAAGCCCTGAGTTTGAACATTTGATCGAGCGAGGGATCGAAATCCTGGAAATTCGCATTCGAAACATCCTTTTCGAGCCGGATCTCGAAAAAAAGATAGCCGAACAATGGAGCGGAGAATGGTTGAAGACTGAAAGAAAAAAGGAAGAATTATTAAAAAAGCGGGAAGCCTCTAGCGAAGCGATCATTCGTAAAAAAGCATCGAGAAAATTTGCCAATCTTTCATCATCGCTATTTGATAATACAGGTTGTCAACAGGATATTTTTTCAACTCTCCAAGACCTGATTGAGCCTTTAAAAGATACAATTGCCATCGAAGGAAGGGAAAACCCGGAATTAAAAGATGTCAATAAAACCCTAGAAACTGTTTGGAAATGGTTGTTAACCAGTAAAAATCAACCATCAAAATAGGTAGTAATAAAACAAGGGAAATGGGAAGCATGAAAACCAGTAAAAGCGCGCGCTCCCAAGACAAATGGACAAGAAATAAAATCTTTGGATTAACGCGTCAGGACGTAAAAAGAAGAAGAGCCTGTCGCACATTTATTATTCTGTCCGGATGCTTAATCCTTGCAGTGTTTATCGGCATCTTAATCACCAGCGAATCATCTGAAAATAAAAACAGAAACTGGTTCGTCACAATTAGTATTATTAAATATACCGCATTGATATTTGTTGCTTATTTTCAGGGAAGGAAACTCGCTGCGAATTATCTTGATGATTTGTATGAATTGAAGGATTTAAAAATGGCGACGGCCTTCATCGAAGATATATCCTTCGGAAATGGAGAAAACAGAATCGCAATTGCTGAAGGAAAAATTCCACAAAAGGAAGAAAAATCGCCAGTTCTTCTAATTGGTGGCCCTGGCGAGATTATGGTTCATCTCGGCAATGTTATCCTTATGGAGAGAGCAGATGGAAATCCCAGGGTCCTTGCCACTAAAAGCCAGGCATGGGAAATTGAAGGATTCGAACGAATCCGGGAGATCGGTCAATATGATGACGCAGAGAAACACGAATATGCCATCATAAATCTACGCAATCAATTCGTTCGCGGATTAAGTCTTAAGACCCGCACAAAGGACAGCATCCTCGTTGAGATCAAGGGCATCAAAGTGATGTTCAGCATCCTAAGGGATTCGGATCATGCCAATGGTCAAAACAATGGAAGAAATCCGTTCACCTTCGATGAAGATGCCATCCATGCTCTGATTTACAATCAGGCGGTTATCACTCAACCTCATGAAACAATGACAGGCATTAAATTCCCATGGGATACAACTGTCATCCCTTTATTAATCGGCGAACTTGAAAAATTGATTCAAAACCATACGCTCAGCGAAATACTTACAAGCATTGGAACAAAGGAAAGGGAAGACCTTGCAGCAAGAGAAGAGGAATTAAAAACAATCCGTGGAGAAATGAATAGGGATAGTAGAGAGCTACATAAGGAAAACGCAAATTCCCAGCCAACTTTCATCCCGCGCACTACAATCACGGAAAGATTCTTTGGTGATGAATTTCGTCAAAAAGCCGCAGAACTAGGAATTATGATCGAATGGATTGATATTGGCACATGGGAAATAAACCAAACATTTGTCCTGGATAAATTAAAGGAGGCCAGAGAAATATCACTCCAGAACGCAAAATATGAAAGGGAAATTACCAAGAACGAAGAAAAGCTCACCTTCGATAAAATCCATGAGATGATAAATAAGGTTGTCACTTCAAACTTCAAACAAAGTTTTGATATCCCTGCCTTAAGTCCATCCGAATGGAAGAAACTAGCTGAGACTCTCAGGAGCAATCCTGAACTCGCGGACCCATACCTAGTACGGCTGTTATACCGACAGATGGTAACTGATAAATCATCTCAGCTACTGGCTTTGAATATGTTAAAAGCTTTTAGCTCAGAATTACTTGCCGCCAGGGAAATCATTAATAAAGAGGTCACCTCTCCTGTTGAAAGAGAGGGGGAACTCCGAAAAATCAACAATGCCCTCAACTGCATCAATAAACACTTATATCATATGCTTGGCGGCAAATAAAAGATATTCCCTCCGCATTCTCTGATTCATTAATCGCCTCGTAACGCCAAATACCCGCTTGGCGAATTGCCCGATTCTGCTTTAGAATCATACAAAATGAAAAGCCTCTTTAGCGGAATCGGTTCGTTGTTGCGGACGCCTGTCGGGGTGATCCTGACCACCACGGTCGTCTGGCATGGCGTGTTATGGGGGCTAAAAATTCCTTTTAATTATTTCGCCAGCGGAGCCGTCCTGCTCATTGACATCATTGCGGCCTCCGTTTTGCTCGACCGGTTGGTCTACTTTTTTTCCCAATTTATTTTGCCCATTCAAAACCCCAGGGATAGGCAGGAGATTCATGCGCGGGTAAGGGTTTTCGAATCCGGCAGCCGCGGGCCAACGCTCTTCGTCAAGAACGGACGGGTGATCGAACACCAAGGGGAAGCGGGCAAACGCGGCGCGGGGGTGATCGTGCTGGATACCGCCAGTGCGCTCGTGCTGCGGACGGATACAGAGATCAGGAGCACGGTGGGGCCGGGCATCAAATTTACAAAACCGAACGAATATATCGCAGGGAG
>JACPVB010000276.1 GCA_016191985.1 Chloroflexota bacterium | reverse complement strand
TCCCACATCCGCACCATGTTGACCGATACCAGCCTCACCATCCCTGTTGACGACGGTGATCTTTCCCTGGGAACCTGGCAAGGGATTTACATCTTCGAGCACCGCGCCCATCCGCACAGACGGAAGGTGCTGATACGGGTTCTATCCATTGAATAAAAATAGTCGGCTCGTCTCAACGACGAACCGACTACTAGACTATCGAACGACTAGACTACTTCTTCCCAAACTTCTTCATCAAAACATCCTTCAACGTTGGCTGACCAATCTCCTGCAATTCATATCTCACACGCTGGTGCGGCTTCTTGATCTTCATCACGCGCGAAAGGTCAATCGGCGTGCCGATGATGACCAAATCCACATCAGACTTGTTAATGGTCTCTTCGAGTTCCTTCGTCTGCTTGTCGCCGTAGCCCATCGCAGGCAGGATCGTTCCAGTCTTGGGGTACTTCTCGAAGGTCTTTGCAATCGAACCCACCGCAAACGGACGCGGGTCCACGATTTCCTTCGCGCCAAATCTGCGAGCGGCAACATAGCCAGCGCCGTACGCCATCTCACCATGCGTGAGCGTCGGGCCATCTTCCACCACCAACACACGCTTGCCGCGAATCGCATCAGGATCATCCACGAAGAGGGGAGAGGCGGCTTCGATCTGCGTCGCATTCGGGTTCAGTTTGCGCAGCGACTCGCGCAGTTTGATCACATTCTCCGCGTCCGCCGTATCCACTTTATTGATGACGAACACATCGGCCATGCGAACATTCGTCTCGCCAGGATAATACGTTGACTCATGTCCAGGTCGGTGCGGGTCCGCCACCACAATTTGCAGGTCAGGCACATAGAACGGGAAATCGTTATTGCCGCCGTCCCACAAAATAATATCTGCCTCAGCCTCGGCCTTGCGAATGATTTTTTCATAATCCACGCCCGCGTAAATGATCACACCGTTGTCAATGTGCGGTTCGTATTCCTCGCGCTCTTCAATCGTGCAATCATATTCATCGAGATCGTCATAATTTGCGTAGCGCTGCACTTCCTGCGCGACGAGATTTCCATACGGCATCGGGTGACGAATGGCCGCGACCTTGTATCCCATTTCCTGGAGGATCAAAGACACGCGCCTCGTTGTCTGACTTTTGCCTGATCCCGTCCGAACGGCACTGATCGACACGACAGGCTTGGTGCTCTTGATCTGCGTATACTTCGTGCCCATAATGCGAAAGTCCGCACCCGCGGCGTTGACCATCGCGGCTTTGTGCATCACATATTCATGCGGCACATCGCTGTAGGAAAAGACAACCTGCTCCACGCCATATTTCTTGATCAGGTCGAGCAGTTCCTCCTCTGCGTGGATGGGAATCCCTTTCGGGTACTGCGCCCCAGCCAACTCGGTCGGATAGAGGCGGCCTTCAATGTCTGGGATTTGAGTCGCAGTGAAAGCGACCACTTCATAATCCTTGTTCCCACGGAAGAAGGTATTGAAATTGTGGAAGTCGCGGCCTGCGGCTCCCATGATGAGGGTCTTGATCGGCATAGGAATCTCCTATCGTACAAACCGTAAAGAGGACAGTGTCCGATGCAGCTCCGCTTTGGTTTTGAGTCACATCGTTTTTACCCAATACGGTCTCATTGATTGAATTAAACAAGAAAACAGACTGAAAGCCTAGATAACTTTCAGCCTGTTTTTTATGTGACATACGCAGAGTGCATTGCAACTTACTTAAACATGATCGCAACCTTTTCACATCCGCTTTTTATACACCCTCATTGCAAAGATATACGCCACAAGCATAATCCCGACGCACCACGCAAGAGCAACCCAAATATCATTTCCGACAGGTTGCCCCGACAGCAGCGCGCGGATGGCGTCCACTATCGAAGTAACCGGCTGATTTTCGGCAAATGCGCGAACGCCTGACGGCATCGATTCGGTGGGCACAAACGCTGAACTGATAAACGGCAGGAAGAGAATCGGATAGGCAAAGGCGCCTGCGCCGTCCACCGATGTTGCGGACAGTCCGGCAATCACCGCGATCCATGTCAGGGCCAGCGTAAACAGCGCGAGGATACCGGCCACGGCAAGCCATGATAGTACTCCCGCCGACGAGCGGAAACCCATAATCAGCGCTACGAGAATAATGACGAGGACCGAAATCGCATTGGATACCAGTGAGGTCAGCACATGCCCCCACAGCGGGGCCGAACGCGCAATCGGCATGGAGTGGAACCGCTCGAAGATGCCTCTTTGCATATCCATGAACAGACGGTAAGACGTATAGGCGATGCCGCTTGCAATCGCCATCAGCAGGATGCCGGGCAACAGATAATTCACATAGTTGTCCGTGCCGGTTTGAATGGCACCGCCGAGCACATAGACGAACAGCAGCATCATCGCGATCGGAGTGATGGTGACTGTGATGATGGTGTCCATGCTGCGGAAAATATGGTGCATGGAACGTCCAAGCATAACATTCATATCGCTGAAAAAGTGTCTCTTTGTTGATTCCATTTACTTTTCCTCTTTCTTGCCGATGATTGCGAGGAATATTTCCTCCAAGCTCGGCTGTTTTTCAATGTACTCCACCTTTGCGGGCGGGAACAGCTTTTTTAATTCCGCGAGTGTACCGTTCGCGATAATTTTCCCTTCATGCAGAATGGCAATTCTGTCGGCGAGCTGTTCAGCTTCCTCCAAATACTGTGTGGTCAAGAATACCGTCGTGCCATTATTAGCAAGCTCTTTGACAGTCTTCCAAACCTCGACGCGCGCCTCGGGGTCAAGCCCGGTGGTCAGCTCGTCAAGGAAAATAACCTGTGGTTTCCCTACCAGGCTCATGGCGATGTCGAGTCTGCGGCGCATACCGCCCGAATAGGTGGAAACTCTGCGGTCGGCGGCATCGGTCAGACCGAAGCGGTTCAGTAAATCATCCGCGACCGGACGCGGATTTTTGAGGTGCCGCAGTTTGGCGATCATGATCAAATTTTCCCGCCCGGTCAATATCTCGTCTACGGCGGCGAATTGCCCGGTCAGGCTGATCGACTGCCGCACATCGCCGGGCTTTGACGCAACGTCGAAGCCGTTGACGGCGGCAGTTCCGCCATCCTGTTTGAGCAGCGTGGTGAGGATTTTAACAATCGTTGTCTTGCCGGCACCGTTGGAGCCGAGCAGGGCAAAAATACTGCCCTTTTTCACCTCGAAATCCACGCCTTTTAGAACATGAATCTTCTCGTAGGACTTTTGCAGTCCATTCACCTGGATGGCTTGATTTTGCATATTCTTCACTCCTTATATAATAGTTACTTTTGATAAATCGACTTCCAAACCTTTGAGCGTGGCATAGGTTAATTTATCCATCATCGCGCCTTCAAAGTTGATGGTTTTGAGGGCACGGTAGTGTTTCTTAGACCACGTAGACCAGGTAAACGGTGCAAGGAAGGACACATTTCTAAGGGTCGCGCCCTTAAACGTAGCTTCGTTCAGCGACGTATTGTCAAACTTGACACCAATAAAGGTTTGCCCGTCAAAGTGTTGCCCTCGCAAATCACAAAGCTTAAAATCCACGCCGCTAAAGATACAGTTTTCAAAGACTGTCTTCGTAAGGTCGGTCGTCTTCAGCTTTACGTCGATCAGTTTTACATCGGTGAATTTTGCTCCGGTTAGATCTGACGTGTTGAATTCAGTGCGTACAAGAATGGCTTTTTTGAAACTCGCATCCGTAAGATCACTGACATACAGGGTACAGTCGGTCAGATTTGTGCTGTCAAAATTAGCTTCACGTATATCGCTGGCCTTAAACGTGCTACCGGTCAGGTCTGCACCTGAAAAGTTGGAGCCGCGCAACGCGCTGGCATCAAATTTCCCTTTTTGCGCAGTAACACCCGCAAAATCACTCTCTGGCAGATTACTCGCGCTGAAATTTGTCAGCACTTGTCGCTCCAGCGAGTGGGAAAGGTTAGCCACATCCTGTACTGTTTGTTCGATATCGCCGATGCTGTCAATGGTCATCTCAAAGGCCGTTTCATCGTCTTTGCCTTCGGCTTTGAGTTCACGGAACCGCTCCTGTAAATCGGAGAGCAGGTCAGCCTTTAGTTCGGCAACGCTTTTTACCCCATCGTATGGTGCAAAAACGCCGTTCAAATAGTTTGTCAATTTTTCATTCATAACTTCAAATCTCCTTTACAATAAGTTATCAAGCACGCGCTTTGCGTACTCCCAATTGTTCTTGTTTTCAACATAGACTTGTCTACCTTTTTCGGTGATCCGGTAGTACCGCCTCCTTCCCCCCTGGGATTCATCTCCCCAGTATGAAGTGATACCGCCGTCACTCTCCAGCCTCTTCAGGCTCGAGTACATGGTAGCTTCCTTAAGCTCGTACTCGCTGCGGGAATTGGTTTGGATCAATTTTGAAATCTCGTATCCATATTTGTCGCCATCCATTAGCAGTTTCAGGATGATCGTATCCGTATGGCCTCTGAGCAGGTCTGAGGAAATCTTATTATCGGTCATTGGGTCAGCTCCATAGGTGTAATATACAACATATTACTATGTCTGTCAAGGTACTTTAATCAATTTAGTACTATTTATGTCGTGTAGTAGAATATAACTCGCCAGAAGGCCGAGGATTGATTAAACGATGATTTGAGAAGTGGGTTTTTGAAATTTACTCGTAAACAGGGAATGTTTAACAATCAATCTATGCCTGACAGAGTGCTAAGTGGAGAGAAGACTTTTAGGTAATGCTTTAAAAGGCGATTCAAACAAGGCGTTTGCTTGTAATAGGACTTACTGATCTGTCTGGCGTTGAGTACCCTCTTGGGCGATCCCGCGTTTGATGGGAGCCGTCAAACAATGGACTGCGCCATAGCCGTTGACGAGTTTGTTCAACTCCGCGCTTAGCACGCGAAAGCCGCGCTTTTCTAATTCCTTGATAACACGGGTGTTTGTGGAGAGGGCAACGATCACGGTCCGATTCCCCAGATTGAGCAGGTTGGTGGCAAAATTTCTCTGTTCGTGTTCGTCCACTTCCAAAATCTCGATCCCTCTTCCTTCGAGAAATTCACGAAACCCACCTAATTCTTCGATCACAAAACTTTCCATATTGCGTGAAATGCGGATGACTTCGCGTTGATCCAGCTCGTGTCCATAGGCCATCACCAGGTCAGGGGCGAGCGGAATCCAGAACATGTCCAGGTGCATGATGCGCATGTGTTCATCCGTGGGTGCGCTAAAGGTGGCGGCCTCCTCTGCATGGCGTTTGTTGACGACCGCCACAATTTGAATCCCCTGGCGCTCCAAAAACACACCGATCTTCTTGCATAGATTTTTAACCGCACTCATGGATGTCCGTGCACCGACCCCGATGTAGCAGGTACTGCCGAGGATGGCAATGTCGCCGCCCTCGATGGTTCCGCGATCGATCTCAACCAGCAGGTTGCCGTATCCCAATTCAATTAATGCCTCCCTGAAAACACCAACTTCCGATTTGCGGATTCCCCACTTCAACGCCGACAAAAGCACCTTGCCTGCCAGAACCTGCGATTGATCCCTGCCGTAAAAAATGTTTGCCAGCGGAAGTTCGTGTGAAAGACTGAGCAAATAATTTAGACGGATCGTGGAAATTTCTCCATATCGTTCGATGTCCTCGTACAAGACCTGTTTCATATCTTTTTGGATCTGTTGAAAAACTTCGTCAATATCCCCATGAATGCCTTCGTGTGAAAAATCCCTTATTTTGTGTTCGCGAAATGTCTCGTAATATTCATTGACCCGCTGGAGCAGGGCGCTTTCAAGTTCCAGGATGTTTTTCGGCTCGTTCGGGATTTCCTTGATTTCCAAAGACCGTGCGAGCGCATCCTTTGCCCGTGTGAATTTTATGCCCTCGTTTTCGATCAGCCTTTGCATGTTCCAGAACTCTTTTCGCGCCTCCAGCACTTCGTAATAGCTAAAAAAGAGACTCTTGGATTTCGGAAGCAACTGTCCCAGCAGAGCCTCGATGCCAGGCTCGCCCCAGACCAGCACTTCTTCCAAAGGGTGTGTTTCATCAAATATGTGAGGGTTCATTTTCACCGATAAAAAAACAGACCAAATACCCAAAGAGCATTCAGTCTGTTTACTTCTTTACCTGTTTTCTTGTCTACCTTCTTACATTAGGTCAGGCGCTTGAATATCCAGCAAACGGAGCGCATTTGCAATGGTCTGTTTTGCGGCGGCGACCAGACGCAAACGTGCGCGTTTCACTTTTTCATCTTCCGTTTGCAAGACGTTGACTGCGTGATAGAACGAGTGAAATGTGTTTGCCAGGTCATACGCATACGCCGCCATTACCAGCGGACGATACTCCTCTGCGGCCTGCTGCACAGCGTTGGGGAAGTGGGAGATTTTTTCGATGAGCTCGATTTCATGTTTCGTCAATTCATAGTCGAAAGTCGAAGGTCCAAGATCGTCCGACTTTCGACCTTCGATTTTCGACTTCTTTAATATCGAGTTTGCCCTCACATGAGCATTCTGAATATAGGGACCAGTCCGTCCGTCAAACGATAAAGCCTCATTGATGTCAAACACAATATCTTTGTTGTTATCCACCGAAAGCATGGAATAAACTAGCGCGCCCAAACCGATCTGTGCAGCGATTTTTTCGCGTTCATTCGCGGGAATATCGGCGCTTTTCTCGGCTTCCACCGAAAGCACGCGCTTGATGGCTTCATCATAAACTTCCTTGAACAGCGCCACACGTCCGCGCCGCGCAGACATGGCTCCCTCGGGCAGGCTCACGAACCCGTAACCGAGGTGATGGCACTTCTCGGCTTGCGGAAAACCCCACAATTTTAAAATGGCAAATGCCTGTTGCAAATGCAGCGATTGGCGCACGTCCACCACGTAGATCGAACGATCCACGTGGTATTGCTCGAACTTTACTTTCGCCAGCGCCAGGTCTTTGGTCAGGTACAGCGTCGTTCCGTCCCCGCGCAAAATGACGTTCGTGCGATATTTTTCCTTGGTGAGACCCAGCTTCTCATCGATTTTCACGATCACCGCCCCGCCCTGGGGACGTTCATCATCGGCGATGCCGCGCGCGATTAATTCCTCAACGATGGCTTTTGAAGGTTCATCTACTTCGCTTTCATAAAACCACACATCCATTTTTACATCGAGCATTCGTAAAATATCGCGCAGTTCCTCCAGACTCCACTCGCGCAATGTTTTCCATAATTCACGCACGTACGAATCACCCGCATCCCATTGACGATACATCTCGCGGCGCTCGGCTTCAAAGGCTTCCCGTTGTGCGGTTTGCTCAGGTATTTCATTCTCTTTCTTTTCGAGCATAGCGGTGGCTTCCACATACAACTTCAACAACCATTGACCGCGCTCGTGCACATCTTGTGGCTCCTGTCCTTTATGGAACTTTTCGTACATCCATACGACAGTGATTACACCGAGTCCCAAATCACCCGGGTACGATGCGCGGATGGTTTCAAAACCTGCGAACTCCACCAACCTTGCCAGCACTTCGCCTAAAATCGTATTGCGCGCATGTCCAATGTGAAAGGAATGAAGCATGTTTGGCTGGGCATATTCGACCATCACACGTTCACCTTTTGACGCACCACGACCAAAATCAGCTTTGGATGCCAGCACTTCGTCCACAACGCGACGGGCATAATCAGATGTCTTAAAATAGACATTGAGATAGCCCTTGACTGCTTCGATGCGGCTGATCCCCTCCACGCTCCCGTCCTGAGCGCGTCGAAGGATGTCTTTTACCTGCTCGGCAATTCCCTGGGCCTTTTGCGGCACTGGGGCTTTGTCCCCTTTGCCCAATTTCGCTTCGTTGGCGGCGGTCTGGAAAAATGACGTGGCAAAACCCCATTCACCAGAGAAGGGAATGGGCTGCCATTTCAGTTCAGCCAGCGCAATGTCATTGGCCTGGCAATAGGCTTTTATTTTTTCTTCGATGAGTTGTTGTTCTTTTTGAAACATAGGCTTTTTCAAATTATATCAGTCGTGAACGCCGAAGGCGTGAAAAGATTATAGATTTTTGAATGCAGTAGGTGGAGTCTTCAGCCGTTCAATGACTTTATTTGTACATTCTTCTATCGCCAGTTTGGATGTGTCCAGCTCTAGATCATACTTCGTGTATTTATGTATGACCTCGTACTGCAATTTTGCCTGTCCGAGGGTGCGGTCTTTGCGGTCGGCTTCGCGCTGCTCCACCACCTCCAGCGGACATTTCACACCGATAAGGTAGGCATTCATCCCTGCAAAGAGATTGGCACATTCATCCACCCAGGCTTTTTCCACAAAGACATGGTCGGCCAGGATGTTGTTTCCACGCGAAGCGGCAGCGGCAATAGCGTGGTGCATGCCGGAAAACAGAGTCAGGCCCAACGGTCCAGAATGATGCGCTCTTCCGAGCACGTCATCCCAAAGTGGACGATCCAAATATCGGCTGGGAAGCATCCAGATGAATTTGTCAATTCCCATGTCGAGATAGGGTTCTGGTAATTTCTTTTGCAATGCCTTAAGCAGGGTGGTCTTCCCCGAAGAGGATGTGCCGTTGAGAAAAATGATCGTGGACATGGTAACAAAAGCGGGAGCCTTTCGACTCCCGCGCTTGTGCAAGTTTGAAAACTACCCGGATTTCTTTGTAGATTTCTTTGCGCCCTTTTTCTTTTCTTCACCGAACTTTTCATCGGGAACAAAAGTGGCGAGCTTTTTCATCAGACGTCCCTTGCGGCGTGAAGCGTTATTCTTGTGAATCACACCTCTTTCGGCTGCCTTGTCCAACATGCTGATGGCTTTCAAGACGGCTTCTTTGGTTTCGGGATTGCCTTCCACAAAGGCGGTACGCGCGGTATTCACGGCGGTGCGAGCGGCACCACGGAAATTACGGTTGCGAACGCGGCGCTTTTCGTTCTGACGATTGCGTTTGATTTGAGACTGAATGTTAGCCAAGGTCTTCCTCCAAAAATTCTTTCCTTACTTTTCTTTATGACAGCGCTGTATTTTACATGAGCGGTGTATATTTGTCCAGTAATTTTAGTTGATTGGTGTGAGTGTGGGGCTGGGCAGGAAGGTGCCAGGGCCCGGGGTTATGGGGGTGCTGGTGGGTGGACGGGTGGCCGTGGGGGTGACCATGTTGACTGGGATCAGCAGCAGGTCGCCAACGGCGATGGCATTCGGGTCTGTGATATTGTTCTCTTTGATGATGTCATCAATGGTGCTGTTGAACAATGCGGCAATGCCGCCAAGTGAGTCACCGGCTTTGACGAAATATTCCACCTTTGTGCCGCGCGGCAGGTTGGGTGGGATGAGGGTGGCAGTTGGCAATTCCATTCCTGGGTTTGGCAGGGTAATGACCTGTCCGGGGACGATGACCTGGGTGGCTGGATCGATGCCAGTGCCGGATTCTTCAACATATGGGTTTAGCAGCAAAATCAACTCCACTCCATCATCGCCAAGGCTGAATTTTTCCACAATTAACGCAAGGTAGTCACCTTCCTGCACGGTGTAAGTAAAAGGAGATGAGAAAGTTGGGGTGGGCGTGATGGTGGCTGTGGGCGTCTCTGTAGGTACCAAAGTGGGCGTGGAGGTGTTGGTTGGAGACGGCGTAATGGTTGGCGTGGGAGTCTCTGTGGCAAACAGGCTTGAAACCGGATTGTTCGGAGTGCTGGCAAGCCAGTAAGCCAGCAAGCCGATACCGCCCAGAACGAGCGCACCCGCGATGATGTAAATCATATTTGGGCTTCTACGCTGCCTGCGTTTGCGGTATGCGCTGATCACATCCGAAGAGGAGGATGAAGATAGGGGTGGTTTGTTATTCATTAATTCTGTCCTTTTTACAAAGCGTGTATATACGGTTCGATGTCCCACGCAATGTAAAATAATTCTACCTGAAAATCGGGTCTTGTGACATTGAGATTTTTTGATGCATTTTGCGCAGCATTATGGAAATCCATGAAAGAAGAAAGAGAAAAGAACCCATTCTTTCCTCTTTCTTCTTTCATCTCATATGTGCTTTCAAATATTTCCCCGTATAAGACTCTTTCACCTTCATCACCTGCTCCGGCGTGCCCTCGGCGATTAACTCGCCGCCCCTGTCTCCACCTTCGGGACCGAGGTCAATCAGCCAGTCTGCCACTTTGATGATGTCCAGATTGTGTTCGATGATCAACACTGAGTTGCCAGCGTCCACCAATCTTTGCAGTACCTCGATTAATTTATGCACATCCGCAGCGTGCAACCCAACGGATGGTTCATCCAGAACATAGAGCGTGCGTCCCGTGGCGCGGCGGGAGAGTTCCTTCGAGAGCTTCACACGCTGCGCTTCGCCGCCTGACAAGGTCGTCGCGGCTTGGCCGATTCGCACATAACCAAGCCCGACTTCCTGCAACAGCTTTAATTTATTTTGCATTTGTGGGTAATTCTGGAACTCAGTCAACGCATGGTCAACGGTCATATCCAAAATATCGGCAATGGAATATTGATCTCGGAATAGAACCTGCAGGGTCTCGCGGTTAAAGCGTTTGCCATGACACACATCGCAGGGCACGTACACATCGGGCAGGAACTGCATTTCGATGCGCAGTTCGCCCTGTCCCTGGCAGGCTTCACAGCGCCCGCCATGCACATTGAACGAGAAGCGCCCGGGCTTGTATCCACGCACTTTGCTTTCGGGCAGCTCGGCGTAGAGCTTGCGAATCTCATCGAACAGGCCCGTATACGTCCCAGGGTTCGAGCGCGGTGTGCGGCCAATCGGCGACTGGTCGATGTTGATGATCTTATCGAGATGCTCCACACCTTCGATCTTTTCATGCTCACCCGCTTGCGTGCGCGCGCCCATTAACTTTGCCGCAAGCGAACTATACAAAATATCGCTCATCAATGTGGATTTGCCGGAACCCGAAACGCCCGTAATACAAACCAATTTCCCAAGCGGGATCGAGACATTTACGCCCTTCAAGTTGTTTGCCGTGGCATTGACAATTGTCAACGCCTTGCCATTTCCTCCCCGCCTCTTTTTCGGGACCTCAACCTGTTTCCGTCCCGAGAGATATTGCCCAGTCAACGACTTTGGGTGCACCAAAATCTGTTTCGGTGTGCCCTCGGCGATAACCTGTCCGCCATGCTCACCGGCCGCGGGACCAAGGTCGATCACCCAGTCCGCCTCGCGGATGGTTTCATCGTCGTGTTCAACAACCAGAACCGTATTGCCAAGGTCACGCAACCCCTTGAGCGTTTCCAGCAATCTCGAATTGTCACGCGGATGCAAACCGATGGACGGCTCATCTAAAACGTAGAGAACTCCCACTAGCCGAGAACCAACTTGGGTCGCGAGTCGGATGCGCTGCGCTTCGCCGCCTGATAAAGTGACGGCGGAACGGTTCAGGGTCAAATAATCCAAACCGACATTTACAAGAAAAGATAATCTCTCGCTGATCTCTTTGATCACACGTTCCGCAATTGTCTTTTGCTTGGTTGTGAGCGGAGAACTTTTACCTGAGATCTTTTTAACCCAATCCAACGTTTGCAGCACGGGCCAGGAGTTGGCTTCCACAATGTTGATATCGTCAACAGTCACCGCCAAAGCAGATGGATTTAATCTCTTGCCGCCGCAGCTTGGGCAGGGGCGGTCAGACATAAATTCGGAGATTTTTTCACGAATATATTCCGAGTTCGTCTCACGATAACGGCGCTCCATGTTCGAGATCACGCCTTCAAAAGCACGCGTGAATTTGAACTCGTTCCCGTTTGCGCCCTGGTACGTCATCTGGATTTGCTTGTCGCCGGTACCGTACAGGACAATTTTCATTGCTTCTTTGGATAAATCTTTTACAGGTTTATCCAAATCGATTTTGAAGGCTTTCGAGGCATTGATGAGACTCTGCCAATAATAGCCGCCTTCGACTTTCGGTCCACTCCACTCCATGCTGACGATTGCTCCATCGTTCAGAGACAGGCTGTCGTCAGGGATGATGCGCTGCGGATCGATCTCCAGCTTGGAGCCGAGTCCCTGACAGTCTGGGCAGGCGCCTTGCGGTGTGTTGAAAGAAAAAGTGCGCGGTTCCACTTCCGCGATGCTGACACCATGCTCAGGGCAGGCGAGATGCTCGGAGAATTGCAAATCTTCTTTTTTATCGACCAGGTTGATGGTGACATAGCCCTCGCCAAATTTGAGCGCGGTTTCGACAGAGTCTGTCAGACGAGTGCGGGCGGCTTTCTTTTCCTCTTTGTCTTCGTGTTGTGAGATGACAAGGCGATCCACGACCGCTTCGATGGTGTGCTGTTTGTAACGGTCAAGTTCGATCTCATCATCCAGTGAATGAGCATTCCCGTCCACGCGAACGCGGGTGAAACCTGCCTTGCGGATTTCCTCAAAGACAGCCTGGTATGTTCCCTTGCGGGCGCGCACCAGCGGCGAGAGGATCAGCACACGCGAGCCTTCGGGAAGTTTTTCGATCTTGTCTACAATTTCCTGAGCAGACTGTTTCACCACTTCCCGTCCGCAAATTGGACAGTGCGGGATGCCCGCGCGCGCAAACAGCAAACGCATGTAATCGTAAATTTCAGTCACCGTGCCGACGGTGGAGCGGGGATTATGGCTGGTGGATTTCTGGTCAATGGATACGGCGGGGGAGAGGCCATCGATGTAGTCCACGTCGGGTTTGTCCATCTGGCCGATGAACTGGCGCGCATACGCCGAAAGCGACTCAACGTAACGCCGCTGTCCCTCGGCGAAGATGGTGTCGAACGCAAGCGATGACTTACCTGAGCCTGATAGCCCTGTGATGACGACGAACTTGTCACGCGGGATCTCTACGGTAATATTTTTCAAATTGTGGACGCGCGCGCCCACGACACGAATTTTGTTGGATGACATGGATTTAGCCTTCTTTGAAAATCTACAGAGTATCGTATAAATTTAGTAAACAGAAAATTGAATTTTCCTTCGCGATTTTTGACAAACAGTTGCCTTAGTTTTGAGTCAAGCAATGGAAAAGCGAAGGTATTATAGCACATGCGTTCTGGTTTTGACGCTTAATTTAGCGACCTGAAATTATACCAACCTGTCTAACGCATCACGCTTTTTCGGGTGTGTGGGGGCTAATTCCGTGGGCATGCCAAAAGAATTAACCACGGAGCACGCAGAGATCACAGCCCGTCCTAGCCGACGAGCCAGGGAGAAAAAAACCTCTTAAAATCTCTGTGGACTCTGTGGCAAAATGATTCCTCCGTGATGAACAAACCATTTCGCCCGGTTTGCGCATGTTATACTCGGTGTAACTTATTAAATCCGGCGGTGTTATTAAACAAAATCCGCCGGTAAGGTTTTTAACTTGTCGGAATTGGAATACAACGAAGAGGAAGTTCTTGCCCTCGCTTCACAGGGTGACCGGGATGCATTCGGCCATCTGTATGAGCGTTATGTGGAACGCATCTTCAATTACGTTTACTATCGGACTGGGAATCTCCATGACGCGGAGGATTTGACCGCACGCGTTTTTCAACGGGCAATGAACCACATAAAAAATTATACAGACCGTGGTGTGCCATTTTCCGCCTGGCTGTACCGAATTGCCCACAACCTGGTTGCGAACTGGCACCGTGACCGCAGCCGCAAGCAGGAAATTCCGCTGGATGATCTGCCCATTTTACCTAACAAGGGCGACCATCCCGAAAGAAACCTTGTCCGATCCCAGGAGCAGGATGCCCTTTTGCGAATGATCCG
>JACPVB010000003.1 GCA_016191985.1 Chloroflexota bacterium | reverse complement strand
CACGTCCACTTGGGGTTAGCACGCGAAAAAATTCTTTCAGGGCGGTCGTTTCACTGGAGACGCCCCGCTCGTACAAAACGTCAAAGCTGGTGACAAGGTCAAAGGAAGCAGGAGCAAACGGCAGATTAAGAACAGAGGCGCAGGCGAGGCGGGGAGCATGTCGTTTGCGGCAGAATTCCAGGGCTTGTGGATATAAATCCACGCCAGTCACCTTTCCATATTCTGCAAGATAGGTTGTCATGGCTGCTCCTGTCCCGCAGCCCGCATCCAGAATTCTGAGGTTTGGGAAATGTACCCAGCGGTCGAGCGCCGCGCGCGTGATGGCCGCCATTCCCTGGTACCACCAGTGGCGGTCTTCGACCTGGTACATCAGCTCATATTCTTGTGGATCCAATGCTCCTCTTTTACGGAACCCGATACGCCAGCAAGATGGTGTCGCTGCAATCATAGCGGTATTGCAATTGGCCGCCGGGATGGGCGCGCGCCCAAAGTTCCAACTCCTCAATTCGCGGCGGGCTTGCGATGATGGTCTCGCCGGAGACGGGATTCAACACGTCAACTGCGTCCGGGAAATTGGTGATCTTCCTGTTTCCACTGAGGAAATTTGTTGATTCATGGGTTCCATAAGAAAACAGGTCATCACTTAGCAGGTAAACGGGCAATTCGTTATCGATTGTCCCCGCATAAACACCAAGGTAGGATGCAAAGCGACCGGGAAGATTACCGCCAAAGCGGCATTGTCCTGCAAAATCGCCATAGTACGTCCACAGGTTGAAAATAAGCAGGCTGGCAAGGATGGCCGAGACGGAAAATGTGTAAGCCGTGCGCGCGGTTTGCGAACCTAACCCCAACAATTCAAGGATCTGATCAAGCCCCAAAGTTGCCATGATAAGCGCGGCGGGGAGCGCCATTAACATGCGATAGGTATCTGCCGATGGCGGGGTGGCAAATATCCCGATTGAGAATGTGGCTCCCCAGAAATAACCGTTCAACAACAAATAAGCGGGGTTTCGCACGCGCCACAACGCAAGGCCAAGCCCCGCCAAAAACAGGGCGCTTGTGATCATGCTCATCATCGGCGAGGAGGAGCCGTAAAAATCGAGAGCAGGAAAATAAATAAGGGAAAGGAAGGCGTGCATAAAGCGCCCAACCAGGATTTCAATGGCGCTCTGACCCGTCAGTTGCATGGTCAGTTCAAGCCACCCAGATTGAAACGTACCGGCTTCCCCAAGCCTATTAAAAAATTCATTGGGGTCATTAAAAAAATAATATGCGGCGGGCGGAATGACACACAGGAAACCTCCCCAAAAAACCGCAGCTTGTGCCAAACGGGGCTTAAACCATGTCCGGTAAAGCAGGAAGGCGATCAGCATGTAAACCAGCACAAGGCCCAAAATGACCTGGGCGGTCAAATAAACAGTAAAGTGGATTGCCACCAGGATTCCGCTTAATGCGGTTCGCCATGATTCACGTTTTTCCAGGCCGCTGATCAGCAGATATAACTCAAGTGGCGCCAGCCAGGTTCCCTGGATGTATGCCACCGAGACAATGCGGCTGAAGTGGATGTGAGAGTGTGAAAAGGCCAGGATGATGATCGTTATTAAAGCGATTCTTTGTCCGCCGATCCAGCGCGCCAGGAGATAAAGAGACGGAATCGCCAAGGTCCCGCCGATGGCAGGCAGCAACCGCAACGCAAAGGCATTGACCCCAAAAAACTTCATGGAAAGGAAGATCAACTGCAAATACAAGGCGCCGAAGTTTTCCCACAAAGTAAAAGGGTTGGCAAGCAGACCGCTCACCGTCGTTTGCGCAATAAAACCGATGCGGCCCTCGTCGCCGTCCAATACACGCGGTAAATCTCCCAGCTGGTAAAAGCGAACAACTGCCGCAGCCAGGGTTACGAGGAGAACCGAAAGAATTTCAATGCGGTTTGTTCGCATCCATTCGAGCAAGGCTTTGCCATTAAAAGATACGTTGAAGAACGCATAAACATATGCCCCCGCGCTCAACAGCCAGACCGTGACCACGGGAATGTAATTAACGCGAGTAAACAAAATAAAATTTGCCGTTGCTATGGTCGTCAAAACAGACAGCAAAATTGCGGCCAGCACCCAAAATACCCGTTCCTGAAAAATAAACCTGGAGGATAATTTCTGAAAAAACGGCGTTGGGGGAATCACCTGGCTGGCAACCAGAATAACCACGCCAAAAACAGCCAGCCACGTATAGGGCGGAATCAAGACATCATCAATGACGTTATCTGAAAAAATCAGAAACTGGCTGACCAGTATGAAAAATATCCCCAGAAAAGCGACAAAACGCCGAATGTTCCTGATATCTCCCCCGCTTTCAGGTTGTTGTTCAGTCATCGGTTCCTCCTTGGAAAGAAATTCTGGTTAAATCCTTCGAGTCGAAGAGCAAAATATATTTTAAAATCCAATTGAGACAAATGTCATTATACTAAAAAAAACAAGGGCAAATCCGCTGCGGGGCCTGCCGCTGACTTTTGTTATAAATTCAAAATGTTAACAAATCGCTAAATTCATGTATAATTAAGGAAATCCGCAAGGATCATTTAAGGGTAATTTTTTTAAACACTTCCGCCGCACCTGCGGCCTTTGCTTTGAAATTGACTGGAATTTGGCGCACCACCTCCCTCCAACCACACTGGGAGTTATTTAGTGAAGTCTCATTTAGGAAAAAATTTGAGAAGACAATTGGCTTCACCCTAAAATTTGACTGCCAAACGTGACGCAAGACCCGCTCACGCCGTTTTGACCTGTTCACCTTCCGCTTCGTACCGGACCTGAAACGGGTCACCCACCCCAGACATTTTCCACAGCCGAGGCCGTTTAGACGGAAATCTCGGCTGTGTGCTTTAACATGAAAAAGATAACCGCCATCGAACCGCAAAAGAACCGCAACCGGGTGAACATTCACCTGGATGGCGAGTTCGCCTTCGGTCTGGCGCGCATCACAGCCGCCTGGCTCAAAGTTGGAGACATCCTCAGTGAGGAGAAGGTCGCCAAATTGCAAGCCGAGGATGCGCGCGAACGGGCGTTTCAACAAGCCATGCTCTTCCTGAGCTACCGCACCCGTTCCGAAAACGAGATACGGCAAAACCTGCGCAAGCACGAAATTCCCGAAGAGGTGGTTGAAGAGACCATCGAACGATTGCGGGAAAACGGGCTTGCCAACGACAATCAATTTGCCCGCGCCTGGGTGGAAAATCGCAATACCTTCCGCCCGCGCAGTCGCCGTGCATTGACGATGGAACTTCGTCAAAAGGGACTCGACGATGAAACCGTCCAAGCCGCGGTTTCATCAGTGGATGAAAATGCCCTGGCGTATGAGTCTGCCCGTAAACGGGCTGGCAGGCTCAAAGGTCAGGAATGGGGCGAGTTTCGCAAGAAACTGTCCGAGTACCTCGCACGGCGCGGCTTTCCATACTCCGTCATCGCACCAGTCGTCACCCAGGTCTGGAGCGAGCTGCACGGAGAAAACAAATATTTTGAAGATGAGGATATGACATGAGCCCGCTAAACCTGATAATTGATTTTCTAGTGCTCATTGTGGGGGTCACTGCCGGGTATTTTTTCCATCGCTACCAGGCTGACCGCGCCGCAAAAGCACGCCAGGAAAAGGCCGACGATATTTTAAAGGCTGCCAACTCGCAGGCCCGCATGATCGAAAGTGGCGCGCGCGAAAACGCCACCAAGATCATCCAAGCCGCTGAATCGGAGATCAAAGAACGCCGCATCGAACTCAACCGTGAAGCGGACCGTTTGGACAAACGCCGCGTGGAACTCGACGGCCGTTTCGACAAAATGGAACAACGTGAACAGACGTTGAACAAACGCCAGTCACAGGTGGACCGCCGCGGCAACGAAATTGACAAGTTGTACGAGGAGCAGGTTAAAAAACTTGAGCAGATCGCCCAGTTGACACAGGAGGATGCCAGGAAAGACCTGTATGCCGCTGTTGAAAAGGAAGCGCGCGGCGACATGGCGCGCATCATCCGCCAGGTGGAAGCGGAAGCGCGCGAGGAAGGTGAAAAACGCGCCCGCAAGTTAATTGCGGATGCGATCCAGCGCGTTGCCTCCGAGCACGTGGCGGAGGTGACTCGCGCCGTTGTCACCCTGCCGAGCGAAGAAATGAAGGGACGCATCGTAGGCCGCAACGGACGCAACATCAAAGCCTTCGAGCAGGCCGCGGGTGTGGATGTGATCGTGGACGATACTCCCGACTCCGTTACCATCTCCTGCTTCGACTCGGTGCGCCGTGAAATTGGCCGCCGCGCCCTTGCCAAATTGATTTTGGATGGACGCATTCATCCTGCCCACATCGAAAAGATCGTGGAGGATGAAACCAAGGCCGTTGAGAAGATCATCAACGAATCCGGTGAACAGGCCGCCTATGATGCAAATGTTTCCGGGCTTCATCCCGAAGTGCTGCGCATGATGGGACGTTTGAAATTCCGCACCTCCTACGGGCAGAACCAATTGGCCCATGCGGTGGAAGTTTCCAAACTGGCGGGCATCCTCGCCGCTGAGATCGGCGCAAATGTGGAATGGGCCAAACAGGGCGGTTTCCTGCACGACATCGGCAAAGCCATGGATCACAACCAGGAAGGGACTCATGCGGGTCTCGGCGCGGAATTTTGCAAACGCTACGGCGTGAATCCCATCGTGGTCAACGCCATCGCTTCGCACCACCATGAAGTTGATCAGGAGACTGTGGAAGCGGTCATCGCTGAAGCAGCATATGCGATCTCCGGCGCGCGCCCCGGTGCAAGGCGTGAGGATTTGGAAGCGTATATCAAGCGCATCCGCTCGCTGGAGGAAATGTCCCTTTCATTTGATGGCGTGCAACAGGCCTTCGCCATTCAAGCCGGGCGTGAAGTCCGCATCCTCGTCAAACCAGATACAATTGACGATCTCGCATCCGCAAGGCTGGCGCGTGACATCGCCAAAAAGATCGAAGAGACCATGCAATATCCCGGCCAGATCAGGGTGACAGTCATTCGGGAAACAAGAGCAACGGAATACGCGAAATAAGCTACGGAGCGCCTGAAATCCGCTTGTCTGTCTAAAACAGCAAGCGGATTTTTGTATCTGTAAACACAAGAAGTTAATTTACAATTGAAATTATCCAACCAAAGATCGCCGATATAATTTCAGCCAGAGCAAGCTACCGGTGAGTTTTATTCTAAGCATAAATGTCCATGAGTGTATCCATTAATACAATCCCAAAGAATGGAGAAAAGACATCTTCACTTCCCTGGTGGACGTGGATACTGCCGTTCTTTGTCGCCAATCTGGGCACCTGGCTTTCGATCTGGTTTAAAACGGATTTCGGCGTGTCTTTGTGGTATCTGCCCACCGCGCTCGGCATTGCGATGGCGTATTGGTGGGGGCCGCGCGTCTTGCTGGGTATTTTCCTGAACGCTGTACTTTGGGCGCCCCTTTGGGGATTTCCATGGAAATGGGCGGTATTGTACGCACTGCCGGAAACCCTCGAAGTTGGGTTAAGCTGGTTCTTCTTCGTTCGATTGATAAAGGGCAAATGCTGGCTGCCCAACTTAAAAAACGTACTCCAATTTCTGCTGGCGGGCTGTCTCGCACCCACATTGATCGCCAAGGTTTATCTGGTATTTCAACCCATCCTTTTGGGAAATCTCAACGGAATTATAGACTGGGACAATTGGCTTGGTTTATTTTCAGCCGACCTGGCAGCCCAATTTGTGTTGACAGTGCCAGCGCTTATGATTCTCACCAAACCCCTCACCGAAAAAGGATGGACCTGGATCCGGGATGAAATCCCACACTCGCCGTTAGTACCCAATGGCCGAAATTCCTTCCTGGATAAAGCCCTGCTCGTTCTGATCTTTGGGCTTATTTTGCTCTCAGCCCTGCGATTTCCGTTTTACGATACACGCATCCTGTATGGGTTTGTGATGGTCTTTATCGCCATTCGCTACGGGGTATTCATGGCTGTCCTCGGCACAAGCTGGATCGGCCTGCTTACATTCCTATTTCCGGTTGGCCTTTCAGGAAATGTTGGGGGATCCACGATACTGTATGGCGATGTTACAAGAATCAATATCGAAATCCTGCTGTTATGTGGGGTTGCCCTGCTGACCGGGCGTACGGTCAGCGACCTTTTTACAGAGATTACTGACCGCAGGCAATCAGAGGAAAACCTGCGCGGCGCTGAAGTCAAGTATCGAATATTGGCTGAGCAAATCCCGCCCATCGTTTACACAGCGGGGTTAAATCAACACATCGGCGTGACTTATATCAGCCCGCAAATCATGTCCCTGGGCTTTACCCAGGAGGAATGGATTGCAGATCCCAGGCTCTGGTTCAAGCAAATGCACCCAAACGACCAGAAAAAAGTAATGGAAGAGATCGAACGGGTCAAGGAAAGCGGGGAACCTTTTAAATCGGAATACCGTTTGATAACGCGCAGCGGCGATATAAGGTGGTTTCTGGATGAAGCAGTGAACGTGCTGGATAACAACGGAAACGTTCTCTTTCGCCAGGGATTTATGCTGGACATTACGGCGCGCAAACATGCCGAGGAGGCTTTATCTGCTCGCGAGCAATATTTGGAATTGCTCAATGACATGACGCGCACCATCCTGCTCTCAGGGGATTTGAATTCGACCCTGGAAGAACTGGCGGGCAACATGGCAAAACTGTCGAATGCGGACGATTGCTACATCACACGTTGGGATAATGAAATGCAAACGGCCATTCCAACGGCCACCACGGCCAATCTTGAGCTCCCCTATTCCTCAACGATAAGCGACCCCAATTTTTTAACCATGACCGCATCCGTGCTAAAAGCTGAGCGTGTGCTCGCGGCGGATGATGTCTTCAACTCACCTTATTTAAGCATCGAAGTCGCAAAAAAATACCCGGCCCGCTCCGCGCTGGGCATTCCATTAATTGTGAGGGATCACAAATTGGGGGCGGCGATTATCACCTACAATGCACCACATCATTTCACGCCCCAGGAAATCGAACGCGCGGAACATGCCTCAAAACACATCGCTGTGGCCCTGTGGAATGCGCAAAAAGACCTTGAATTAAATAAACGCCTGCAAGAATCCGCAGCCCTGGCAAAAATATCCCTGGCGTTGAGTGAAACGGAGCGGGTTAGCTACACAAATGTTTTGCAGTTGATCGTCGACTCGGCCAAGGAATTGATCCCCGGCGCGGAACAGGCAGTGATCCACCTTGTTGACGAGGAGCAAAAAATCTTTAAACCCGGGGCAGTGGCAGGCCTGGAGGTCTCGTCCGAACAAAAAATAAAAATGCGCATCGACGAAGGGGTTGTGGGCGAGACCATTCGCAGCAGGACGACCATCAACATTGCCGACGTGGATACCGATCCTCGATTCTTCAAAAGGAACAAACAAACAAATTTCCGTTCCCTGCTGGTTACTCCACTGTACAGCGGCGAACGCAAACTTGGCACGATCAGCGTGCAAAGCAGCAAGCCAAACGCCTTTAATCCCGACGACAACGAGCTATTAAGCGCCCTGGGTATTCAGGCCGCCATCGCTATTGAAAACTCACATCTGCTGGAAAGCACTCAACAGGCATTAAAGGAAACGAACGCCTTATACCGCATCAACCAGGGACTGGTGGCGCTCAACGCCGATGAACTACTGGAAGATGTAGTCGATCTGCTACAGAAAAATTTCAGCTATTATCACGTCCAGGTATATGTTATCGATCCGAAGATGGGTGGGTTCATTCTGCGAGCGGCCAGCGGAGAGATTGGCAGAAAACTAAAATTGCAAAACTATCAGATAAGCGCAGGCTCAGGCATCGTGGGCTATGCGGCGGAAATCTCCGCCCCTTTCTTTACCAACAACGTGGATGAAGTTGTATTTTTTACCAGAAACCCATTCCTGCCGGAAACGAAATCAGAGCTGGCCGTGCCAATAAAGATCGGTGACCAAATCCTTGGGATACTGGATATTCAACAAGCGCCGCCCAAAATATTTACAAACCGCGACCTGCAACTGGTCACCGCTGTGGCAGACCAACTGGCAATTGCCCTGCAAAAAGCGGATTTGTACGAAGATTTGCAAACATCCCTGAAGCATGAAAAGGCGGCCCGCAACCAACTGGTTCAAAGCGAGCGTCTGGCAGTTATGGGCCGTCTTCTGGCTTCGGTATCGCATGAATTGAACAATCCCTTGCAAGCCATTCAAAACGCGTTGTTCCTCCTCAAAGCGGAGCAGACCTTGTCATTGCAAGGCAGGCAGGATTTGGATATCGTCCTTTCGGAAACGGATCGCATGGCCGCCATGATCGAAAGACTGCGCGCCACCTACCGTCCCATCCAGGCAGAGGATTTCACTCCCGTTCAGGTCAACAATGTGGTCGAAGACGTGTACGCCCTAGTCTCCACCCATCTCAAACACAATAATATTTCATTTGAATTCCATTCGGACCCTGCCCTGCCAACGATCCCCGGGCTGGGGGATCAAATCCGCCAGGTCATCTTAAACCTCTTCATGAACGCCGTTGATGCCGTGGCAGACAGCGGAACATTAAATGTATGCACAAAATTTATCGAGGAAAGCAACGAAGTTTTCCTATCGATCTCAGATAATGGAAAAGGCATCGACCCATCGATCCTGCCGAATATTTTCGATGCGTTCATCACGAACAAAGAAAGAGGCACCGGGCTTGGGTTGACCATCTCATACGATATCATTCTCAAACACCAGGGACGCATCACCGCAGAAAACAACCCCGCTGGAGGCGCAACCTTCAACGTATGGCTGCCAACCAAAAGAATGGAACTTGAATGAACATCTCCGGTCATATCCTAATCATGGATGACGAGGCGTCCCTCCGTAAGACTCTGGCGCGCATTCTACAGCAGGCTGGTTTTGAAGTGACCACCGCTGAAAATGCCGAGCAGGGACTCGCGTTCCTGGAAACTACAAATTTCGACCTGATCTTTACCGACCTGCGTATGCCCGGCATTCAGGGGCTGGACGCCTTAAAATTAATTCACAAAAATTATCCCCTGGTCCCCGTCGTATTATTCACCGCACAGCCGGATGTCAACTCTGCGGTGGAAGCCTTGCGTTACGGCGCAACGGATTATTTATTAAAGCCGTTAAAACCCGAATTTATTATCGAACGCACGAAATCAATTCTCGAACAACAGCGGAGAGAAAAGCGCAAACGCGAGATCGTTCTCCAAATCGAGACTCTGCAAAGCGAACTGAAAAACATTGAAAGCGGCGAAACAACCCCCGCGATGCCGGGGCAGCCAAACCTTGCCGAGCCAGCCCGCTTCATCAAACGCGGCGCAATCGTGCTGGATTTGCACACCCGCCGCATCCTGGTCAACGAAGAAGCCATCAACCTGCCGCCCACTTCCTTCGATTACCTGCTCGTTTTGGTGCGGCATGCCCCAAACGTGGTGGATTATCAAACGCTCGTCGCTGAGGCTCAGGGTTATCAGGCGGATATGCGCGAGGCACAGGAACTCACCAAATGGCATATCCATCAACTGCGGCAGGCATTTGACAGGGATACACAAAGGCCTTCGTATCTTATTAACGTCCGTGGCAAGGGATATCGGCTTGTCACTGATTGACGATTCGTTATACCCGACTTACGATCTTTATTTGTACACGGAAGGCACGGAAAAGAGCGGATTTTTTTAAGGTTTTCCGTGCGCGAAGCGTCTGTGAAATTCGTATCGTCCGTGTCTAAAAAATCTCAAGGAAGTAGTTTTTAAAGTGCGACGCATCCTCTCAAAGGGCTGATCTGCCCAATGGACAGAACCCGCTTCCGGCTTAGCCGGAAGCGGGTTCGTCGTTCCCTAACTTTTCCCAACTCTTTTAGCCTCTTTCCCATCGTTCCCCGTTTGGATTCCAGCGAAAATGGGGCCGATGAACACGTCCGAATCCCCTCTGGTTGACCAGGTACGCATCCTTGTAGTGGATGACCACCCCAATACGGCCACTACCCTGGCGCGCGCCCTTGCCCAAATTGGCCCTTCGGTGGAGGTGGTTTCTGCCGCCAGCGGCCGTGAAGCCCTGGAAAAAGTAAAAAACAAAGGCGTGGATATTCTATTCACCGACATGATTATGCCGGAAATGACCGGGCTGGAATTGATCGAGAAATTACAAAACCATCCCGGCGGACGGCCAGCCTACACGTATCTCGTCACCGCATATGATGTGCCCGGCCTAAAAGTGACTGCGCAGCGTTTGAAGGTGAACGAAGTCATTGTAAAGCCCGTGCGCCCGGAACGGATCTGCCAGATCGCAACCCAGGCCATGCAGGAAATGAACAATGTCAACCTGCCTGCCAAAAGCGCGGCGGCCGGTCGGAAAAAGTTCAAGATCCTTGTTGCGGATGACCGCCCGGATAATGTCACCCTGCTGGTGCGTTATCTTGAATACGAGGGCTACGACCAGGTGATTGCGCGGGACGGCATGGAGACCCTCGAAAAAGTGCACGATGAGATGCCGGACCTCGTTTTATTAGATGTCAACATGCCGCTCAAAGACGGGTTTTCCGTGCTGAGTGACATTCGTTCCGACCCTTCCACCAACCATATCCCTGTCATCATTCTTACCGCTGCGCGCCTTGATCCTTCGGACGTGCAATCTGGTTTAAACCTGGGCGCAGATGACTATGTCACAAAGCCCTTCGACCGCCACGAACTCATGGCGCGCATCCGTACCAAACTACGCGTGAAGGAAGCGGAGGATATCATCCGCCGCCGCAATCGTGAACTGGAGCTTCTGCCGGAGATCGGCAGGGAATTAAGCGCGCGCACGGATATTAAAGACCTCGCAGACGTGCTGCTCAAACGCACGGTGGAAACGCTGGGAGCCATCCAAGGGAATATGCTCATTTTGCAATCCGGCGCCAATGCCAGGCAGAATTATCAAGTTTCTTTATCCTCCTCTGAAAACCTTACCCATGAACTGGATATTTCGGAAAGCCTGATCGCTCATATGAAGGAAGATCCGCAGGGTTTGGTTGTAAACAATGCTTTCAACAACCCGCTCTGGCAAAACGATAAAAATCCCTTTATTGGTTCGGCGGTGATCGCACCATTAAACGGCCGCCGCGAATTGCTGGGGCTGCTCATCCTGACGCATGAGCAGGAATATTATTTCAACCTGGATCACTTACTGCTCCTGCAAGCCATTGCAAGCCAGGCGGCAATTGCCATAGAGAATGCGCGCCTCTTTGCGGATGTGGCACACGAGCAAAAAAGACTGGCCGCCATTCTTCGTCATGCGGCAGAAGCGATTTTATTGTTCGATAAGGGCGGAAGGCTTTGTCTTTTGAACCCGGCGGGCGAAAAATTATTCATGGATTTCAACACCCAAATCAACGAACCGCTCCCCAAAGATGCAGGCTATGAATCGTTTGCCAAAATTCTTGAAGAAGCCCGCACTTCCAAACTATCCAAATCCGGTGAAGTAACCTGGCCGGACAAGCGTACGTTCGTGGCGTTAATCACCCCCATTGAAGACGGTGGCCAGGTGGCAATTTTGCATGATGTCACCCGCTTCAAGGATCTGGAAAAGGTCAAGAACGAGTTCATTGCAACCGCTTCGCACGATTTAAAGAATCCCCTCACCACCATCACCGGCTTCAGCAAAATGCTCGAGCAGGCCGGCCCCCTCAACCCGCAACAGCATGAATTCGTGAAATACATCCAGTCTGCGGCGGTCAACATGAACGAACTCGTGCAAAACATGATGACGCTCGCACAGGTGGATTTGGATGCTCTGCAAAAGCATACCACCGTGGACCTGCCAACCCTGCTCACGGAGTTGGCGGATGAATTTACCCCGCAGGCTCAAAAGAAGGAACAAACCCTGAAATTCGCGCCTCTTTCCGCGCCCGTGCCTGTTAGCGGCGACCCGTTGCAGTTGCGCCAACTCTTTCGCAACCTGCTGGGCAATGCCATCAAATACACCCCCAGCGGAGGTGAAATCCAATTCACCGCAAAAACGGAGAACGCACAAGTTTTGATCGACGTGCAGGACAACGGGTATGGAATTCCTGCTTCCGACCTGCCATTCATCTTCGACCGCTTCTATCGCGTCCGCGATGGAAAGGCTAGCGAAGTGGAAGGCAATGGGCTTGGGCTGGCAATTGTAAAGTCGATTGTGGAACAACATAACGGGCAAATCAACGTTCAGAGCGAAATGGATAAAGGGACCTGCTTCAGCGTCACTTTACCCGTTTCGGGAAAATAAGCAAGTCACATCAAAAAAACACAGGAGAATTTCATGAAGGCAAAGTATTTTTACACAGCAGGTATTTTGATGATCGTCCTGGCACTTTTCCTCAGTGCGTGCAGCGCCCCTGCCCCGGCGGATAAAGTGACGGTTCAGTTAAGCTGGTTCCACGGCGTGGAATATGCCGGGTTCTATACAGCCATTGAAAAGGGCTATTATGCCGAGGAAAATATTGAAGTTACCTTGAACCCAGGCGGCCCGGATATCAACCCGGTGGACGAGGTACAGAACGGCAACGCTCAACTGGGCATCACCAGCGGCGACAGCATCATTATCGCAAAGACAAATCAGCAGGATTTTGTGGCAGTGGCGACCATTTTCAAGGAAAACCCACTGGCTATCACATCACTGGCCGGGGATAACATCCAGAAGCCCGATGATCTGATCGGCAAAACCGTGGGCGTTTATTCGCTCGACTTAAGCAATTTCTTCGACCTTCCCTTCCTGGCATTATTAAGCCGTACCGGGTTGGAGCGCGACTCCATGCAATATGCCCTGATCGAGGATTTTCAGGGAGCCAATGAGATCAAAGCCGGTCACATGGATGCGATGAGCGGTATGTTCGCAACCGACCAGCAGGTAATGGCGCAGGATGCCGGCGATGAATTGAACTTCATCTATTACAAGGATTACGGCTACGATGTTTACATCAATACGATCTTTGCAACCGATGAATTTGTCAGCGGCAATTCCGACCTGGTCTCCCGATTGATCCGTGCCACCATGAAGGGCTATCAGTATGCAATCGAACATCCGGAAGAGGTCGCTGCCCTGGCTCTCACGTACGATGAAGCCCTCGATCTCAATTACCAGCAGGAAGTGATGAAGGTCCAAATCCCGTTTATCGACACGGGCGATGGAGCGCTCGGCTCGATGAATGAAAGCATCTGGAAGAATACACAGGACATTCTGTTGGAATTCAATTTGATCTCAGCGCCAATTGACTTAAGCAGTATCTACACAAACCAATTTGTTGCCCCCTAATCGTGAAATTACAGAGTATCGCATAATTTAGTAAACAGAAAATTGAATTTTTCCCCGCAATTTTCGACAAAAAGTTTACATAATTATGAGACAAGCGATAGGAAAGTTTTATAGATTTACTTATTTGTTGGAGAACGAAATGAGCAAGATATCCATCCACCTTTTCAGCTTATTCGCCGCCCTGGCGCTGTTCATCAGCGCCTGTGCCGGCGGGAATCCATTGCGCGCCAGTGACAAGGTCGTCGTGCAGTTAAGCTGGTTTCACAGCGTTGAGTATGCCGGGTTCTATACGGCCCTGGAAAAGGGTTATTACGCGGAAGAAAACATAGATGTCACCCTGATCGCCGGCGGCCCGGAAGTTGACGCGCTCAGCGAAGTTGACAACGGAAATGCCCAATTCGGCATCAGCACCGGCGACAGCCTCATCATTGCCCGGACAAAGCAACAGAATCTCCTGGCAGTGGCCACACTCTTCAGGAATAATCCGCTGGTCGTGATGTCGCTAGTCAGCGGAGAAATTCAAAAGCCGGAAGACCTCTCTGGAAAAACCGTCGGCGTGATTGCCCCGGACCTCAGCACCACCTGGGATGTCCAATTCCTGGCATTGCTGCAACGTATGGGCATCGAGCGCGAGAGCGTTAACTTTTCGGCCATTGAAGATTACCACGGCGCCAATGAAATCACTTCTGGAAAGGTGGATGCCATGAGCGGCATGTTTGCTACTAATGAACCGATCCTCGCAGAGATGGAAGGCGATGAATTGAATCTCATCTACTATAAAGATTACGGTGTGGATGTATACCCGAACACATTGTTCGTTACCGAAGAATTTGCCCAGGCAAACCCGGACCTTGTCACCCGCTTTGTAAGGGCCACCCTGCGCGGCTATCAATACGCAATCGAGAATCCTGAAGAAACCGCCGCTCTGGCCCTTAAATACGATGAAACTCTCGATCTTGAATTCCAGCAGGAAGTGATGAAGGCGCAAATCCCGTTCATTGATACGGGCGACGCCCCGATTGGATCCATGGACGAAAATGTATGGAACACAACACAGGAAATTCTCCTGGAGTTCGGATTGATCGCCACACCGGTTGATTTAGCCACGGTCTATACTAATCAATTCATTGCTCCGTAATATCCATCCCAGATCTATCACCTTTTTCAGGCCACTGTACCAGAGGTCCTTATGAATAAAAACCAAACCTTATCTCAAAATCCTGCAATAAAGCGCGGCAATCTTTTTCGGTCCATGTCGCTGCGGAATCGCCTGCTTTTGGCGTTCATCCTGCTGGCGATTCTGCCTGTGCTTATTACTGGTACAGTGGCCAGCCTTATCAGTGCGGGAGGCTTAAGGAATGAGGCGTTCAACCGCCTTGACGCGGTCGCTTCCCAAAAGGAAAACGAGATCAAAACGTTGCTTAAAGTTCTACAGACGAACCTTGATCTTATATCTGAAGACAATGAAACGCAGCAAAATATCCTTCTACTTCTGCAAAACGACACCGAAACCGAAGTGGTAAATACAAGACTTTTACGAAACGAAATAGCCAGTTTTATTGAAAAAACAGGATACTTTACCGAAGCATTCATCCTGAATGAAGAAGGAACGATTGTTCTTTCCACAAATACGTCGCAGGAAGAAAAGATCCAAAAGAACCAGGAATACTTTATCCAGGGTCTCACTGCTCCCTACGTGGCTTCGCCAACCTATGAAGTGGCTCTTTCAAATTACTCCATTCTGATTTCGCAGCCGATTAAAAACCGATTTGGGAAAATCGTCGGTGTGTTGGCAGGGCGTGTAAATCTGTCCACATTGAACGATATTATGCAGCAGCGAAGTGGTCTTGGCGAAACCGCCGAGCTTTATCTGGTGAGCTCAAACTTTGCGGTATTGACCGATTTGCAGCATGGCGAGCTTTCACTGGGTGAAACCTACATGCGCACGGAAGGTGTGACAAGTGCGATCCGAAACAAGACCTCCGGTTCCGCCACATATATAGACCATACCGATGCGACCGTATTAGGTGTTTATCGTTGGATCCCGGAATTACAGGTAGCGCTTCTTGCCGAAAATGATCAGTCCGAGGCGCTCCAGGCCTCCACCAGAGTGTTCCAGACCACGGTTGGCTTGATCCTGGTTACTGTGCTGGCCGCCATCTTTGTGTCGTTTGTCGTAACGCGCGGCATTACCTCTCCAATCACAAAACTGGTACATATTGCCGAGAACATTGCCCAGGGCAACCTTGAACTGCAAGCCGAGGTTTCACAGGATGAAATCGGTGTTCTTGCCCAGGCATTCAACACGATGACCCTGCGCTTGAGTGACTTGATCAACACGCTCGAACAACGCGTGGCAGACCGTACCAAGGCTTTAGCTACAACCACGGAAGTAAGCCGCCGCCTCTCCAACATTCTCGATGAAAAGCAACTCTTGTTCGAAGTTGTGGAGCAAATCCAATCGGCTTATGACTATTATCATGGGCAGATCTATTTGCTTGATGATAGCGGAGAGACGCTTGTTTTAGCCGGGGCCACCGGGGAGGGCGGAAAAATTCTGCTCGAGCGAGGCCATCGTATTTCCATTGAGCGCGGCCTCGTGGGACGCGCGGCCCGGTCAAAGGCCAGCGTGCTCGTCCCTGATACTTCCAAGGAACCGGAGTGGCTTCCGAACCCGCTCCTGCCGGAAACGAAAGCCGAGGTAGTGGTGCCGATCCTTCTGGGAGATAAGCTGCTGGGCGTGATCGATATGCAGGATAGCGTGACCGGTGACATTTTTGCGCAGGATGTTGAATTCCTTCAGGCGATTGCCAACCAGGTCGCTGTCGGGTTGCAAAATGCCCGTTCGTATGCCGGCGTGCAGGCCCGGGCGCAGCGTGAAGCGTTGATCTCATCCATCAATCAAAAGATACGCGGTGAGACCACTGTGGAAAGCGCATTGCAGGTGGCCGTCCGTGAAGTGGGACGTGCGCTGGGTGGGGTATCCACAAAAGTGGTACTTAAAAATAGCAACACTGAAAAGAATTAGGAGATGACCATGTTGAATTCCATTCGAAGATTTTTTTCAGCTCCCATCTTCCCGAACAATGAAGAGAAGACCCGCCGAGCGCGTCTTTTACATGTGATGCTGGTGGCACAGACTTATGTCCTGCTCTTAGCCATGGCTGGGACATTCTCCGCCCTTATGGGTGGCGAGGATCGCAGCTTTGAATTGCTTGTGATGGCGGGCGGGCTTGGCCTCATCGTTTTTTGGCGCTTCCTGATGTGGCGCAAGCTGGTCAGCCTGCCCAGTATTGGGATGCTCATCTTTTTTCTGATCAGTGTCTCCATCATCCTTGTATCCGGTGGCACCATTCGCTCCGTAGGTGTGATCTTTTACCCGTCCATCGTGGTTATGGCAACCTTGCTGGTCAACCGGCGGACAGGTGTTGTATTTTTTGTAATAACTTCGCTGGTTGGTATTGCCCTGGTATTGGGTGAAATGAATGGCTTATTGCCCAAGCCAGCAAATGCCACGAGTTTTGCTTCAATTGCCATTATTTTTGCAGGCATGGGGTTGACCCTGATCCTTTTGTATTTAGCCACTCAAGGCACAGACGATGCGATAAAGCGGGCGCTCGAGAAAGAGCAGGAAGTACGTGAACTTGCAGGCACACTGGAAAAAAGAGTGGAAGAGCGTACCAAGGCCCTTGCCATTTCCGCGGAAGTCAGTCGTCGTCTTTCCACGATTCTGGACCGAAATCAACTCGTTGTGGAAGTGGTGGAGCAGGTGAAAACTGCCTTCAATTACTACCACGCCCACATTTATCTTTTTAATGACGCGAAGGATGAGCTGATAATGACGGGAGGAACAGGTGAAGCCGGTCAGATCCTTTTAGCCCGCAGGCATAAGATCACCAAAGGCAAAGGCCTGGTTGGCCGCGCCGCAGAAACCAACGCATTGATCCTTGTGAGCGATACTTCCAACGACCCGGATTGGCTCCCCAACCCCTTATTGCCGGACACAAAATCGGAAGTGGCTGTACCCATTTCGCTGGGCACGGAAGTGTTGGGCGTGCTGGATGTACAACAAAACACAGTGGCTGGTTTGCAAGAGACAGATGCCAGCCTGCTCCAGTCCATTGCTTATCAAGTGGCTGTAGCCTTGAAGAATGCCCAGACCTATGCCTTCACCCAACAGCAAGCCGACAGGGAAACCCTTATTAATACCATTGGCAGAAAAATCCAGAATACGGTTTCTGTGGAGCAGGCCCTGCAAGTTGCAGTCCGCGAACTTGGACAGGCCCTGGGCGCCAGGGATTCCCGCATCATTCTCAGCCTGCCCGAATCGATGATTCAGGAAGACCGCTAAGCGAGGAGAGTGACCCATGACCAATCAACAACCAACGGACGATAATATGGATGACAATATGCGGGATCGCATCAATAATATGTTTTCGAGTCAGGAGCTCCCTTCCTACGCAAGCCTGAAAGAAGTGGAGGCCATGAAAAACCGCATCCACGAATTGGAGGCAAAACTCGCGCTTAAAACTGCGGGCAATGAAAAAACGGCGCAAAATACAGCTTTGGAAAACCGAGCGGACTTTTTAAATCAGCCGGTTCAGGAATCTTCAACCAGCCGCACCTCTCAGCAGGTACGGAATGCTTCACAGATGCTGATGCTCTTTCTTGGTGCAATCGTCATCTCATTACCAATTTATTTCTATTGGGCGGCGCAAACGGGCGCGTGGCAAATCTATGCGATCATGGCTGTCTTGGTGATTGCCGGTATTTCAGTTGGGATTGGAATTTCACTTGTCCGACGCGGCCAGGTTGGGCGGGCAATGAGTTTGATGATCGGGAGTACCTTCCTCGTCATACCTGTCATCGTTGCTTTGATATCCGGGCTGGGAGTGGTTCTGGCTATCACCCAGCTCCTGATCGTGATGGCCATTGTCGGCCAAAACTTCTTTGGATCACGCTCAATCCGATTTCTCATTTCCGGGCTTGCGTTTTCCATAGCGACATTTTTAATAGACCTGATTGCGCCATGGGAGCGCCTGTCGGTGGCGGGGCTGCAATCTTCGATCCCAATTATCGCCTTCGGGTTAATCGGCTTGCTTGGTTTTATCCTGGCCCGCCAGTTCAATTTGTATTCACTGCGTACCAAATTGGTGATTACCTTTATTGCCATTTCCCTGGTATCTGTTGGCGCGGTCGGTATTGTGACAAACCGAATCATAACATCGCAATTCAATAATACCCTCGGCAACAGTTTCAATGACATTGCCCTGCGTATGGCGCGTGAGACCGGCAATTCCATCATTCGCAGTAAGATCGCCATGGATGGCCTTGCTCTTAATAAATTTATTCAAGATGGCGTTGAAGGGGCAAATTTAAACGGAACTTCGGACGTATCCGTAATGACCAGCCTTGATAAACAATGGGCAACTGCCACCGAAAACAGTCCCATCATCAAGCAAGTGTTGGACAACGAATTATCCGGGGAGTTGCGCGAACTTCAGGAGCGTCTGCCTCAATATGCCGAGCTTTTCTTAACCGATAAGTATGGCGCAATCATTGCTTCAACTGACCGCACGAGCGATTATTACCAGGCAGACGAGGAATGGTGGCAAAGCGCGTGGAACAATAACAAAGGGAAGGTCTATATCAGCCAGCCGGTTTTCGATGAAAGCACGGGCATTTATGCGATAGATATAGCCATTCCAATCCCGGCCCATAACCGGTCAGATTTTGTCGGCATCCTGCGGGCCACCATCAATATCAATGAAGTTACAAACGTGCTCTCCGCCAACCAATTTGGTGAGACCGGGCAGGCGGTTTTGGTCCTCCCAAACAATCAATTTTTGTCGCAGGAAATCGGTGTGGATCTTGGTACGTTGAGTTCTGAAAACATCGATGGAATTTCATCCCTTCATGCCTTGTACGGTCAAATTGAGTACGATGGTGTGGAAAGCCTGGTAAGCAAAGCTCCTGTAACTATAGCGAGTGGCCCGGAACAGGAAGCCATTCAAAATTTAAATTGGACGATTGTTGTGCATCAGGACCTGGTTGAAGCCCATCAGCCGATCACAACAACGACACGCGGTATTTTAGTAACCGCCATCGGCGTGTTAATCGCCGCCGGTATGCTGGCGCTCTTTGTCGGCAGTCAATTCGCCAGGCCAATTGAAAGCTTAACCGTCATGGCGTCGGAAATTACCAAAGGCAATCTGTCCGCAAAGGCGGTTGAGACATCACAGGATGAAATCGGAATCCTGGCCGGTACGTTCAATCGTATGGCCGGTCAATTGCGGGATACACTCGTAGGCCTTGACCAACGCGTGGCTGACCGCACCCATGACCTTGAGCTCGCATCCGAAGTGAGTAGAACAGTGGCTGCCAAAGTCGATAACCTCAACGGCCTCTTGAACGAAGCGGTGGATTTGATCCGCGCGCGCTTCAACCTGTACTACACCCAGGTATATATTGCAGACTTTTCCGGCCGCATCATCACCCTACGCGCGGGGACGGGCGACGTGGGCAAACAGCTATTGCAGCGCGGCCACAACCTCCCTATAAATTCAGGCTCCCTGAATGGAAATGCGGCCTCTGAAAAACGCGCTGTGATTGTGGCAGATACCCTGCAAAGCGAATCCTTCCTGCCCAACCCACTGCTTCCAAATACCCGCTCTGAAATGGCCGTGCCGCTTATGGTCGGTGACCGGGTGGTGGGTGTGCTGGACATGCAAAGCGAACATCCCGATGCGCTCAACGAAACCAACCTGCCCGCCTTCGAGGCGCTGGCCGGGCAATTGGCCGTGGCGGTTGAAAACGCCTCCCTCTTTGAACAGGTAAACCGCGCGCGCGCCGATGTGGAGGACCAGGCAAGGCGGCAATCCTATGCCGACTGGTCAAACTTCCTGAACGCCGTGGAAAGAAGCGAAAAGTTTGGCTATATCTTCAACCAAAACGAAGTGATCCCCCTCGTGAACCATTCGGACGAATCCAGGAACGGTCATGCGCTTCATGCGCCCCTTAGCGTGTCTGGTGTGGAGATCGGCAAAATCCACATCGTGGATGACCCGGACCGAAAATGGACGACAACCGAAGCAGATATTATCCACAATACCGCCACCCAGCTCTCGCGTCACATCGAAAACTTGAGATTGCTGGCCCAATCTGAAAAGTATCGTCTGGAAGCGGAGCAGGTTTCAAGACGCCTGACCCGTGAAGGTTGGGAAAGTTACCTGCAAGTTAAAGAAACCCTGTCGGATGGGTATATCTATAGCTCGAATCAGGTTCAGTCGCTTGAAGTTAACGACAGCCAAAATGTTCAACCATCCTTATCCAGGCCGCTGATCGTGCATGATGAAGCCATCGGTGAGCTGGCAGTGCAAGCAAATGAAATCCTCTCGCAGGATGAATTGGATATCCTTGAAGCTGTCTCCAGACAGTTGAGCAGCCATATTGAAAACCTGCGCCTTTCAGAGCAAAGAGAGTCCGCTTTGATCCAAACTGAGAATGTCAGTCGTCAAAATCAACTAATTCTAGGCTCCACTGGCGAAGGCATTTTTGGTCTCGACAAAAAAGGAAATCATACCTTCGTCAATCCCGCTGCTGCGGAACTTCTTGGTTATGAATTGGATGAACTCATCGGAAAGCATAGCCATAGCATCTGGCATCACTCACACCTGGATGGCTCGCACTATCCCGATGAAGAATGCCCGATCTATACCTGTATCAACGAGGGCATTGAGCACCAGGGCGATGAATATTTCTGGAAAAAAGACGGGACAGGCATCCATGTAACATTCAACGCCACGCCCATTCGTGAAGGTAAAAATATCACGGGGGCTGTGGTAAGTTTCCTCGACATCACCGAACGCAAGCAGGCGGAAGTCCAGCTTCGTACCAACGAGGCACGCCTTTCGGAGGCCTTGAATATCGCCCGCCTTGGCAACTGGGAATATGATGTGGAGAAGGATATTTTCACCTTCAATGATGCCTTCTACTCGATCTTTCGCACGAACATCCAGGAAGTGGGTAGTTACCAATTGTCTTCCTCGGAATACACGGAACGCTTTGTCCACCCAGAAGATGCACCCCTCGTCGGTGTGGAAATTGGCAAGGCCATGTCCTCCACCGAACGATATTTCAGCGCTCAATTGGAGCATCGCATCATATTTAGCGATGGCAGCGTTGGCTACATTGCTGTAAACATCCATGTTGAGCGCGATGAAGAAGGCAAGATCATGCGGTGGTACGGCGCGAATCAGGATGTCACCGAGCGCAGAATTGCACAGAACATCATCGCCCAGCGCGCCAACCAGTTGGAGACCGTGGCCACCGTGTCCACCACCGCATCCACCGTGCTCGACCCGGATGAACTGCTAAAGGCCGTGGTGAACCTTACAAAAGAACGCTTCAATCTCTACCACGCTCACGTCTACCTGCTGGATGAAAGCTGGAACACCCTGCTCCTGGCCGCTGGCGCTGGCGAAATTGGTTATCAATTGGTGACCGCGGGCCACGCCATTCAAATCGATGCGGAACGCTCCCTTGTGGCCCGCGCCGCTCGTGAGAGACAGGCCGTTATTGCGAATGACGTTCGCAATGAGGCGGATTTCCTCCCCAACCCATTCCTGCCGGACACACGCTCAGAAATGGCAATTCCAATGATCGTCGGTGATAGAGTCCTCGGCGTGTTGGATGTGCAATCGAAAGATGTGGACCATTTCACACAGGAAGATATCTCCATCCAAACCACGCTGGCGGCACAGGTGGGCATTGCCCTGCAAAACGCCCGTTTGTACCAGGAACAATCCGCCACGGTAACCCAACTGCGCGAACTCGACAAATTGAAATCCTCCTTCCTCGCGAACATGTCACACGAACTACGAACGCCTCTCAACTCCATCCTCGGCTTCGCAGATGTGATGCTCGAAGAACTTGATGGTCCGCTGACCCCCAACATGGATAACGACCTCAAACTCATCCAAAAGAACGGACAGCACCTGCTCCACCTCATCAATGACGTGCTCGACATGGCAAAGATCGAATCTGGAAAGCTCAACCTCATTATTGAAAAGTTCAACTTGCACGAAATCATGGAAGAGGTGACCAGCATTACCTCCTCGCTCGCCAATGAAAAGAACCTGACCCTGTCGATTAACGACGACTCAGACCGTGATTTGGAAGTGAACGCGGATCGAACCCGTTTACGCCAGGTCATGATCAATCTTGTTAATAACGCCATGAAATTTACAGACAAAGGTAAAATCGCAATCCACGTCACACGTGAAGGAAACAGCGTGCTCAT
>JACPVB010000275.1 GCA_016191985.1 Chloroflexota bacterium | reverse complement strand
GCTTGTCAGTTGGGTAATGTTCACGTAACATGGGAGTGCCTCTGCGGTATGGATTTGGTTTGGTTACCTTCCTTTTACCAAAGAGGCTTTTCATTTGTCAATTGTTATTGTGCTGCGGTGCCACTTTTGCACCAGAAACTAAATAATGCTGCAAAGCCGGTTGGATTTAGTAAAAAGTAATGGTTTTATCAAAGACTTAATAAATTCTCCTTTTCAGAACAACTGATCTATAATGAGAGTTATGAAAATTTCAACTAAATTTGACCCTACAGCAAACTGTGTTTTATTTGAGGGTGATTGTTTAGACATATTAAAGAAAACTCCAGATAATTTTGTCAAACTGATTGTCACGTCACCTCCATATAACCTTGGTAAAGAATACGAAACCCGACACGATTTGCAAAATTATTTAGACCAGCAAAAAAAGATAATTAAAGAATGTGTACGCGTTCTTGACGACACAGGAAGCATCTGCTGGCAGGTTGGGAACTATGTCGAGAACGGGAAAATAATTCCTTTAGATATTGTTCTTTATCCGATCTTTGAATCTTTTGGATTGCAGTTGAGAAACCGCATTGTTTGGCATTTTGGACACGGCCTTCATGCTTCTAAAAGATTTTCTGGTAGATACGAGGTTATTTTATGGTTCACCAAGTCAAATAATTACACTTTCAACTTAGACCCAATCCGAGTGCCTCAAAAATATCCACAAAAGAAGCATTTCAAGGGACCAAAAAAAGGTGAATTGTCTGGAAACCCACTAGGTAAAAACCCTAGTGATATATGGGATATCCCAAATGTAAAGGCGAATCATATAGAAAAAACCATCCACCCATGTCAGTTTCCTATTGAACTAATTGAGAGACTAGTACTTTCTATGACAAATGAAAATGACTGGGTGTTTGATCCATTTATGGGGGTAGGAAGTACTGCGATTGCCTCATTAATGCATAACAGGAAAGCAATCGGGGCAGAAATAATGTCAGAATACATTTCAATTGCTAAAGATAGAATCAAAAAGGCTGAAAAGGGCGAATTGCAGATGAGGCCAATGGATCGTCCCGTGTATGATCCTGTTGCTCCTGCAAAAAGTTTGCCTCCTAAAACCGTAAGGATCAAAAAAACAAACTCAATCCAACATCAGCTTTTTGAGAAAAAAGGAAAATACAAAGTGAGGAAATTAAAATGAAAATAGTTTATGAATACTCTCATCTTGGAGGCTCGGAAATCTTACATCAAAGATATCCTCAACACGAAAAAGAAATCTACGATGTAATATCGCTTGTCAAAGGAAATAAGTCAAAAATCAGTAAAGAGAAGACCAAGAAAGGAAAAACACTTTACTCACCAATCGACATGAACAATCAATTTGATACAGAATTCAACACTAGAGGGTTTAACGAAATAAGAGATACATACACCATTACTATTCCAAACTACGAACTAGAAGTTAATGGGGCGTATAAACAAGTTGATTTTGTAAAAGACAAAGTTTTAGTAGAGGTCCAATTTGGAAAGTATGCTTTCATGTTTTACGACATGGCAAAGTTTCAATATTTTTTCAATGAAAATAAAGCTGACGTTGGCATAGAAATAGTGCCTTGCCATGGTTTGCACAAAGAAATGTCTTCTGGCGTTTCTTATGGTGAGCAGCTTGTATATGACATTGAACGCCTTAAGCGTCACTTTCCCGCTGTACCTGTGAAAGTAATCCTAATTGATGTCGACAACTAAAAACGAGAAATCCATTTTATGAACTTCACCGACTACCAAACCAAATCCCGCGCCACCGCAAAATATCCCGCCATCGGGCACGCCGTCATTTACCCCACCCTGGGTCTCGTCAACGAAGCGGGGGAAGTGGCGGGGAAGATCAAAAAAGTATTCCGCGATAAGAGCGGCGAGATCAGCGCCGAGACCCGCGAAGCCCTCAAAGCCGAGCTTGGCGACGTGCTTTGGTATCTCGCCCAAACCTGCACCGAATTGGACATTTCCCTCGACGAGGTGGCCGAATCCAATTTGTCCAAACTTTTGGATAGGCAGGCGCGCGGCAAAATCCAGGGAGACGGGGATAATCGATAGATAAGCTCGCTTGACAAGGTTAGTGTTTGGTACACGGAAGGCACGGAGAACACGGAATCTCCATGAAAAAATGAAAAAAAGTCCGTCCGATCCGCGTTATCCGTGTACAAAAGAAACCCTCCGCCTGACTTTGCAACGACCATTTTCGCTATTGGCTTTTTCCAAAAAACAACTAAAATAAATATCACATTGATGCGGCGAAATTAAACAAAACAGATTCCAGCCATCCATACCAACGCATTTGCGTTCTCCAATTATCAGTTCGGGCGAGGAGGAGATATGCTATTTCAAGCGACATTATTGGTCGATCTCACGGCAATGGCAATCTGCCTGTGGATGGCGTTCTATCTTTTCGCGCGGGGGTTTCCAAGCAAAGTGACCATGCGGGGGGTGATCCTGCTCATGGCCTTGTCCGCATTTTTCTTTGGCGCATACAACAACCTCTTCAACCAGGTCACCGGCACAGCCGCGTGGCGCGCCACCTTCCTCATCATCGGCATTGCCGCCTGGTACGATCTCACCCTCACCATCCTGCCCGACCAGCAACGCAAAGTCCTGCTCCCCTGGGCGGTTGGGATCTATACTCTCGCCCTCGTCACCATTGTTTTATTGCTCAGCACAAGAGATGCCTTTATCGGCGAACAGGGCAACTCCATTTATGTCGCTCACATGGGAATTGCCCTGCCTTACATTTTGTATGGGGTCTTTGAGGTGGCCGCCTGTTTCGGCATTTTCCAAAACCTGCTCTCGCACGGAAAGGTCGGCCTGACCACGCAGGGAAAGTTTTTTCTGTTCGCATCCATTTTTCCGGTGGCGGGCGTCACCTATGGCGTCATTGCCCTTGCCATCTCGCAGCCCATGCCACGTCTATACCAGGATTTGATGGTCTTCAGCGGAGTCTTCCTCATGGGCATCTCTGTTGCGCGCCACCAAACCTTAATTGAAAGACGAACGACTCTGCGGGATTTCCCCGTCACCAGCCTGACGATTCTATTCCTAGCGGCCGTCTACGCCCTGACAGCCCTGCGCCTCGGACTCCCCCTCCAGTTGGTCGGCCCACTCGTGGCATTCGTGGTGCTGACACATGCCCTCTACGATCTCGCGCGCGAGTTCCTCGAACGCCTGCGCATCCGCAGAGAGGGCACATTCCGCAAACAATTGCGCAGGCTCGAAAACGAAAAATCATCCGAAGATACGCTCCGCCGCCGTTTGCAAGAGGGACTGGATTTGTTATGCAGCACGCTGGGCGCGTCCAGCGGATTTATCGCCACCAAAAGCGGGGACGAATTCGTCGTAACAGCAAGCAGGCAATCGGTCGAGTTGGAGCGGCGTTTTCCCTTCTCTGAAATATCCTACGAAGACATTTCAAAATCACAAAATGAACTTCTTCCAGATATCCAATATTTCGCGCCGTCCTTCGACGGGCAAACCCAGATCGCCGTGGTGGGGATCGGGAAGCCAAAGACCCGCCTGAATTATTCGCATGGAGATTTGGACCTTCTCTCTGAAGTAGCCGACCAGATTGGCACCATCGTCTCGCTCAGCAACATGCAGCCGCAAATCCGCCAGATGCTTGCGCAATCGGAGCTTAACGAAAGCGAAGCGGGCGTGATCGCAGGCGAAATGCTCGATGCCATGGAAACAAACCCCGACCAGGATTTTGTAAAAATCGTGGAAGAGGGCCTGCGCCATTTATCAGATTACATCGTGCTCGGGCAATCGCCGCTTGCAGACAAGTTGGGAGTGAAGGCGGGTTCGGAGATCGAGCGCGGCAGGGAGTTGCAGAAGGCCATCGTCAGTTCCATTGAATTATTGCGTCCCGCCGATAAACGTCCGCCCGAACCTCTGCCGCGCGTCTGGTACAACCATGCCGTTTTGCACGATGCCTACGTGGAAGGCGTACCCAACCGTGAGATCATGGCGCGGCTGTATATCTCCGAAGGGACATTCAACCGCACCCGCCGCAACGCCATCCGCGGGCTGGCGAGGTTGTTGATGGAGAAAAAGACAACCGCGAGTTAACAGAAAACAATTCAATCCAAATTAACGCAAAGGCACTAAGACGCGAAGGAAAAGAGCTTTGAATCTTAGCGCCTTTGCGGCTTCGCGTTAAAAAAATAGTTCTTTGTAGGTCAGGCTTGCAGCCTGACCTTTTTTTGAAAATGTAAACCTCGGCAAATTGAAATTTATTTCCGCTTCGACAGGCTCAGCGCAGCAACCTGACTGTCACGCTACAAGCGTGACCTACGGATAGCAGATCTATTTTCATATCAATCCATCAACTTGGCGTCTTTTGGCAGTTCCTTCTCTGTCTTTGGCAGTCCGAAAATGCGAAAGTAGGAGTGCGAAAGGAGCTTGCCATGAAAAAAATCTTTACCGTTGTTTTGTGTGTTGCCGCTTTAGTGGCCGTTTGGGTCTTCCGAATCACCGCCGCAGATTTGCTCAATTGGTTTGGGAACCGGGAAGCGGTTGTCAGTTCCATTGAGAGACTTGGGATGTGGGGGCCGCTGGTTTTGATCCTCCTGCTGGTTTTACAAGTCTTCCTTGCCTTCATCCCCGGCCAGGCGTTGATGGTGGCCTGCGGATATGTCTACGGCTTTGGGCCGGGATTCCTGATCTCATGGTTCGGGTTGTTCGCAGGTGGACAGATGGCCTTCGCGCTCGCGCGCCGTTATGGGCGTCCGTTTGCTGAGCGTTGGATCGCCCCGCACATTTTATCGAAGTGGGACAAAGCCGCGGCTGGGCAGGGTGTCGGCTTTTATGCCCTGTCTCTGGTCCTGCCTGTTTTTCCAAACGATGCCATGTGCTACGTGGCCGGGCTTGGGAAAATTCAATCCCGTCGTTTCACTTTCGCCAATAGTCTCGGGCGCGGACTGGCCTGTCTGTTCACCAGTGCGGCGGGCGCGTTCGGGAGTCAACTGAGCCTGCAAAGCTGGGGAATCATCGGCGGCGTGATCCTGCTCATCTGCCTGGGCTGGGTGGTGGCTCGGAACGTGCGACCCAGCTTTCAGATTGTGTAGGAGGCGGACATGTTCACATCCACTCAAATTCCACGCGCGATTCTTAAATCCTATTTCACGGTTTTCAATCGCAGTTTCGATGTCAAAGGCAGTGAAGTCTTGCCGAAGGGAGCGAAGATCATCGCCATGAATCACACCCCCGGCTGTGACCCGCTCTACCTGCCCTTCATTCTGGATGAAACGCCTCATTTCCTGCTGCAAGATGGTCTGTTCCGAATTCCATTTATCGGGCGGATGCTGAAAGAGTCAGGCCAAATCCCCGTCTATCGCGGAACAGACCGGGCGAAAGAGGCCAGGGAACAGGCTTGCGAAATCCTGCGCGCTGGTGGGACGATTGCGATCTTCCCCGAAGGAAAAGATGTGGAGTTCGGGACGCGCATCCCTGCCAAAACGGGCGTGGTGCGCATGGCGCTGGAAACGGGCGCGCCGATCATCCCGCTGGGTTTGTTTGCGCCGCATCAAAACCTGACCCGCCTCAACTTCCAATGGGATGGAAGTTCACGCTGCGGAGCCTGGCAATTTTCAGGGAAAAGTTATCTGCGCTTTGGGGCTGCTTATCTACCGGATGCGCAGGCGAACGTCCATGCACAAACCGAAGAATTAATGGACCGCATTTATTTATTGGTTGCGGAAGCGGAAAAGGATTCAAAATGCGAATTGCATACCTTACTCAACCCTATCCCCCAATGGTGAGCGGAGCGGCCATTGTGGCCGAACACCTAGCCAGGGAAATGGCACAGTGCGGGCACGAAGTCCTCGTGATTGCTGCCAGCGACACGGGGCACCAATATGTTGAGCGCAGAAAAAACCTGACGGTGCTCCGCATGAAATCCATTCGCAATCCGTTGCGCGTCAACCAGCGGCTGATGTTCTTTCAACGTCATGCGGTGTTGAAAGCTCTTTACGATTTCCAACCCGATGTCATCCATGTGCATGAGCCGGTGCAAATGGGGCTGGTCGGGCTCAAGTATGTGCGGCACACCCGTATCCCCATCACAATGACCACGCACCAGCTTCCCTGGTTCGTCGCCTCCTACCTGCCGAATATCCCCTTTCTGCGCGGCTTTGTGGAGCGGTTGCTCTGGACCTATTCCCGCTGGCTGGTGAAGAATTACACCGCCGTCATTTCACCCACGAAAACCATTACCAGCATTATTAAAACAAAGATCGGTATAAAAGCGAAAACCATCAATTACGGCATTGACCTGCAAACGTTCAAGCCGAATCCTGTCAAAAACGGGAGCGCTTCGCTTCGCGCCAAATTCCAAATTCCAGACGACGCGCCGATCATCCTTCACGCCGGCAGGCTGGATACAGACAAACGTATGGAGTGTGTGATTCTAGCCGCCGCGAGCATCATCAAAACCTCGGGCGCAATTCTCCTCATTGCAGGGGATGGATGCGAAAAAACCGCGCTTATTAAATTGTGCCGGTCACTTGGCATTGAAGCCAATGTCCGCTTTACCGGCTTTATTGCAAACAAGGAGGAACTGGCAGTCATCTACCGAATGTCGGATGTTTTTGTGACCGCCTCCGAAATTGAGACGCAGGGCATCGCCATCCTCGAAGCGGCCGCCAGCGGACTACCCATCGTGGCGGTCAAAGCCACCTGCATCCCCGAAATCGTACAACATGGCGGCAACGGGTATCTCACCAGCCCCGGTGATATCCAAGCCATGGGCAAGGCCATCAGCAGGATCTTAAGTGACCCGACAAAGGCCCGCGAAATGAAAATTAAAAGCCGCATCATCGCGGAAAAATTCAAAGCGGAGGTCACCTTCTCGAAACATGAAAAACTATACAAGCAGATGATCAGACAAAAAAGCAGGCAGACGTTCATCTCCGGAAAACCAGCCAAAAATCCCCTATTCGTTTAGCCAGGTAATTTTGCGGTAAGATACAAGGCGCTGGAGACAACAAGTAGCTGTAAGCGGCCAGCCAGTAGCTTTTAGCTAACAGCCAACCGCCAAAAGTAAAAAGTCCTCGTAAGGAAACTCTAACCTTTTTCCTACACCGACTTCCCCCCTTTTTGGTAGAATCCCAGCATGAACTAGGAGAAAAACTATGGCTGGTATGGAAAGATTTACACAGCGTGCAAGGCGTGTTCTCAGCCTCGCCCATCAAGAGGCCGAACGCGCTCGCCAAAACAATATTGGTACAGAACACCTCCTTCTCGGGCTCATGGACGAAGAAGGAGGTGTCGCTGGTCGCGTCCTGCGCGAACTCGGCATGACCTCCGAACGTGTGCGCGAAGTTGTCGCGCGCGTTTCAGGCAGCACAGCCGCCTTCGACCCCAACCGCATCGAACTCGCCGCCGAAACTCAGCAGGTACTCGAATATGCCGTCGACGAGGCCCGTCGCCTCGGCCATCATTACATTGGAACAGAACATATTTTATTAGGATTGGTGCGCGTCGAATCCACTGCGATGGAAGTGCTTCGCCGTCTTGGGGTTACAGCCGATCAGATCCGCCGCCAGACTCGCCGCGTGTTGAACGAATCCGCTTCATCCTCCCCGACGCCTGCCGGCCCGCCCTCGACCAAGTCCGGCCCTGGGGCAGGGGCAAACCCAAAGACCCCCCTCGTAGACCAGCTCGCCTCCGACTTAACCTCGAAGGCTGAAGAAAAGAAACTCGACCCCGTCATTGGCCGCCAGATGGAGATCGAGCGCGTCATTCAAATCCTTGCGCGCCGCACCAAGAACAACCCCGCGCTGATCGGTGAACCCGGTGTCGGCAAGACCGCCATCGTGGAAGGACTCGCCCAACGCATCGTCGAAGGCGACGTGCCCGCGCCGCTCATGAACAAACGCGTGCTGCAACTGGATGTGGGGTCCCTCGTCGCTGGCACGATGTATCGCGGTCAGTTCGAGGAAAGACTCAAACGAATCATTGACGAGTTAAAACAATCAGGGGCGATCCTGTTCATAGACGAGGTCCATATGCTGGTCGGGGCGGGAGCCGCAGGTTCCTCCGTCGATGCGGCAAATATCCTCAAGCCCGCATTATCGCGTGGCGAATTGCAAGTCATCGGCGCCACCACTTTGGACGAATATCGCAAGCACATCGAATCCGATGCCGCGCTTGAACGCCGCTTCCAACCGGTGCAGGTTGACGAACCCTCCGAGGAAGAGACGATTGAAATCCTCAAAGGCATTCGCGGCGCATACGAAGAACATCACCATTTGGTGATCTCCGATGAAGCGCTCGAAGCCGCCGCGCATTTATCCTCACGCTATGTTACCGAAAGATTTTTACCCGACAAAGCCATCGACTTAATTGATGAATCATCGTCGCGCGTGCGCATGTATAAGAGTCCCGCCGCAAAACATGCCAAAGACTTGTTCGGTCAATTACGCGCCGCGCGCCAAAACCGCACCCTCGCCCAGGAGGAAGGCAACAACGAAGATGTGAAGGAATGGGAAGAACGCGAAATGGATCTCGGCCAGCAGATCGAACGCCTCCGCACCGGCTGGGACCGCGCCAACAGCCCCGTTGTTTCCGCAGAGGATATTGCCGAAGTCGTCTCCATGTGGACGGGTGTACCGCTCATGCAATTGGCAGAAGCCGAATCCCAGCGCCTGCTCAAAATGGAAGAGGAACTCCGCAAAGGCATCATCGGCCAGGAGGATGCGATCATCGCCATCTCCCGCGCCGTTCGCCGCGCCCGCGCAGGTTTGAAAGACCCCAAGCGCCCAATTGGTTCCTTCATGTTCCTCGGCCCCACAGGCGTAGGCAAGACCGAGTTGACGAAGACCCTGGCAAAATTCATGTTTGGTAGTGAAGACGCCGCCGTGCAATTGGACATGTCCGAATTTATGGAACGCCACACGGCTTCCCGTCTCGTCGGCGCTCCTCCCGGATACGTCGGCTACGAAGATGCGGGTCAGCTCACCGAGGCGCTGCGCCGCAGACCCTATTCCATTGTCGTCTTCGACGAAATCGAAAAGGCGCATCCCGAAGTCCACAACATGCTCTTGCAGATCATGGAAGAAGGTCACCTCAGCGATGCGAAAGGCCGCAAGGTGGACTTCCGCAACGCGATCATCGTGATGACCTCCAACATCGGCGCAGATGTCATCAAGAAGCAAACCTCCCTCGGCTTCGCCTTGAAGCGCGATGAAGTCACTGAGGAAAGACTCTCTTACGAAGACATGCGCAAAAAGCTGAGCGAATCGCTCAAACGCGCCTTCCGCCCCGAATTCATCAACCGTATGGATTCAGTCGTCATCTTTCGCTCGTTGAACAAGGAAGATATCCAGAAGATCGTTTCACTGGAATTGTTCAAGGTTGCTGAACGCCTCAAAGACCATAACCTTGTGCTGACCGCTGCACCTGACGCATTAGCCTCCCTCGCAGAGCAGGGCTATGATGCCGAGTTTGGCGCGCGGCCATTGCGCCGCGTGATCCAGCAGAAAGTGGAAGACCCCCTATCTGACAAATTGCTCTCCGGTGAATTCCTCAATGGTGATTCCGTTGAAGTGAATGTCAACGATGACGGCGAAGTTGTTCTGGAAAAAGCACAAAGTCCGGTAGCTGAACCAAGTCTGTAGGAAATTATGCAGGGGCGCAGCACCGTTGCGCCCCTACAAGTAAAATGAATAAACAAGAACTTCTCAAGCAAGCTGATTACAACTTCCAACGCGGCAATCGCGAATTGGCAAAAAAATATCTCTCCGACCTGCTCACGGCGCATCCCAATGAGGAAGCCGCATGGGTTTTGCTCGCAAAAGTAGTGGAGGAAAAAGAGCACAAGATCGAGTGTTACAAACGCGCCCTCAAGATTAACCCTAACAACAATGAGGTCCGCATCGCGCTCACACGCATCGACTCCCTCAGCCCAACCCTGCCGCGCGATGGCAGGTTAAGCATCACCCCGCTGCACACTCAAAAATCTTATAAGAACACACTGCGTGCAATCCTGGTTGTTGTCGTGGTGCTCTTCTTATTTGGAACCACCTCGTTTGTCGTGGCGCGGAACAACCCTGAATCGAAGGTTGCAAAATTCCTGATGGCTGCCACGCCCACAGTGTATGGGAATCCATCCATCGGAAGCGATATCGCCTCCGAAACCCGCGCCGAAGTCAACACAAAATATCCGCAATATGCGTCCCTTGTGGATGCGTTGATTATGCTCGCCGTTGAAAACTCAGACAGCGGCATGGAGGGCGCGCCCGAGCGCCCCGGCGCTGAGATCATTACCTCCGATGTAACGGCGCTTGAAGCAAAAGCAATGCTTGCAAATTCAATTCCCCAGCCTGGCTCATTATCTTCGGCAACCATCACTGAACAACAAGTCACTTCGTGGCTCGCCATGGAAATGAAAAACAGCCCCGACCTGCCCTTGAGCGATGTGCAAGTCTATTTGCGAGATGGAAAAATACAAGTCTGGGGAGTGGTAAATGGCAGCGCTGACTCCACTTCCGTGCTTGTCGTTGGGACCGTCAGCATTGACGGGAACGCACAGCCCGTCTTTGAACTGGAGACCATGCAGATCGGCCAGCAAACCGTCCCGGACATTTTGCTCTCCCAGGCGGAAAGCTGGCTGAATCAGATGCTGGCCGAACAGATCAGCGCAGAAGTGCCAGGGCTGCGGCTCATGAACATCAACGTCACGAACGGGTTGATCACAGTCTCAGGGATGAGATAGCCGCCATACAGACCGCCTCATCGGCGGTTTGTATAATACCCGCGGTCACGGGTATATGGTCGGGAACAGGATGCCGGGGTGGAAGTCTTATAAGCTCCATCAAAAAAAGATGGAATGTATATTTGAATTTCTCCATTTTCACTTTCATCCAATGCCATGAACCTGGTCAAGCGCGAAGGTGTGCAAGTGAAGGTATTCCTCGTCGCAGGTGTTGAAATGGGAAATATGGATTTGCAGGGGGATTGGACCGTGGAAGTCGATTACGTCATTTTTTATTGAGGCGGATTATCGCTTGTCTCATAATTAAGTAAACTTTTTGTCGAAAATTGCGAGGAAAAATTCAATTTTCTGTTTACTAAATTATGCGATACTCTGTAATGTTGTAAAATCGGGCAATAGAGTCTCTTTTTTAGTGGTATTGAGGAGAATAACTTATGATCCAACGACTGATTCAGCAGGGGATTCCGTCCATTGCCCGAATTGGCTCTGACCCAGGCGACGAGGATGACATCCGTCTGCAAAAGTCTCTACTGGTGGTCTGTGCCCTTCCTTTCATGGTTGCAGGGATCGCCTGGGGGTTGATCTATGTCTTTTCCAAAGAACCGCTGGCCGGGGCCATTCCACTCTCTTATTCCTTTATATCCATGCTTAGCATCATCCATTTTGGTCGGACGCGCCAGTATCGTTATTTTCGTTTCAGTCAACTCACGCTGATTCTACTGCTTCCCTTTTTTCTGATGATAGCATTAGGTGGATTTATCAATGGCAGTGCAGTCATTTTATGGTCGCTGATTTGCCCGCTGGGCGCATTGCTCTTCGACGAATCCCGTCATGCTCCACGCTGGTTTCTGGCCTTTGTGATCCTCGTTGTCCTCAGCGGATTTTTACAGCCCATTGTGGGTTCCGCCAACAATCTATCGCCAACGCTGGTGGTCTTCTTCTTTGTCATCAATCTCATCGGTGTCGGCTCGCTCGTATTCATGATGGTTTCTTACTTTGTCGGGCAGAAGAATATTTTCCAGCAGAAATCCGAGACACTGTTATTGAATATCCTTCCCAAAGAGATTGCCGCGATTCTCAAAAACGAAAGTCGAACGATTGCCGATCATTACACGGAGGCGAGCGTCCTATTCGCAGACATGGTGGGATTCACCCCGCTCTCCGCCCAATTGCCTCCCGTGGAAATGGTCGAATTACTGAATGAGGCCTTCTCCTTCTTCGACTCCCTGTTGGATAAATACAACGTTGAAAAGATCAGGACGATTGGCGATAGTTACATGGTGGCATCGGGAGTGCCGCGTCAACGCGCCGATCATGCCCAGGCGCTTGTCCGTATGGCGCTGGAAATGCGCGATTATATTTCCAGCCATACATTTCGCAACGGTCATCGGGTGAGCTTTCGCATTGGGGTCAATTCAGGCTCGATGATCGCGGGCGTGATCGGTCGCCGTAAATTCGTCTACGACGTGTGGGGGGATGCGGTCAACGTTGCCAGCCGCATGGAATCGCACGGTCTTGGCGGCGCGGTCCAGATTACGCAGGCCACTTATGAATTAATCAAGGACGAGTTTGTATGCGAGCCGCGCGGCACGGTGAACGTGAAAGGCAAAGGGGAGATGGAAGTATGGCTGGTCAAATCGGCGAGATAGTGCCGGCATAAGAGATTAATTTCAAAAGTCAGAATTCTACCGATGGTGCCAGATGAATCAAGTCACGGCACGGAAACGGCGATGCGCGTATCGGTACTCACCACACCACTCACACCGCGTAGAGCAACAACGGTGTCACCAAGTGACTCTAGAGTGTTCGATTCAACATATGCGATGCAATCTGTGGGTCCTACCAGGAGGTGAGCTTGCTTCACTCCCGCAACGGCGCGAATAGTCGCCATGACCTTACGCGGGTCTGTTGCATTCATTTGGATGAGAATATAAGCAGCAGTCATATGTAATCTCCTTCTCCTAAACTAATTGTAATTTGTCGCGGAATGGTGTCTGGATAGAAGAACTTACTCTGGTTGTCATGATTTCTTCTCCTGACCATCGACGCAGCGTTGCCAGGCATGGAGCGGACTGAAATAGCCTCCCGCTCCATGCTCTTAATCAGACCTGATCACGACTTTAGTTCTTGAGAGATATGCTCACAGGCACCGGGTTGCGGAGGATATCCAAGACCGGGGAAGTCTTCTGAACATATTTGCAAAGTTCTTCAATTTTCTGGCGGGGCGCATCACTCTTTACATGATATGTCAGGCGGATGTTTTCATAACCCGGACGAACTTCCTCAGACAACCCCAGGAACGCTCGCAAGTCCAACTCCCCTTCCAGGTCGAAGCTCAGGCTTTGAACGTTAATGCCCTGCGCGGCAGCGTTATAGATAAAACCCACAGCCAGACAGGATGCCAGGGCATGCAGAACAGCTTCGACGGCATTTGGACCGGCATTGGCACTCAGCAAAACAGGAGGTTCATCTCCTTCCAAAATGAACGGTTTGCTGCGTGAGGCATCTTCCTGACCGGCGCCATAAAATCCCTGGATACTGGTACGGGAATGACCAGCGTCAAGCCATTCATTGTGGGCGCGAAATTGGAAACGAGCGAGATCGGGATTCTGCTTGATGGCGTTGACCGTTGCCACGAGCTGGTCTACATTCACGCCATTGATGAGGGTTGAAGTTTGGGTATTCATAGTTTGATTTCCTTTCTTTACCTGATAAAAATAGATTTTTGATACTCTCAAAGCATAAGCAAAAAAAGGCTTCTTGTCTCCACTCGAAAGAATGGAAACAAGAATGGAAAAAGCCGATCAGGTATGGTAGGATGACCCAATACAACTCTATGTTTACAAGTAACATCCTATGAGAACACTGTTATGGAAGATAAAGAGCAATTATTGGCTTCATTGAGCAAACGCGAGCGGGAGATATTAGCACAATTGTCGGCTGGCTTATCGGATCAGCAGATCGCCGATGAGTTGATCCTGAGTCTCCACACCATCAAGTGGTACAACCGTCAGATTTACAGCAAGCTGGGCGTCAGCGGACGGACGCAAGCCATCACCACGGCCAGAGCATTGGGACTCTTCAACACGAACGATCTCCTTGTTCCTTCGTCCTTTCAGGCAAGCGATCAACCAATGCCAGTGGAACGCCGGAAGGTGGAGCATCGCGTCTCCTTTACCACCAGCTTCGATGAGACTCGCATCGCTTTTGCGATTGCTGGGAACGGTCCACCGTTGGTCAAGGTCGCCAATTACATGGGTCACGTCGAATATGATTGGGATAGTCCTGTGTGGGCACACTGGTTGGAGGAATTGATCCGCAGTCATACGCTGATCTATTACGACGAACGCGGCTCAGGATTATCGGATTGGAATGCGGAGGATGTATCGTTCGAAGCGTGGGTGCGCGATCTCGAAACAGTAGTGGATGCCGCCGGACTTCGACGTTTCCCACTTTTTGCAATGTCGCAGGCGGGCGCTGTCGCCGTCGCGTATACAGCCCGCCATCCTGACAAGGTCACCCGTTTGATTGTGCATGGCGCTTATTCACGAGGTTGGTTGAAGCGAGACCTAACCGAGGAGCAGATTGAAGAAGAGAAATTGATGATCAGCTTGATGCGGGTTGGATGGGGGCGAGACAATCCCGCTTTTCGACAGGTGTTTGCGATGCAGTTGTTTCCCGACGCGCCCGCAGAACATATACGTGCTTTGGAAGAGCAGATGCGCCTTTCGGTTTCTCCGAAAAACGCGGTACGATTGGAGAGCGAGATGCATCGCATCGACGTTCAAGATGCTGCATCTCAAATCACAGTCCCAACACTGGTTCTGCATTCACGGGAAGATGAAGCCGTTCCCTTCGAAGAAGGCCGCCTGTTGGCATCACTGATTCCTAAGGCGCGCTTCGTCGCGTTAGAGAGTAAAAATCACCTGTTGACGAAGGAGGAATCCGCCTGGCCAAAATTCGTGGAAGCGGTGCGCGGTTTTCTTGGCGAGGAGGATGAGTAACAGAAACATGCAGCTCTTGCGCAATTCGTTTAATGAATATAAAGGGTAAAGGGGAAATTGATATCTGGCTTGTAAAGTCGGCGAAACAAGACAACCTCATGTGATAAGGACTGGCGTATTTATCACATGCATTTATCAATTGTTACGACATGGCAGATACAGTGCTCACCACTCCCACCGTTGAATCAATGATCAAATTTTTATAGACTCTGCCCATCTGTGCCGGCGCAGGGGTCATTTTGTTGTCCAGCCACCACTCGATGAGCGCCAGCAGCGAGGTCGCAATGTGATTCGACAGCATGGCAGTCGTTGTCTGATTACCAGATCTCGCCAATGGGAGACAGGATTTTTGGAAAACAGCGGCGATATTCCGCACTACTTTTTTACGGACGCGCGTCACACTTTGACTCTTGAACAAAATACGGAAGAGATCGGCTTTCTGCCCGATATATTCGAAAATCAATCTCCCCTCTGTTTCAAGATTGGAAGTGTCGGATTGCTTCGCCAGCGTTTCAATGCGAGTCATTAATTCCCCCAGCCCTTCATCCAGGACCTCCATCAACAATACATCGAGACTCTCGTAATGCCTGAAAAATGTGATGTAGGCAACTTCGGCACGCTCCGTGATCTCCCTGATGGAGATGGATGCAAAATCCCTTTCCAGGATCAATGAAACCAGAGCCTCCCGCAGCAGGCGGCGGGTTCTGCGTACGCGCGGGTCAACGTTTATGGGAGAGGTTTTCTTTGGCATGGCAATCCAGTTCCATGAATGTATCGCGATATAAATGTTGCGGTACTGGTTTTGTTACAAAATGCAGGTTTATATAACTTATGTATCATCAAAGCCTGATCTATTATTGACTTGCAAATCAGGCTGGCTACAATTGTTACATAGTATAACAAAAAGGAGCAACATGAAAACAATTACTGCAAATACATCAAGTCCGCGAGTCTGCCTGCCCGGCTATCCAGATGTCAGCGACCGTTTCGAATGGGCGGTGACATTTTCTTCGCTCTGGATCCTTATTGGACTCTTCCTTGACGGATGGGCTCATAATAACATCCCAGAAACGATTGATAGTTTCTTCACCCCCTGGCACGCCGTTTTATACAGCGGACTCGGCGCATCCGTCGCTGTAGTAGGCATCCCATATCTTTCCAACCTGAGGAAAGGATACAACTGGCTGAGTTCCCTGCCGCCCGCTTATATGCGCTCACTTCTCGGAGCTGTAATTTTCATCGTGGCAGGCAATCTGGATTTCATCTGGCACGCAATCTTTGGGTTTGAGGAGAATGTTGAAGCGCTGGTCAGTCCATCGCATCTCTCTTTGGCTGTTGGAGGCGCGATGATGATGAGCGGTCCCTTGCGTATGGCATGGGTGAAATCGAAGCCGCAGAGCAACAGAATCCCGATCCCCGCTTTGTTATCCGCGTTCGCAGTGCTGGGAGTCTTTACCTTCTTTACTCAATTTTCAAACGCATTTTCACATCCCAAATCTTTCACGGGCGCCATTCCCGCGGCAGATACCTATTTTTGGGATACCGCGCTGATCTCGTATGTATTAGTCACCTCCCTATTATTAATGAGCTTCATCCTGATGTTAATCCTGCGTTGGAAACTACCCATGGGGAGTCTGACTTTTTTGATTACAGGGAACTCCACGATCATGTTCTTGATGCCCTTCCGTTATTCACACGAACATTGGCAGGTGCTGGTCGCGGCATTGCTTGGAGGCGTCGCAGCGGATATTCTGCTCATTGCTCTGCGACCATCACGCACACGCATCAAGGCGCTGCGTTGGTTCAGTTTCTCCGTCCCGGCGCTGTTATTCCTTTTCTACTTCATCGCTCTCCTTATCACTACAGAAATTTGGTGGAATTCCAATATGTGGCTGGGCATGATCTTCTTCAGTGGCATGATGGGTCTTGGCTTAAGCTGGCTGGTTGTACCGCCTCAATTTATCGAAGCAAGTGCAAATGAACAATCCTCACAACGAGAGGCACAATGATGAACGCCATGATGAAACCCAATATGATGACAGACAAAGAAATACAAAGCGCCTACGATGAGGTTGCAGATCAATACGATAAAAAGATTTGGTTCGACCAGCACATTCTCGGCGTGGCGCGCCAGCGAAAGCAGTTGATGTCTAAAGCGCATGGGGAAATTCTGGATGTGGCTTGCGGCACAGGATTGAACTTCCCCTATTTCCCTGCCTCAAGTGAAGTTACGGCCGTTGACCTAAGCGAACGAATGCTGGATGTGGCGCGCGAGAAAGCCGCAGACCTGAACCTCAACATACAGACACGTATCATGGATGCAGAGAAACTTGAGTTTGCGGATGGAAGTTTCGACACGGTGACCACCTCCCTCTCCACTTGTACGTTTCCTGACCCCATTCAGGCATTGCGGGAAATGAAACGCGTCTGTCGTACGGGAGGGTTGATCCTGCTTCTGGAGCATGGTCATAGCAACCTGCCCTGGCTGGCAAAATTTCAAGACCGGAATGTACTTCAGCACTATCAGCAAAACGCCGGTTGCCGCTGGAATCAAGACCCGTTGGATCTGGTAAAAACTGCGGGGCTGAAAATCACCCATAGCAGGCGATTCGGCCTGGGAATATTCCATGCAATAACAGCAGGGTAGCCCTTTGAAAAAATCGTAATAATTTCGTAATAAGATTTTCTCCCCCTGTGCCGTCTAATGGGCAGACCAAGAAAAGGAGACTTTATCATGAACACAAATTATGAAACCATTACACTGGCCGGTGGATGCTTCTGGTGTCTGGAAGCTGTTTTCGATGAAATGAAAGGCGTGCTCTCCGTGGACTCTGGCTATGCCAACGGACACGTTGCCAACCCATCCTATCGGGACGTCTGCAATGGAAATACAGGCCATGCCGAAGTGGTACAGATCAAGTTTGACCCGACCGTGATTTCCTTCCGCGATGTGCTCAATGTCTTCTTCGCCATCCACGACCCCACCACATTGAACCGCCAGGGCGCGGACGTCGGCCCACAATACCGCTCTGGAATTTATTACCACACGCCGGAACAAAAAGAGATGGCCGAGAATCTCATCAGCGAGTTAAATGCCCAGAAAATCTGGAACAGCCCCATCGTTACGGAAGTTGAAGCGTTGAAGGATTTCTACATCGCCGAGGATTATCACCAGGAATACTTCGCGCGGAATCAATTCCAGCCCTATTGCCAGGCGGTGGTCGCCCCAAAGGTTGCCAAGTTCAGAAAGCACTATCTGGAGTTGTTGAAGAAGCAGCCTGCGTAACAAAAACAAGAGCGCAGAGGTGACCTCTGCGCTCTTGTTTTTAGCGGGTTATTTTCTTTGCCGTTTTTGCGGCGGCTTTCGTCTGGATTTTCCCATTTCATGAAATAATTCATCCAAAGACATGTCGGCAAAAAGGATTTTGCGCTCCTCCACATAATCACCATACCCGGTCGTAAACTGATTTACAAACCGAATCGTGTTGACAACGCCGATCTCTTTATAAAGGACCCGCAACGCCTCTTTTGTAACTTCTGCCAGGGGAAGTGTGTCTGCAATCATTTTACAACTGCTTTGCCAATTCAAGGGGAGACATAACCGTTGCCTTTAAATCTGGTTCAAGTTGCGATTTGTCTCGAACGATAATATTTCAGATGCTATCAAGTCCACCTTGTTCGCTTCCACAAGGGAGAGAATACCTAAAACAGCTTCCGCTTCCAATACAATTCGAAGTTGCGACTTGTTATCAAGCGGGCGTTGTATGCAGCAGGTATCAAGGTAAATTTTAGACTTCATTAATCAAATTATAGCACGCAGAAACCGCTGCGATAAAGCGGTATACTTAATAAACCCTATCTTTGCAAATGACACAGACACTACCTATCCCCACCTTTTATATCCGCGACGTGCCGATTTACGGCGACACCATCCTCGCGCCCATGGACGGTTACTCCGACTGGCCCTTCCGTTCGGTTTGTCGCGAGCTGGGTTCGGCTATGAGCTACACCGAATTCATCAAAGTGGAAAAAATTCTCAGCCGCTCCAAACAGCCCGCCAAACGGATGTATTTCACCGAACCCGAACGCCCCATCACCTTTCAAATTTACGGCGACGACCCCGACCTCGTCCTGCAAGCCGCGCTGCAAATTCAGGAAAATAACCCCGATGTGATCGACCTCAACATGGGCTGCCCCGCCAAGACCATCGCAGACCGCGGCGCGGGCGTAGGCATGATGCCAACTCCGCTTAAGATCGCGCGCACCTTTCG
>JACPVB010000255.1 GCA_016191985.1 Chloroflexota bacterium | reverse complement strand
GACCTCACCAGCGGATTCGACTCCACCCACTTGAAGCCAATCTCTTTTCCATATTCGCGCAGTTCGGCGAATTCTTCCATCGTGTAATAACGATCCATGGGCATGTGTTTTTTGCTGGGTTGCAGGTATTGACCGATGGTGAGGATGTCCACGCCCCAACTGCGCTGGTCGCGCATCACGGCTTTGACCTCGTCCATCGTTTCGCCGAGGCCGAGCATGATGCCCGATTTGGTCAACACTTCGGGGTCGAGTTTCTTCGCGTTCGATAACGTCGCCGCGGCCCATTCGTAATTGTCCTGCGGTTGGACGGACTTGAACAGGCGCGGAACCGTCTCCACATTATGGTTCAAAATTTCAGGGCGGGCGTCCATCACGATCTTCAAGGCTTCGATACTGCCCTTGAAATCGGGAATCAACACTTCGATGGAACAGCCCGGCAATAATTCTCTAATTCTGCGAATCACCATCGCGAAAATCGGCGCACCGCCATCCCGCCGCTCATCGCGGTTCACCGACGTGATGACCGCATGTTTCAATTCCATGGCTTTGACGGCTTGCGCCACGCGTTCGGCTTCGCCCCAATCCAATAAGCCGGGCTTGCCGTGTTTGATATCGCAAAAGGCGCAGGTGCGCGTGCACACATCGCCGAGCATCAAAAATGTGGCGGTGCCGCTGCCCCAGCATTCGCCGAGGTTCGGGCACATGGCTTCTTCGCAAACGGTGTGCAATTCCTTCTTGCGCATCAGTCCGTGCAGCCACTCATAAGTCTCGCCAGAGGGTGCGCGGACTTTGATCCAATCCGGCCGCCGCAGCGGGCGTGAATCGGTTTCGGGTTTGACTCTGTCTCTCGTAGGGGTAGCAGGCATAAGGTCCTTTTTGATGCGAAAAGTACCGCAAGATTAATCTTGCGTTACTTTTTCTTAACGATTAATCTCAATCCACGTACTTCGACAACTTCGATGAAATCACCCTTACCGATGGATTCTGACTCGGCGGCTTTTTCGGCGCTCCACAATTCGCTGCCAACTTGTACCTGCCCCGCTTCATTGCTGAACGTTTTGGCTGTTCCTGTTTTTCCGAGCATTGATTCCACGCCGATGCGGATGGGCACGCGTTGTGCGCGGATGGCGAACATCAGCACGGTGAAGGTCAGCAGGCCGAGGAAAACACCCATGCCCACCACGAGCGGCACAGACACGCGCTGGAATTGCGGCGTGCCCGGCGAATTGAACAACACCAGCGCGCCAATGATAAACGAGGCCACGCCCGCCGTGGTCAGCGCGCCATGCGTGGGCGCTTTGATGTCGAGAATAAATAAGACGAAGGCGATGAGAAGGAAGATGACCCCAAACCAGTTGATGGACAACACGCCCATGCCATAAATGGCGAGCGTCAGGCAGACCGCGCCGATGAAGCCCGCCACCCAACCGCCGGGCGATGAAATTTCAATCAGCACGGCTTGTACGCCGATGGCAAGCAGCAGGAACGCGATGTTCGGGTCGGTGAGCAGCAGCAACAGTTGTTCGATGAAACTGATGTCTAGTTCCTGGGTGCGGATATTCTCTGTCTTAAATGTGTGACGGCTGTCTTCCATTTGGACGGTGAAACCGTTCAGGGATTGAAGCAGGTCTTCGGTATCGTCGGAGATGAAATCGATCAGCCCCGCTTCGAGCGCCTCTTTGGCGGTGACGGCTTTCGCGTCGTCGATCATCGCTTCGGCAAGTTGGATCGCTTTTGTGCCGCGGTCTTCCACTAGGCTGCGCGCGCGGGCTTTTAAAATTTCCTTTACTTTTGTCTCAAGCGTGGATTCTATATCCGCGCCGCTGGAGTCAATGGGGCTGGCCGCGCCAATGGCTGTCTTGGGCGCCATGGCAGAGGCGTGCCCCGCCATCGTGATCAACGCCCCCGCGCTGCCGGCAATCGCATCGTTGGGTGAAACATACACCACCACCGGCACCTTGCTGGCGCGCATCGCCTGGATCATCTCCAACATGGTTTCCACACTTCCGCCGGGCGTGTTCAACTGAATGACGAGCACTTCCGCATCGCGCTGTTCGGCGGTTTCGATGCCGCGTTTGAAATACTCCAGCATCGGCGGCATGATCGGCCCATCCGCCGTCATCACGATGGCCAGCGGATCATCGCTTTGCGCAAAGACAGGCTGGATCAAGGTCAAGGCAATCAGAATTAAAACGGTAATACGGGTAAGTTTCATATTTGTTTCCAAGGTTGTTGGTTATTATAATGGTTAAGGAGGATGTTATGGCCGAGACTCAGAAAAACTTCACTTTGCGCGTTATCATCCAATTGGTCATCGTTGTGCTGGTCGCGCCCTTTATCCCGATGATCGTTTCAGGCCGATGGGGTTGGTGGCAGGCCTGGGCGTATGCGGTTGCAAGCATTTTGTCTTTTGTCATCAGCCGTTTGATCGTCAACCGCCGCAATCCGGACTTGATAAAAGAACGTGCCCGCTTCATGGAAGCCAAAGACACAAAACCCTGGGATAAAATCCTCGCTCCCCTGCTTGGACTGGGCTCCATTTTGATTCTAGTCGTTGCAGGTTTGGATAAACGCCCCCTGATCTCCGCCTCTTCCTTAACCTGGAACCTGATTGCGCTCTTCGGCATTGTGCTTGGCTACGGCTTTTCCTCCTGGGCGCTGATCGAGAATCGCTTTTTCTCCGGCACCGTCCGCATCCAAACCGAGCGTAGACATCACGTCATATCCACGGGGCCGTATCGCATTGTCCGCCATCCCGGCTACGCGGGCGGCCTGCTTGGGTATTTATTCATCCCCCTTTTATTGGATTCGCTCTGGGCATTTATCCCCGCCGCTTTGCTCATGGTCGTCATGGTCATTCGCACTGCGTTGGAAGATAAAACCCTGCAAGCAGAATTGCCCGGCTACCAGGAATTCGCGCAGAAAACCAAATATCGTTTGTTGCCGGGGATTTGGTGAGAGTGTACAAGTAGGCAAGTAAAACAAGTACACAAGTAAACAAGTAGACAGGTAGCCGTGTCTACCTGTCTACCTAACACCTAGAACAATCCTTCGAGATATTGCTTCGTCCGCTCGTGTTTCGGGTTGGAGAATACTTCCTTTGCGGGGCCTGCTTCAATGACCTCACCGAGATACATGTAGATGACATGGTCCGCAAGACGTTTGGCCTGGCGCAGGGTATGCGTCACAATCACAGTGGTGTATTGCTCTTTGAGTTGCAATAAACGGCTTTCGATATTTTGCGAAGAGATCGGGTCCAGCGCGGAGGTGGGTTCGTCGCCGAGGATAATTTCGGGTTCGACGGCCAGTCCGCGGGCGAGGCAGAGGCGTTGCTGCTGCCCAATGGAGAGACTGGTAGCGGGGTCATGCAATCGCTTTTGCACTTCCTCCCACAAGCCAGCGATTTCAAGATAATGACGCACGGCAGCTTTATACTCCTTGCGCTCGTTCTTCATTTTATGTATGTGTATTCCGTAAGCGACATTATCATAAATGGACATGGGCAGCGGCGAGGGACGCTGCGCCAGCAGCCCAACCGCCTTGCGGACTTCGGTTACATCCACGTCGCGGTCGTAGATATTTTGTCCATCCACCAGTACTTCACCGGAAATTTGCGCGCCATCCAATAATTCAAGAAAACGGTTGAAGGTTTTCAAGAGTGTGGTCTTGCCGCACCCCGAAGGCCCCATGATGACGGTGATCTGATTCTTGGGGATTTCGATGTTGATATTTTTCAAGGCCTGCTGCTTGCCATAGTAGACGTTAAGATTTTTTACTTGAATATGAGCATCCATAGGTTTTTCCTTTTGGAGTACAGGAGCTTGCTCCTGTATATCGAACAGCAAGCTGTTCGACTCCAGAGTTATTTGACCGTATATCTATTCAACCGTGCTGATAACCAGCGTGAACCGAGGCTGACGGCCAACACAATGATGGTGAGAATTAATGCGGCTGCATAACCGCGCTGTTGCACTTCGGGGTAGGGAGAACCGAGTTGGAAAAATACTGCCAGCGGCAGGGATGCTGTCGGGCGCATCAACGAAGTGGGGATGCGGTCTGTGTAGCCTGCCGTAAATAAAACAGAAGCCGCGTCACCGATGCCGCGCCCGAAGGCCAGCAAAATGGCGGTGACGATGCCCGGCAGCATTTGCCGAGTCACCACGTGCAAGGCCACTTCAAATTTTGTGGAGCCTAATGCAAACGCGGCATGT
>JACPVB010000272.1 GCA_016191985.1 Chloroflexota bacterium | reverse complement strand
ATACCGGCCCAGTGGCGTTCAAATCCATAACCATCTCGGTCAAAGACACGGTGACGGGCGTTACGCTCAGCGCGTCCACCGATGGGTTTACAGACAACACCGGCTGTCTATCCTCAGGGATTGTCTCCACAATTGACCCGAACCAATCCTACACCGTCAGCTCGCCCGCCTTTGCGGATGATCCCACCGGACATAAAGTGAAAGCCTCCATTACACTTTGCACAAACACCGGCCAAAGCGGAGCATGCGCAACAAAGACAATCGAATTCACCCCATAGTTCATAAGAGACAAAAAAGAAGCGATCAGAAGATCGCTTCTTTTTTGTCTCTAGGGCTTGCGTTCACAATGGAATAATCCACGAATAGGGGCGCCGCTTTACACGTCCAACGTGTTTGGGATTTTCCCTACAAAATCAGCGATCGCATCCATGTTTGGCACGGGCAGCAGGTCACGCGGGGAGCCGGTGGTGCCGGTAAACTCGGGTACAAAAAAATCTCCCCTTTTGTGCATCACCATTTTCCCGGTGCAGGTACGACAGAACGCAACATCCCCATTATGGGTATGGCGGGTAATCGTAAAAACCGCGCCGCAGGCCGGACAATCGATCAATGGGATGCCCTCGTCGCTATGACCAACAATGTGGATGAGTTGCGAGCCGACACTCAATGAATTTAATGCGGTAAGCAGGCCGGGGTTAAATTGCGAGCCGCTGCTCTTTATCAAAATGGAGAGTGCATCTTCGATCTTCATCCCCTTGCGGTACGGCCTTGAACTGGTCAACGCATCGAACGCATCAACGACGCTGATAATCTGCGCGTTGAGCGACAGACCGTCGCCATCCACTGAATGCGGATACCCTTTGCCATCAAGACGCTCATGGTGATGAAGCGCCATATCAAGCACGATATTCCCCAGCGGGTGTTCGTTCAACAAATTCGCGCCGATCAGCGGATGTGTTTTTATCGTTTCAAATTCCGCATCATCGAGTTTGCCCGCTTTCCGCAGGATCGAATCAGAAATGCCGATCTTGCCCATGTCATGCAGATAGCCGCCCACGCTTACATGGACGGCTTCATTCTTTGAAAGGCCAAATTCAAGTGCAACCAATTTCGCAAACTGGGAAACCCGCCAGACGTGCCCGCCTGTGTAGGTGTCACGCGCTTCGATCACATCTCCCATTGCCAGTAACGATTTCAGCAGATCCTTTTCAATATTCAATTGCATACAACCTCCTTTTGCCAATATGTAGAATCAGTATAATGAGCTTAAATGAAAAAGACATTAAGCAAAAGATTAGTTGGACAGCCCACCCGTGGAAAGACCGCCTCGAACCGACTCCGCCGTGTGGATAATTTCATCCTGCTTTACGAGCCTTCGCTTCTCACGCGGACCGACGGCCTGTTTGCCGATTCATTTTTCATTGATCTTGGCTATGGGTTTGATCCCCGTACCACCCTCGAAAGCGCTGAACGTTTTCGGCGCGTGAATCCAAATCTCCCCATCCTCGGCGTGGAGATCGATAAGGAGCGTGTGGATGCGGCATTGCCCTATGCGGACAGACTCACCCACTTTCGGCTGGGCGGATTTAATTTGCCTTTGCTGGCAGGTGAAAGAGTAAGGCTGATCCGCGCCTTTAATGTCCTGCGTCAATATGAGGAAGCGGATTTTGCGCCCGCCTATGAACGTCTCGCTGAATACGTCCTGCCTGGCGGTTTGATGATCGAGGGCACATCCACGCCATTTGGCAGCATCTGGGTGGCGAATCTGGTGAGGAAGACTTTGGAGTCTAGAAACTTCCTTTTGGAAAACCGACAGCAATCTGTCGGATTCCAAAGCTGGAAGTTTGAGGCGCTGGTCTTCAGCACCAACTTCCGCATGGGTTTTGATATCACCGATTTTCAGGCCGTGCTTCCCAAAAACCACATCCATCACATGGTGGCGGGCGAACCCATTTACGAATTCATCGAAGCCTGGAAGCGCTCCGCCGCAGAAACCTCCCCGGCAAAGACGTTTGGCCTGAAACAATGGTTCTGTGCCTCGGCTGAAAACCTGGCGGCAAAGGGGTATAAAATTGACCTGCGGAGAAAATGGCTGGGCAAAGGCTGGCTGGTCTGGAACCAGTGAATGGGATGCAGCGTCATAAAAGAAGATGCCCGCTCGTCCGTTTTTTGGAAGGAAAAAAGGAGTAGATATGCGCCACACTCATCGAACTTATTTCTCATTTGCCGTAATCATAGCCGCCAGTCTGGCGTGTGCAGTCCCCGACCTCGCCACCCCAGGCGCGGTGGATACCGCCGTTGCACAAACCATATCCGCCGGGCCTACACAAAATGTGCCGCAGGGAACATCCTCAGCCACGTTAGAGTCGATCCCACCGCTGTATACGTTTACGTTCACTCCCATGCCCACCATCACCCTAATCCCCACTCTGACCAGTACGCCCATTCCCACGTTTACTTTCACCCCCTCCGTTCCATTGATAAGTGTTTCCCTTGCAACCAATTGCCGCAGCGGTCCCGGCAAAGCATATGATATAGAGGGCGCTCTGCTGGTTGGAGAATTTGCAGAGGTCTACGGGCGCGACCCCACCAGTAAATATTGGTACATCCGCAACCCGGACCCGGGCGTTGAGTTTTGCTGGGTATGGGGGGAGTATGCCACCATCTCAGGCTCTCCCCTGCTTTTGCCTGTTCTCACGCCGCCGCCCACCCCAACCCCGACAATGACCCCAACCCCGTCCCCATCCTTTGACCTGAAGTTCGATAATGCCGATAAATGCAAAGGGAAGGGCTGGTGGGTGGATGTTCTGGTAAAAAATACGGGAACGCTTTCGTTCAAGTCCATGACTTTTAGAGTTTTGGATACGGTCACGGAAGTGGAAAAAATCGCCCACCGAGACGGATTTGCAAACAAGGATGGATGCCTGAAAGTGTCTACAAAGGATACGATTACCCCCGGCGATTCGTTCATCATCAGCTCGCCGTTGTTCGGTTACAACCTAAACGGCCATAATCTCCGTATTTTTCTCAAGCTTTGCACCGAAGTCGGTCAAAGTGGCGGATGCATCACCAAGCGCATCAATGCCAAACCATGATTGATTTATAAACATAAGAATCACCTTATGCAGCAGGGGCGGCCCATCCACAAAAGACTTAAGGGTCGCCCCTACTGCCTCTTTGATTTATTTCACCACCACATTAAATGTAACAGTTTGTTGCGCCTCCGTCGAATCGCCCGGCGGGTAGTAACCAAGCATAATGGTTGTCTCTCCCACGGCCAGGGCTTTAAAGACCCATACATCCACGCCGCCGGAGCCGACGGTCTGCGGCGTATCCGCTCGATAATCCCGGCTGACGAACTCCACAATGTTTTCATCCATTTCTCCAACCAGTTCCCAGTGATAACCAGTAGTGGGATTGGAATCGATCACAATTTTAAACTCGTTCCCAACTTCGGCTTCCAATTGTTTTGTGGGATTGGAGATTTGCAACTCGGCGGGTTGATTCGAAGACTCACTTTTCCTCTCGCACCCCGCAAGAGCCAGCACAAACACAGCGATCAGGGATAGGATTTTTTTCATGATTATCTCCTTAAGTTTTCATCCTTTGGTAATGTGAAAAAGAATGTAGCTCCACTCCCCGCTTCGCTCTGGACCCAGAGCCTGCCTCCGTGTACCTCGACAATTCTCTTAACGATGGCAAGGCCGACCCCGGAGCCTTCGCTGTTTGGATCGAGCTTGTCGAAAAGCCCAAAGATTCGCCCCTGCAATTCCTGTGGGATTCCAACGCCATTGTCACGCACAAAGAAAATTGGGAGACCATTTTCCTCTCCATCACAGCCAATTTCAACCTGCGGATTGGGCTGGTTTCCCATGAACTTGGCGGCATTGTCGATCAGGTTTTGCAGGACTTCCGTCAGACGTTGAAAATCTCCGTAGACGGCCGGCAGGTTTGGGCGGAGTGTGATCGTGATATTGCGCGAGGCAAGCCGTCCGTGTACGATTTCCATTGCGTTGCGGGCAAGCTCATCAAATGGAATCATCCGCGATGGGTTGACGATGCGCCCAATGCGCGAAAGCTCCAGTAACTCACCGAGCAGGTATTGCATTTTATTGACCGCTTCCTGGATCCTGTTGCAGTCGTGTTCGAAGCGCTCCAGATTGTTTGAAGCCACATCCGCCCTGAGATAAGGGAGGAAGCCGTTGATGGTCACCAGGGGTGATTTTAGATCGTGCGAAACCGTGTAGGTGAAACGCTCCAGTTCGGCGTTTTTTGTTTCCAATTCCCTGATAAGCTCCTCACGTATGTGCAATTCATTTTGCAGATCATTGAACAACCGTGAATTTTCCAGCGCAATCGCAACCTGATTCGCAAAGACAACCGCCAGTTCGGCATGGTGCCCGTTGAATTGACCCTTTTCCTTCCCATCGAGAGCGATGATGCCGATGATCTTTCCGCGCGTTTTCAGTGGGATTGCCAGCCAGGAGTTGACATAGGTATGCGGCTCCTCCTGAAAATCAACAAGCTCATTCTGAACGTTGTTATTTAAGATGTAGGGAGTCACGCCATTGAGTATGGGCAGCGCGGAGTTTGTTTCATCCGTGACAAATTCGATATTTTTTTCCAGCATGGGGCCAGGCAGGTTTCGGCCAATGATGAGTTTTTGCAGGCTGCCCTCCACCCTCCACACAGAAGCACTGTCGTATGGAATGACACGGCGGATCTGGTCCAGGATATGCTCGATGATCTCAATAAATTCAAACGTGCCGACAATGCTGGCAAGGCTCTCGCGCAGGGTCTCGGATTCGGCGTTCTTTGCCTCCAATTCCCGGATCAGCGCCTCTCTTTGCATTTCGGTGGATTTTTTGTCCGTAAGTTCCTTTTGCAGCTGCTGGAAATTTTGGAATAATGTCTTTGATAACAGGCGAGCCATCACCGCGGTCAATGTGACAATAATGGATGCCGAATAGAAATCCCCGGGCACACTGCGTACGAGAATCCCCGGAGTGTAGAGGGAATATAACTCTCCAAACACAAGCCACGCTGCGCAAACAATCACAAGAATTGTGAGGAAGACCATGGTGCGCGTCCTCGTGAACAGACTCGCTACGATCAGAATAGCGGGGAATGCCAGGACGCTGATGTGATGGATTCCCAATCCCCTGGCGGCAAGGATGGTATTCATGAATATCAGCACAGTGGACAGGAACGCGGCGGCAAAATCAAATTTTTGGCGGCGTACCAACAGGCCGGTTGCCAGAACAGGCAGTGTACCAGCCAGCATCAGCAGCGACGCAAATGTATTATTGGTCTCATGGACAATAACCGCCCCCGCAACCAACCCCAACAGCACCAAAGTAATGACCCAATAATACATGGTTGTAATAAGTTTTATTCCCCCGTAAATTTCGCCCAACGGAGGCTGATTCTGTTCCTGAGCAATCGTAAAATTGTTCATGGTCTTTATTCCTTTAAAATGTTATGCGACCATATTCATAAACATTTTACCGTGTGTTCTTTGGAAAATTCTCGATCTTTCGAAATTCAACTCTCCGGGAATTGCCACGGTCTTGTCCGCAGGACTGCTTCGCTGGTACATGGATAGCACGAATTGTACGGAAACCCTGTATTTTTTTCTCGTTCGTGTTTCTCGTGAAATCCGGGTACCAAAACTGGTTATTACAGTGAGTCCTAAAAGACAACATCAATTTATTTTCATCTAAACAAAAGAGAACCGCCCTACTTGCCGGCGCTCTTTGTTGTATTGCATAACAATTAACAATCAAGACAAAGCGTGGGAGTACGCGTTGGTGTAAAGGGATTCGGCACCTTTGTAGGAGTTCTGGTGGGAGTATACGTTGGAGTGGGGCTGGATGTGTATGTGGGAATGGGAGTAGCCCAGTCAGTGCTTGTCGGAGTTGGAGTCGGGGTTTGCGATGGAGCAGATGGCGTTGCT
>JACPVB010000002.1 GCA_016191985.1 Chloroflexota bacterium | reverse complement strand
TATTCAAAAAAGGATAACGAAATCTCATCATCTTGTTTCAAGATACCATTAAAAGGATTAGGATCGATATGATCATCAAGAGAAATACATCGAAACTCTTCGTCGTCATCAAGATCATATAATACTATGTCACGCTCCGTGGGTGGGTGTTCGATACCGAGACGAAAGACAATCAAACAGTCATTTAATATTGATTCGTTTACTACTTTTCGTAGGTGTAAATATTCATCAGAGAAGAAATCCAACAAATCCTTACGCGAGAGGGTTGTCTGAATGTCTCTTTGTCGTATCCATTTCTTCAAAGATTGGATGATTTGCTCGTCTATGGAGCTATTTTGTTCTAGTGTAACCCAAGTTTCCCCTTTTAAATCCAATTTTTCGATGAGAGATAGCCTTTCCAGTCGCGACGACAACAAGAGAGATTGAAGAGAATGAAACGCCTTATTCATAATTCCCCACAAGATAACCAGAGGGAGTACAACCATCATAGAAATAACAAATTCGTGAGTATAGGCGTAAAACCAATAACGGGGAAACAAACCAACAAAATAAAGCACAACGGGAAGCAATAAGACAATTAACAAAAAAGCCACAACATAAATTAGCGCTTTTGTTTTTATCCATTTGTCAATACTCCCTCGTTTCTCTGCCTGCAAATAGAAAACATATATTACTAATGCAGACAGCAGTGATGTAATTGGTGTTTTTATAATCACTAAGAATTCGCTCATTTATGCCTCTCTTTTGCCGAAGACGCTTTTGAGGCCCTCTTATTTTCTGCCTTTTTAGAAACTTGCTTCTTGCCTACGCCATTATCTTTAAACCTCGACATGAAATTAAACAAGAAACTCCAAACTTTTATATTTTTCAAGAATCCCCGCGTCTCAGATCGTTCCTTAGGAGTCATTATGGAGGTGATAAATTGAAAAATAGTAAACATGGTTTGAATAAGTCCCATGACAAGAAGGGTTATTTCAATGCCTGAACGTTCCAATTCGGTAGGCATAATGCCCGGAAATTCCCGTGTAGGATTTGCTGGTGGTGCAATAGGAATTGGCGTTGGCGTCAAGGTTGTTGTAGAAGCGCCCGCTGTATTGAACCACTTCGTCGGTGTAAAAGTTATTGTTGGTGTGTAAGTGTCTATTGGCGTTCTAGTAAGCGTGGCAGTATAAGTTTTTGTTGGGAGGGATGTAGCTAAGGGAGTCGAAGTGTTTCCCGGCTTACCAGGTGTGTAAGGAAATGAAGTTTGAGTTGGAGCTTTAGTAGGCCCTGGTCTCGACGTCCGCGTGGCAGTTGGAGTTAGTGTGTTCGTAGGCGTTGACGTTTTCGACGAAGTGAAAGTCGCAGTTCGAGTTTTCGTGAGACTGAAAGTTGCCGTTGGAGTAAATGTAGCTCTGGTAGGCTCTGTCGCTGGCGTTGATGTTATTGTCGGAGTATAGGTATTAGATGGAGTCTGCGTAGGAGTGAATGACTCTGTAGGTGTGTTTGTCGGGGTAGAGACTGGTGTTGATGTAAGTGACGATGTATCAGTCAAAGAAGAAGTTACCATTGGGGTATCAGTGGCCGTGTAGATTGCTGTCGATGTGTAAGTCGCCATCGGGGTTGCTGTATTGGTCGGTACCAACGTGACAATGTCCGTTTCCGATGGGTTAGTTACAACAGCGGGAGTATCGGTTGGAGGTTCAGTTGAAGTGTTTGTCGAAGTTGGAATCTCAAACGGAGTCTCACTCGGTGTTGGCGTGGAGGTAAGCAAAGGTGTTTCAACAGGGGTAGGCGTCAATGTCGGTGGAGGTGGGGGATGGATTCCTTCTACAGCATCCACTTCCGCCAATTCATTCTCGGCAGGCATCGCACTGGTTGGGTGTGTTTGAAAACGAACAAAGCGATAAACTGCTCCATCTTCGTTACCAATATTAATACCTATGCCTGTCTGATTGTATAAGTCTGAAGCGTTGATAGGCTTGTTTGGTTCTTCAGGGTTGTATTCTGGTGGTATTGCGCCATTATTTTCAAGAATATCATCTCCCCAAATAAAAACCACAATAAAAGATGCAGGATTCCCCAATCCGTCATCTTGTGCAACAGAAACTTCCACGTGATCCAGTTGAATACCAGGGTTAAAAGGTCTTTCGTAGTAATAGAAATCCACTCCTGGGTTATCAATGATCTCATTTCCTTCCCCCATATCCAAAATAAGAAAAGAGTCCGTTTTATGTCCTACAGTGGCAAATTGTCCATCTAAAACACACTTTGCTAACCCAATCGCATTAGCCCCCCATTGATCATAAACTTCGCTTGCAAATTGACCACAATCATTTTTTGCACTCACTACAACCACATCCCATACAAGCGCAAATAACGTTCTCAGGACAATGAATGCGAGAACGAAAATTATCCATAATTGCCGTTTTGTTGCGCGATTGTCCATAACCACCTATAGGATGCAATGTATTATTATGGTTTTGGGGGAGCTTTGTTCTCAGGTGCGTCTCCCGCCTGATTGTTTAAGGAACAATGAGCGCATTGTAAACCTAACTTAACAATTTTGCAATGTTTTTGAAATTCTCTTTAGCAGTGGCACTTCATTTGACTACACGAATAATCACCCCCCCCACAATTTGATCTGACCAAAACGGAATTTGCTCAGACCAAAATAAAATTTGGTCAGATGAAACCAAATTTTCATCTGACCAAACCGTAATCTATCTATTATTTACTTAATCGTATTTTAATCATCAGGGATGACTAGCGGATCGCCAGAGTGCTCAGCGTCCCAAGCTTCTTTGTACTGCTCATTCGTCCAGCCGATACGCTCGCTGTTGGAGATCACGCTGCCGTAGGCTGAGTGGCTGATGTGGTGCGGAATGTCATTCCGCATGCTCGGAATTCAGCGGGATTCCATCCCGCTCCACCAGGTCCATCACTACTTTAGGCCATCACCAAATTTTCATATCCCACACCATCCCTGTTGAGATTTGAGAGCGGAGGCACAGAGGGATTTGTCCGCTGTGGTGGGGGATTTCGAGAACTTTTTCCGAACAATTCGGCTGATAAAATACGGACAAATAAAACCCCAAGGAGCACTAACAAACAATGAAACATCTGGTCGAATTCCGCTCGTATACTTTGAAAACCGCAAGCCGTGACGAGTTCCATCAACTCATCGTGGAACAGTCCATGCCCATGCTTGAGCGCTGGGGCGTGGACGTGGTGGATTTTGGCCCATCGGCTCACGACAGCGATTCATACTACCTCATCCGCCGCTACGACAGCCTCGCCCATCGTGAACAGAGTCAGGATGCCTTTTACGGCAGCGATGAATGGAAGCAGGGTCCACGGGAGGCGATCCTTGCCTTGATCGAGACGCACACCAGCTTCGTTCTTGAGCTGGATGAGGTCACAGTCAACGGATTGCGCAGAAAGAATTGGGGGCGATTTGAACCGTGAAGATCGCTTATTCCTTTGCAACCGCCCGTTCCTTCTTCCTCTCCAGCATGGCGCGGACACGGGCATGCCTTTCCCTTGTCAACGGGTAGAACCAGGCCATTGCAATCGCGCCAAACAGAAGCAATGCACCCAGAGGGCCGATCAAGAAGCGAATGGCTTGTAATGCAGGTGCGGACTGGGAAAATTGCGTCGCACCAACGGGAGGAGATTGATAGCCAAACCAACCGAGAGTCTGCAGGGCAATGAAAATCGCCAGCGCGCCCGTTAATTTCCGCACAAAATTTTTGACGCCATAATAAATTCCCTCACGGCGGCGGCCTGTGCGTAATTCGTCCCATTCGATCACATCGGGGAAAATGGCATCGGGAAGCACATGCGCCGTTGAAACACTGATGCCTGCCATGACAGCCAGCACAAGGATATAAGTGATCTGTCCAGGTTGTATGGAATAGATCAACAATTGCACCACAGCCCAAAACATCATGCCGCCGATGTAGGCGCGTTGTTTGCCAAATTTGCGCGCCAGCCAGACCCAAAACGGCAGCACGATGACCGAGGTCACCAACAGGCAGGCAAAGACAGCCGATTCAAGCGGCAGGCCGAGCGCTCGTTGAAGCAAGTTCCCTTTGGCCACCCAATACGCCAGAAAAAATGGGAGCGCCAGCGCAACCAGGTCGAACGTGATCCAGTTGAGCATATAAAGGGCGGTCGCAAATCGGAAAGGGATATTTTTCCACGCGGTGCGCAAAGTTTGTAAAAATGGGATTTCAGGTTCAGCGGTATCGGCGGCATTGCCGCGTTCGCGCACAACCGCAAAGATGACAAAGAATGGGATGACGGCCAATCCGCCAAACAATGCCGAAACGATGAAATAGCCCTGCTGTTGAGTCGCGCCACCTGTCAGGGCCGCATCCACTATCGCCGGCGCGGCAACTGCCGTGGCGAGCGAAGCGAGCAAATTAAAGAACATGCGGTATCCGCTCAGGCTGGTACGCTCGTCATAATCGGAAGTCATTTCGGGAGTGAGCGCATAAAACGGGATGGAAACCAATGTCTGTAGGGTGTCACTCAGCATAAAGGTCAGACAGACCGTGGCCGCCAGCAGGTATTGATTCTCAAAGGGCGGCGCCCACCAAAGAGCGACGAAACTCAATCCAAATGGAATCGAAAAAAGTAAAAGAAAGGGACGCCGCCGCCCCCAGCGCGAACGCACGCGATCACTGAGGGTGCCAACGAGCGGGTCATTGACAGCGTCCCAAATAATGCCGATCAATGCCGCAAAGGAAGCCAGGCGCGGCTCAAGCCCAACCACATCCGTGAGAAAGATGGCATAAAAAACCTGGCGTAGCGTACCAAAACTGGCAAGGCTCCAATCCCCTGTGCCGTACGCCAGTTTTGTCCAAAACGAAAGAAAGCCCTGCTTGGTGGTTGCGGTCATCAAATCTCCTTTTTATACGGAGCGCGGACTTCAGTCCGCTTCTTGCTAAAAGCGGACTGAAGTCCGCGCTCCGATCACTTTTTATAACGCGTCATTCCATCCAGTAAATCCAACACCATTTCCTTCAAATCGCCACGGTTTGGAAGGGAACCGATCAGCCCGTACATGGGAGCCATTTTACTTGGAAGTCCGCCTCCCCCTCCGATCAGGCCTGATACTTTTTCCATCAGGGCAGTGACCCACGCTTCGGGCAGGATCCGCACCAGAAAATTAGCGATCTTAACCAGCCAGGCATTGGCGGCCTTCTCAAAACTCGGCCTGCGGACGGCATCCGCCGCGGCAGAGAGGTCGCGTAAAAATTCATCTACCACGCCCACGTGACCAAACTGCACGGTCATATGCAAGGTTGGCGGGAATTGCTGACGATCAAGATGCCAGTTGCGCTTCGTCAATTCATCGGCCAGAGAATAAACATCCAGCCCTGTCCCTGAGCCTGTCGAAGGGTCAGAGCCAATTGCAAAGACGCTCATCTCTGGGTTGCTGACCACCTTCAACCCAGGCGTGGCGTTCACGCCGTCTTGTAAACGACGCGCCGCTTTCATCACCAGATCGGTCATTTCAAGGTAGCCCGACTCGCCGAGATAATTCAAAACCGCCCAGGCTGCCGCAATGGGCGCACCGGGGCGCGTCCCACCCATCGAAGGTGATGGATAAATCCCGCCCGGCCAATCGGTATGAACAAACATTTGATGGCGGCGCAATTCCGCAGATTTATATAAAATGACGGATGCACCCTTGGCGGCATACGCATACTTGTGCAAGTCCGCCGAGATCGAGGTGACACCCGGCACCGAAAGATCGAAATCAGGCACGTGATAGCCGAGCTTACGCACAAAAGGCAGCATGAAGCCGCCCACACACGCATCCGTGTGAAAAAGGATTTCGTGTTCTTTAGCTATGGAAGCCAGTTCACGAATTGGGTCCACCACCCCATGCGGATACGCCGGGGCAGAACCGATCATCAAGATGGTATTGGCAGTCAGTGCCTTTCGCGCTGATTCAACGTCGGCGCGGTAATCAGCCCGAACGGGGATGTGAACCGCTTTCACTCCAAAATATTCCGCCGCCTTTTCAAAAGCTGGATGTCCTGTAATGGGCAGGATCATCTCCGGTTGTTTGATCTCAGGGCGATTTTTGCGCGCCCAATCACGGGCGGTCTTGACCGCCATCAGGAGGGATTCTGTTCCCCCGGAAGTGACCGTCCCTGCCGCATTGTCATCGCCCCCTAAAAGCGAGGCCGCCATGGCAACGATCTCTGTCTCAAATTTTCGCAGGGACGGGAAGGCTGCCGGGTTCAAGCCGTTCTCTGAGAAAAATAAAAGAGACGCTTCCTTCAGCAGGTCGTCCACCTCTTTACCAGCGTGATAGACTAGGCTGAAAGCGCGTCCTTTTTGCCATTGCACATCATGGTCGCGCGCGGCGCGCATGGCCGCAAGGATTTCATCTTTCGATTTTCCAGTGGAGGGGAATGGGAGTGTCATGCGAATAGTTTAGCATGGTTCGGTTTCGTATTCAAAAAGAAAATCGCCGTGAAGGCTTTTTGGGTACATAGATGCTTCGACACGGCTTCGCCAGCTAATACAGGTTTCATGGACAACACGGAGATTCCCCTTATTTTTCTACCTGGCCCGTCGACCAGGACAGGCTGTTGACTCCGTGATCTCCGGGGTGGAAAGGTTTTTACCTCATCCTTTTAGCCACTCTCAGGACTAATTTCAAAATACCGCGGCTTTATAAAAATGCTTTGATCGTATTGGCATATTTCTGCATGGGCAATATATTGAAGTAGCTTGCATACATCCGCAGCACTTCATCAACCAGCTTGAGCTTTTTATCTTTTGAAAGGTTCATCGCGGGGAAGAAGGCCAGTTCCTTGATATCGTCGCATCCCAAAAAGTCGAGGGGGTGCAAAAGCAAAGATGGATGCGTGCCTGTCAGACGGCATAACCACAGGGCGACTCTGAAATAGAACAGCGCCAAAGCCGGGGAGTAAGTGGCAATGTAAATAATATAACTGACGTGAATCGGTATCTTGAATACCGGCATGGTCGTAACTGGAATCTCGATGAGTTCCTGTTTCTTTCCATCTTCCGTCCGCCAAAAATGAGTGCGGACCGGGCGAAACCCGTCCCTGACTGAGCCAAATAAATTATCGCGTTTGCTCATCTCCTCTGCTTTGAGTTTGGCGGTCATAAAATAATAGAGCCGAGCCAATGGCCCGATGTAAGTGGGCAAAGTGGATGCGTCATACAGGTAGCCTCTGCGCTTCAAAATCGCAATCACCGTATCAGACACGCTGAAGCCGGGGCCACGAAAACCAATCGGCTTTTCCCCCGTCACCTTTTCGATGATCTCTTCGGCCTGCGCGATCTCGGTCTCAACCTGTTCGGCTGAATATTTCTGAAGCCACGGCTCATGGTTGAAGGAATGATTGCCGATCTCATGCCCCGCCTCGGCGAGCGACTTAAGCGCGGCATGATTTTTCTCCAAGGCGGCATCCTGTCCAACCACGAAAAAAGTGATCTGCAAATTGCGTTCCTTCAAAAATTTCAAAACGCGCGGCACTACTACATCCAGATACGACGGAAAAGATTCCCAGCCCGCATCGCCATGCGTCTTCATGTAAGACCACAAATTATCCAGGTCGAGCGAAAGGCTGGCACAAGGTTTGGATTTCGTTTGCATACATCCTCCTTCTCAATTCAGGATCAACGCGGCAACATCCTGCGCCTTGCGGCTGATGGATTCGACGTTTGTCAACGCGGGATAGATCTGCGCATTGGAAGCCAGATATAAATTTTCGATGGGCGATTGAACAGGCGGGATGAGATGCGTGCCATTCAGCGTATGCAACGGTTCCACATATCTCTCGCGGTGGACTTGAAAAGAGCGCATCCAACTCCGCTGAAAGTTGGGGAACATCATCTCAAGGCGACTCAACCATTCGGCTTTGATCTCCTCATCGCCCGCCTCCTGATAGCGGCTGCCCGGCGCGGTGTACTTCGGCAGATAAACCAGGTGATTTCCACCCACATACTGCGGGTCAATATAGGATGTGGTTTCGATGATACCCGTGAAGGGCAGGTCCTCGTCCGTGAGGTTAATAGTCCAATAGCCGCTGAGGGGACGGTCCAAAACCAAAAGGGGACAGACAATGCCGAGGTATTGCGTGCTCCCAAGCAGTTCACGGTAATCGAGCGGAGCGCCCGGTATCATGCGTTGAAATACGGGCGGCTGAATGGTTGACACAATGGCATCAAAACGATGCGATTCATTTCCACTAACGATGCCTACGGCGCGGCCGTTTTCAATGTCAACGCGAGTGACAGGCTTTCGGAGGTGAATCAGCCCACCCGTTGTCAAGATGCGGGCGGTCATCGCTTCGATCAACGTCATGTAGCCGCCAATCAAATGCCCGGCCTGTTCCTTTTGGTCCGCTCCGCTGCGCGTGGATTTCATCCTGACGAGGCGCGACCAAATGTAGGTGGCGGGCGTGTTCTCGAAGCCGCCGTCGAATTTAGCTTTGAGCATGGGAAGCCAGATATTTTTATATGTGCCTTTGCCGCTCAATGCCAACAGCCATTTTTCAACACTGATTTTTTCCAGTCTGTGCCAATCTTTGATGAACTGGGCATAAAGCACGGTGAGGCCGAGGCGAAAGCGGTCAACCCAGCCAAGCGGTGGGAAGCGCAGGAATTCGACCACGTTGTTCATCGAATGGATGCGGCCACGATAGAAAAAACCCATGCGCGTTTCATGGAAGCGAAGTTGATTGGCGATGCCAAGCTGAGTGCACAACTCGCTTAAGTGGCTGTCGCTGGAAAGCAGGGCATGATAGAAGCGATCTACCTTTGTGCCATCTTCAAGTGTGATCGAGCCTGCCAACCCGCCGAGAGTTGGAGATGCTTCGAATATCTCAACCTCCGCGCCGCGTGCGGACAGGTAATAGCCAAGACAAACGCCCATGATTCCGCCGCCGATGATTCCAATCTTCATAGGGAACCTTCTTTCTCAAAGGCTTGCATGGTTTCGGCCTTCGCTAGAATCCCCGCAATATGTTGCGCGGCATTGCCGTCACCATAAATGAAGGGATGCTCCGATGGTGGCGAAAAGCTGAACCAGTTTTCAAGAATGTTTTTTTGTTCTGCACCGACCAGCCTATTCCAACCGACCTCTACCGTGCCTACCCACTCGGTCTCATCGCGCAGGGTAAGGCAGGGAATGCTCATGTAGTAGGCTTCGCGTTGTACGCCGCCCGAGTCAGTGGCAATGAGGCGGGCGTTTTCTTCCAGAACGAGCATGTCGAAATATCCAACTGGATCAATGATTCGCAGGGAATCGTTCAATTGAATATCGAGCGCTTCGAGCGCTTTGCGCGTTCGCGGATGCAATGGCAGGATGACAGTTTCGCCAGTCTGATTCAACGCCGAGAGAATCGACTTCAAGCGCAATGGATCGTCCGTGTTGGCCGGGCGGTGGATGGTGACCAGCGAATATCTTCGAGGCATTAGCCCCAGCCTGTTCAGCACATCCGATTTTGCACGGGCCATAGGAAGTGCAAAGAGCAGCGCATCCAGCATCACGTCACCGACTTGATAAACGCCGTCGTGGATGCCTTCTGAATGTAAATGCCGCACGGCCATTTCGCTGACGCAAAAATGCCTGTCCGCCAGGCTATCCACGACGATGCGATTCACTTCCTCCGGCATACGGCGGTTGAAACTGCGCTCCCCAGCTTCGATATGAGCGAAGGGAATGCACAACTTGCTGGAAGTCAGCGCCGCGGCAAGTGTGGAGTTGGTATCGCCGCGCACGATCACGTAATCAGGTTTTTCTTTGAGCATCACTTCTTCCATGCCCACCATGATCTCAGCGGTTTGACGTGCCTGTGAACCGGAACCAACTCCCAGGTTGTAATGAGGCATTGGAATCTCCAGTTCATCGAAAAACTGCTGGGACATTTTGTAATCGTAGTGCTGGCCAGTGTGGACGAGAATCTCCTGATGGAAAGCGCCAATCGCTCGGCTGACGGGCATGGTCTGGATAAATTCAGGGCGCGCTCCAACGACGGATATGATTTTCATTTCTTGATTTTTCCCTGGTCAGCTCCGATGAATCAACAACACACCGATGCAAATGACAACAGTCCCGATGATCCGCATAAGAGTGATCTTCTCATCGAACATCATCCACGAAGCCGCCAGCATAACCACATAGCTCAAACTGGCAAAGGGATAGGCGTAACTGAGATCCACCCGCGAAAGGGCCGCCAGCCAGAAGACTGTGCCGACCAGATACAAGGTCAACCCGAAGAAAACGCCGGGGTTGATCACCATACGCCACAGGGTCGGGAAAAGTCCGTTCAGACTCAAGGTGACCGAGCCAAATTTATTCATACCGCCTTTGAGTAGAAGCTGTCCCACTGTGCTGAAAAACACGCTGACCAAAATATACAAAATGGCTGTTTGCATACCCAATGCCTCTTTCGTGGAACGCTTGTTGGTCGTGTCCATAAAAATTTTAAATAATCTCTTTTGCCTGAACGCCGAACGCCAGGCGCACGCGTTGCAGCAGCACCCATCCCATGAATTTCAAATGCGAGCGGATGGTTTGCGCGATACGCGCTTTTGAAACTCCATACATGCGTTTGTGCAGCACGGACGGAAAATCAATTGCATGAAATCCTCTCAGCATGGCCTTTACCAGCAATTCCGTGCCGCCGAGAAAATCATTCGAAGCAAAACTTATCTCCCGCACAACCCGCGCACGATAGGCACGGAACAGGCAGGTGTAGGTGTGAACGTTTCGGTCAACAAGGATTCGATACAGCATCGAGGAACCCTTGCTGAAAAACAGACGATATCCCGGCACACCGATCACACCGCCCCGCGGGTGGTATGGTGATGCTGTGACAATATCCACGCTGGGAGTTAAGCACTTCAACAGCGCGGGTATCTCTGAAAATTTATAGGTTCCGTCACTGTCCACGGTCAGCAATATATCCCCGCTGGCATGGTTGAAACCAGTGCGCACCGCTATAAGAAACAGAAAGCCTGCTTCAAGTGACAAATGTCACATAATCATTACAAAGGAATGAAGATTGCTTCCGCTCCATTATGCAGTTTAAATAATGACCAACTGGGCCAAACTACGTGTCAATGCAAGGCATAATGTATT
>JACPVB010000259.1 GCA_016191985.1 Chloroflexota bacterium | reverse complement strand
GCCTTGACAGGGCCGCATGTTTGGCCGCTACACCACGGGACCAATTAGCTGAGCGGGCGATAGTTTACCATGAGGGTATGGGCATGTCAATACAATTCATTTGCAATTAGATAAAAAGGCGCCCCAGCCAGGAGTCGAACCCGGAACCTACTGATCCGAAGTCAGGCGCTCTATCCATTGAGCTACTGAGGCGTGACCGAGATTATACACGATTTGCCCCGCACGCCTTGTTTAAAAAAATACAATGAAGCGTGCGGGGTTTGCCTTGTGCGCCTCATAAAAATACAGTGAAGCGTATGGCTGTTGCAAAGTCGCTTGACAAAAAACCTTTTTGGTACGCGGACATCACGGAACCCACGGAAAACAGCAGAAACTTTCAAAAATCCGTCCATTCCGTGTGTTCCGTGTACAAAAAAATCCCTTCTGTTTGACTTTGCTACAGCCATGCAATGAAGCGTGCGGGGTCTGCCCCGTGCGTCTCGTAAAAACATAATGAAACGCACGGGGTCTGCCCACAACGCAGGCCGCATGATAGAATCCCAGTATCTCTTCCGAAAGGATATTTTTTTGATGGCAAACATTAAAGCATTTGGCGAGAGCGTGATCGGCAACCTTGAGAAGGTGATCGTGGGGAAGCGGCAGTCCATTGAGTTGATCGTGATCGGCCTGCTGTGCCAGGGACATGTTCTGATCGAGGATGTGCCGGGCGTTGGAAAGACCATGCTTGCGCGCAGTCTGGCGCGGTCGTTGGATTGCATCTTCAACCGCATTCAATTCACACCGGATATGCTCCCAAGTGATGTGACCGGCGTCTCCATTTACAACCAGCAGAAGAATAAATTTGAATTCCGCCCGGGTCCCATCATCGGCCAGATCATTCTCGCGGATGAGATCAACCGCGCCACCCCGAAGACCCAGGCGGCTTTGCTGGAGGCCATGGAGGAGCGCCAGGTGACCGTGGACGGCACGACCCATTCTTTGCCAAAGCCATTCATGGTGCTTGCCACACAGAACCCGATTGAATACGAAGGCACCTTTCCACTCCCCGAAGCGCAGTTGGACCGCTTCCTGCTCCGCCTGCGGTTGGGATACCCGAGCATTGCGGATGAGATCCGTGTGATGGATGACCAGCAATTACAGCACCCACTCGAAACGCTAAAGTCGGTTGTAAAGTTGAAGGAAATTCAGCAGGCCATCGACGACGTCAAGCAGATTTATATTTCCCCATTGATCAAAAAATATATCGTGGAATTAACCACCCGCACCCGCCAGAGCGCGGATGTGTACCTCGGCTCAAGCCCGCGTGGAAGTTTGTCCCTTGCGCGAGCCAGCCAGGCGCGCGCTGCCCTGCAGGGACGTGACCACGTGCTGCCGGATGATATCAAAGCGCTGGCGGTTTCCGTTTTGGCGCATCGCATCATCGTCAGCCCTGCCGCGCGTTTGCGCGACCTAAGTTCCGATCGCATCATGCAGGAGATTGTCCTTGCCACCCCGGTGCCGGGCGGCGATTTCTCTGCTGACATTGTCCGGAAGAAAGCAAAATGAAAGCTGGGCGAATCCTGCTCGCCTTGTTGTTTATTGTGGGCCTTTTGGGCGTAGTGTTCAATGGCGCCCTAATTTACACGCGCTTCTTTTTAATCAGCGTTTTACTGGCGTTTATCAGTTGGGTGTGGGCGCACTGGTCTGCCAACGGATTGAGTTCGACGAGGGGTTCGCGTGTACTGCGCGCCAACGTGGGGGATGTGTTTGAAGAAAATTACGAAGTGATCAATAACAGCCGCATCCCTGCCGCATGGATCGAAGTTCTTAATCAATCCACATTGCCACATGCCGCCGGTTCGCGTTTGTTTACCTTTGTGCTTGGCCGCCAGAGACGGAGCTATCTTGCGCGCACCTGGTTGACTCGTCGCGGCGGATTTCGGCTTGGTCCCACGCGAATTTCCGCGGGTGATCCATTCGGGTTGTTCAGCGCGGGCAAGACAATTGCCCCCCATGAGACTCTCATTGTTTTCCCGGTCATCCATGAAATTCAGTCATTTCCTTATCCGCCGGGCATGCTGCCCGGCGGACAGGTCATTCGCCGAAAATCCTACGACATTACGCCTCATGCGGCGGGCGTGCGCGAGTATGTGCATGGCGACGCCATGAAACGCATCCACTGGCCTACAACGGCGCGCCGAGGTCAATTGATGGTGAAGGAGTTCGAGCAGGATCCGCAGGCCGAGATTTGGTTGTACCTCGATTCTCAAAAAGCCATTCATTATGAGAAGCCATACCAGCAGGAAGAATTGCCGCTGGATTCGATGATGTTCGTGAAGCGCCCGAAATTCAAACTGCCGCCATCCACGCTGGAATACAGCGTCAGCATCACGGCTTCGCTCGCTCATTATTTTATCGGTCAACACCGCTCGGTGGGCTACGTTAGCGCGGGGCAAACCTTCACCGTCCATCCCGCGGAAAGAAGCGAAAGGCAGGAGGCGAAAATTTTGGAAACGCTTGCCTTCGTGGAGGCCAACGGCGCGCTTTCGATAGCGGCTCTTGTCACCGCGCAAGCCTCGCAGTTGCCGCAGGGCTCAAGCGTGATTCTCGTAACCCCAACTGTCCGCCCGGATATTTTGCACGCGGTGGACGACCTGCAAATGCGCTACCTGCGTCCCGTGGTTGTGCTGCTCGATACCGAAACGTTCGGCGGCCCGCGCGGCACGGAAACGCTAATCAACTCCCTGCGCGAGCGGCGCGTGCCCATCACCGTCATTCGATGCGATGACGATCTTTCGCAGGCGCTTTCGGAAATTCCATCAACTTTCAAATCCCAGGATATGCGTACATGGCAAACTCCCGTATTATCACCTTAGATCTAAATTTTCAAAATAAGACGCAAGCCATCGCGTCTTATTTGATTCGACATAACGACGGCGCGGTCTTGATCGAAAGCGGACCCGGCTCGACTCTTTCCGCGCTGGAAGCTGGTCTGGCAAAGGAAAATTTATCTCCCCGAAACATTACCCACGTTCTGCTCACGCACATTCATCTCGACCATGCGGGTGCGGCGGGCTGGCTTTCAAAACAGGGCGCGGAGATTTACGTCCACCCGAACGGCGCGCCGCATTTACTGAACCCTGAAAAACTCATCGCCAGCGCCACCCGCATTTATGGAGATCGGATGGACCAGCTCTGGGGTGAGTTTCTGCCTGTTGAACAGAATCAGCTCAAAGTCCCGAATGATGCGGAGCCGATCGGCATCGGCAATTTGGAATTTATCCCCATTAACACTCCAGGTCACGCGGAACATCATTTCGCTTATCTCTTTGAAGATTTGTGTTTCAGTGGGGATGTGGGCGGGGTGCGGATTCCCGGGTATCAATATTTGCGCGCGCCCATGCCGCCGCCTGAATTGCATTTTGAGCGTTGGCTCGAATCCATTGCGCGCTTGCGAAGGGAAAAATTTACCCGCATCGCGCCGACCCACTTTGGAATTTATGACGACGCCGAATGGCAGTTGAATGAATTGGAAAAGAATTTGGTCGCAACCAGAAAATGGCTGGAGGAGATCATGCCCTCCGAACCAACGGTTGAAGAATTGCGCGAAAAGTTTGCGGCATGGATGAGCGAGCAGAGCCGCGTGCAGGGGTTGAGCGCTGACGTGATTCAAGCCTACACCTTGGCAAATCCCATCGGCATGAGTGCAGACGGTTTGATACGTTATTGGAAGAAATTTGGAAGCGCGTAATTTGTCATGCTGAATGCGTGATGCTTGAAACATGGCAAAATAAGGCAATAAAGATATACTTTCATTCCAAGGAGATAATTATGAAAGACTTTCTGGCGATCTCCGATTACTCATCGGATGAGATTCAAGACCTGCTTGATGTGGCAGCGAAATTGAAGAAGGAATATTTCAAGAAGGGGAATAAGAAGATTTTCAAAGGCAAAGTATTGGGAATGATCTTCCAGAAGCCAAGCCTGCGCACCCGCGTTTCATTTGATATGGCCATGCGTCATTGCGGAGGCGATGCGCTCTACCTTTCGCCAAGCGAGATCGGTCTTGGCAAGCGCGAATCGATTGCGGATGTGGCGCGCGTCCTCTCTGGATATGTGCAGGCGTTGATGGCACGCGTTTTCGACCATGCCCATGTGCTGGAACTGGCGAAGTGGTCGGATATTCCCGTAGTAAATGGCTTGAGCGATTACAACCATCCCTGCCAGGGTATGGCGGATGCGTTGACGATCATCGAAAAATTTGGCAAAAAATCAAAGGGTTTGAATGTCAGCTATGTGGGTGACGGCAACAACGTCACTGTTTCACTGATGCATGTTTCCGCGTTGTTGGGCTGGAATATGACCGTCGGGACTCCTGAAGGCTATGATGTGAATCCCAAGGCGGTTGAAGTTGCCCAAAATATTGCAAAAAAGACCGGCAGTAAATTAACTTTTGTGCGCGACGTGCACGAAGCGGTCAAAGGCGCGCATGTAATTTACACCGATACCTGGACAAGCATGGGGCAGGAAGAAGAGACCGCCAAGCGCGAAAAAATCTTCCCGCCATATCAGGTCAATGCAAAACTGGTCAGCGAAGCGGACGAGGATGTGATTGTGATGCACTGCCTGCCTGCTCATCGCAACCAGGAATTGACCGATGACGTGGCCGATGGCGAGCACTCGGTCATCTTCCAGCAGGCTCATAACCGCCTGCATGCGCAGAAAGCGATTCTGGCGCGCTTGTTTGGTGTGGCGTGATTTTTACAGAACACGCACTACGGATTACGTGATGCGTGTTTTGTGTTCTGTGTTGTGTAATAATATATTAATGCTGGAGCTTATTTAATGAATACCCAAGATTTTATCAAGATCGAAGAACAGTACGGCGCGCATAATTATCATCCTTTGGATGTGGTGATCGAAAAAGCGGAAGGGGTTTGGGTGTACGATGTGGAGGGGAAAAAATATCTCGATTGTCTTTCTGCGTACTCCGCGGTGAATCAGGGACATGTTCATCCTGAAATCTTGAAAGCGCTGTTGGATCAGGCAAAGAATGTCACACTTACTTCGCGCGCGTTCCGCAATAATCAATTACCTCTTCTTTATAAAGAACTCTCCGAGATGACGGGCTACGAAATGTCCCTGCCGATGAATTCCGGGGCAGAGGCAGTCGAAACCGCCGTCAAGCTCGCCCGCAAGTGGGCGTATCAGGTTAAAAAAGTTCCACGCCATCAGGCCGAGATCATCGTGGCAGGCAATAACTTCCACGGGCGCACGGTCACCATTATTTCATTTTCCACCGAGCCTTTGTATCGCGATGACTTTGGTCCGTTCACCCCTGGTTTTGTGGTTGTAGCCTATGGCAACGCCGATGCGATTGAAAAAGCCATCACGCCCAATACTGCGGCAGTGATGCTTGAGCCGATTCAAGGTGAAGCGGGTGTGATTATTCCCCCCGCTGGATATTTGAAAAAGGTTGCTGAAATCTGCAAGAAGAACAATGTTCTCCTAATCGCGGATGAAATTCAAACCGGCCTCGCACGGACCGGGAAACTGTTCGCCTCGCACCATGAAGATGTTCGCCCGGATGTTGTGATCGTGGGCAAGGCGCTTTCTGGAGGGTTTTACCCCGTCTCTGCGGTGCTGGCGGATAAGCCGATTCTCGGTCTGTTTACCGCAGGCGAGCACGGCTCCACCTTCGGCGGGAATCCGCTGGCGGCGGCTGTGGCGCGCGCTTCGTTGCGCGTGATCCGCGAGGAGAAGCTGGCGGAACGCGCACAGCAACTGGGTGAATATTTCGTCGAGCAGTTGAGTGAGATTCCAAGCCCGCATGTGAAGGAAGTCCGCGGCAAGGGCCTGTTGATTGGCGTGGAGCTTAAACCCGAGGCAAAGGGCGCACGTCGTTTTTGCGAGGCTTTGCAAACGAAAGGCATCCTCGCAAAGGAGACGCATGACAATGTCATCCGTTTTGCGCCGCCGCTGGTGATTGATAAGGAAACAATAGATTGGGCGCTTCCTTCCATTAGGGAAGTGCTCAATATGGCATAAGTATGAATGAAGAATGGGGGATGCCTGCCTGTTTACCTGTGTACTTGTATACCCGTAAACAGGTGGACAGGTACATAAGAAAACAAGTATTTTCGTGGAGGCACTATGTATATTGGAATACCAAAAGAAAGCAGACCCTTTGAATATCGTGTGGGTCTTTCCCCAGCCGGGGTGGAGATTCTGTCCCAGAACGGGCACCAGATTTTCGTCGAGCATGAGGCGGGTGTGGGCGCAGGGTTTAGCGATTTGGAATATGAAAAAGCCGGGGCGCGAATCGCATTTTCCGCTGAAGAAGTCTTTGGCCGTGCCGATCTGTTATTGAAAGTTGCACGCCCTGTGCAGGAGGAATTGGATTGGCTTCGTCCCGGCACGATCCTGGCTGGCTTCCTCCATCTTGCATCGACGCAGCAAGATAAGATCGATATTCTGCTCGAAAAGAAAATCACCTCCATCGCTTATGAGCAGATCGCGGCGCCCGATGGCTCGCTTCCGGTATTGCGTCCCTTCAGCCAGATCGGCGGTGCAATGGCGGCGCAGATTGCGGCGCGCTTGCTTCAAAACAACTGGGGCGGCAAAGGCATATTGATGGGTGGGGTGCCGGGTGTTCCACCTGCTGAGATTGTTATTCTTGGCGCGGGGGTGGTTGGCACATATGCCACGCAAATGTGCCTGGGCATGGGCGCGCATGTAACTGTCATTGATCATAATCTCGCGGCGCTTCAGCGTATTTGGGATCGCTTTCCGGCCATTGTTACGAAGATGTCAACGAAGCGTAATATCGAGCGCTCCGTCATGTACGCCGATGTAGTAATTGGCGCTGTGTTGACTTCTGGCCACCGTACATCGATTTTGGTGACGCGCGAGATGGTGCGTTCCATGAAGCCGCGCTCCGTCATTATGGATGTCAGTATTGACGAGGGCGGTTGTGTTGAAACGTCCCGCCCGACCACGCATGAGCATCCGATTTATATTGAAGAGGGCATTTTGCACTATTGTGTGCCAAATATGCCCGGTGCTGTAGCGCGGACGGCCACCTACGCTTTTGTGAATTCGGCCATGCCCTATATTACAGAAATTGCCGCGCTTGGAACGGATGCGATCTTGAGCAATCCATCCATTGAACCTGCTGTAAATACCCACGACGGCAAGCTTCATAATCTTGTGCGCCTGAGAGCACAGGAGAATTAAAATGTCTGCGACAAGTATTTATCAATCACGTGTGACGACTGCCGAGGAGGCAGTGAAGGTAATTAAATCTGGAAACCGTGTCTTTCTTACGGGGAATGTGTCCGTCCCTCAGAAGCTTTTGGCTGCGCTGGTAGGGCATGCTCCCAACGTCCGCGATGTGGAGATTTGCCAGGCATTGACAGTGGGTTCCGCCGATTATGTGGCCCCGGAGATGGAAGGTCACCTGCGGGTGAATTCCATGTTTATCAGCGCGAATATTCGCAGAGCGGTGCAGGAAGGCCGTGCAGACTTTACTCCCATCTTACTTTCCGAGTTTCCTTTATTGTTCAAACGCGGAATTTTACCCGTTGATGTGGCTGTCATTCACGTATCCACACCGGACGAACACGGCTTTTGCAGCCTGGGCGTCGAGGTCGGCCTGACCAAGTCTGCGGCGGAATCGGCGAAGGTGATTATCGCCGAAGTGAATGACCAGATGCCGCGCACGCTTGGCGATTCTTTCATCCACGTCAGCCGCCTGACTCATATTGTGCCAGTCAATTACCCGATCCCCGAACATAAAATGGCCTCTGAAGGCGGTTCAAGCATCGTTGAGAAGATCGCGGGCCACGTTGCTGCATTGATCCCCGATGGCGCAACCATGCAGCTTGGCATTGGGTCCATCCCTGATGCTGTGTTAAAGTTTTTGTCCGATAAAAAAGATTTGGGTATTCATACCGAGCTATTTTCTGACGGTGTTATCGAACTTGTAAATGCGGGCGTGTTGACGAATGCTCGCAAATCCCTGCACGCAGGCAAGATCGTAGCGGGGTTTATCCTTGGCACTAGAAAATTATACGAGTGGGTGAACGACAATCCGATGGTTGAGATGCATCCAACGGAATATGTGAACGACCCGTTTGTCATCGCGCAAAATGACCGCATGGTGGCGGTCAACTCGGCTATTGAAGTTGATCTCACGGGGCAGGTCTGTGCCGACAGTATTGGGCCAAAACTTTACAGCGGCGTCGGCGGACAACTGGATTTTATCTATGGCGCATCCCGTTCCAAGGGCGGCGTGCCGATCATTGCCCTGCCAAGTGTGGCAACCCTGCGCGATGGGACGCAGGTCAGCAAAATTACCGCCATGCTCAAACACGGCGCAGGCGTGGTGACAAGCCGCAACCATGTCCGCTTTGTGGTGACCGAGCACGGTGTGGCCGATTTATACGGCAGGACCATCCGCCAGCGCGCGCAGGCGTTGATCAAAGTTGCGCATCCGCAATTCCATGATGAATTGCAAAGACAAGCCAGGGAATTGCATTACACCTGACCTGAATTAACGAAAAGCCGTGAGGTTGTGAGCGCAACTTCACGGCTTTTTTGTTGTTAATCAGATAATAACTTTTCCACCTTGACACCATTCCATTTTGTACCTATTATCAAAGTGTTGTGGAATGAAGCCAGTATGAGTGGGGAGGCTTTATCTAATTTATAGACTCGAAGGAAGTAAAAAATGCGTAGAGCAAAGATCGTTGCAACCATCGGACCGGCGTCTGATTCTGAACAGGCGCTTGAGTCTCTTATCAAAGCGGGGATGAATGTAGCCCGACTGAATTTTTCACATGGAACTCATGAACAACACGCCCTGCGCGTAGCCACTATTCGCGCAGCATCCAAAAACCTTGGGATGCCCGTCGGCATTTTACAGGATTTGCAGGGACCAAAAATCCGTGTTGGCAGGCTGGCCGTGCCGCTCCAACTTGCCATTGGCGAAGAAGTTTGTTTGTATGCCACACAGGACGAAGCCCCAAAGACGGATAAACAGCTCCTGCCTGTGGATTTCCGCGAGCTTTTCGATTCAGTCCAGGCAGGAGACAGGCTTTTGCTGGACGATGGCCGCCTGGCACTTGAGGTTACCACCGCAAAAGGACGTGTTGTCCATGCCAGGGTTTTGGTAGGCGGGGCGCTGTCCTCGCACAAGGGTATCAATTTGCCCGGTGTAAAACTTCGTATTGCGGGTTTTACCGAAAAAGATAAAACCGATCTTGCTTTTGGCATTTCACAAGGCGTGGATGCGGTTGCCATTTCCTTCGTCCGCAGTGCGGAGGATGTAAAAGCTGTGCGGGCCGCAATCGAAGAATTTTCAAAAGACAAACGCACACCTTTGCTGATCGCAAAATTGGAAAAACCCGAGGCCATGAATGAGTTGGATGCCATCCTCGATGTGGTGGACGGAGTCATGGTTGCGCGCGGTGACCTGGGTGTGGAACTGCCCCCGGAGCGCGTGCCCTCCCTGCAAAAGATGATCATCCACGCCGCGAATGCGCGCGCAAAATTGGTCATCACCGCTACGCAGATGCTCGAGTCGATGATCCAGAATCCATTGCCCACCCGCGCCGAGGCGTCTGATGTTGCCAATGCGATCTTCGATGGCACAGACGCGGTGATGTTGTCCGCCGAAACCGCTTCGGGAGAATACCCAAGCGAGGCGGTTGCCATGATGTCCCGCATTGTGCTGGAGGCCGAGTCACATTTTATAGAGTGGGGCAGCCGTCAGGACAGCCGGGCAGGTTTGGGCGAGAGCGATGCGGCGTCCATGGCGCGCGCGGCAAATGCACTGGCGAAAGACCCCGAAGTGCGCGCCGTCTCCGTCTTCACCATGCAGGGACGTTCCGCCTGGTTGATGTCCAAGGCGCGGCCGGCAAAACAAATCCTTGCCTTCACGCCAGAGCCTGAGACCTTCAATCAGCTTGCGTTCTTGTGGGGCGTGCAGCCTCACCTTGCAAAATATGCCGTTACGCTCGATGACATGCTTTCCGGTGTGGACGCCGCCTTGCTGAGGTCTGGCATCCAATCCGGGCAGCAGGTGGTGCTGATTTGCGGATACCCAATCGGTGAAATGCGCCCGCCCAACATGGCGCTGCTCCACACCGTTGGCAGCGACGCCACAGTAAGCCTTGCGCGCAAACTCGCTGAGGGGAACGTCAAGAAATAATTTTTGAGATTTCCAATCTGTTGGATATCCCGCCTTAAAAACATCGTTTAAGCGGATGCAGTTTTTTACTAAATTGCATCCGCTTCTTTCTTAACTGACGGTTGATTCTGCTAAAGAAAGTTTGACACACCTATGAGAGTGATTCTTAAGCGTGCCATGTCATCCCTTCGGGATTTGGATTCCTTTCGCCCAATTTTCTATAATCCTATCATCCCTTCGGGATTGAACTGCGTAAGGTGAGTTAATATCACTCCCTCGTCGCGATCAAGATTCCAATGCTGATTAATATACCGCCTGCCAGAAAGAGCGGTGTAATTTTCTCGGCGAGGAAAAACCAGCCGAGCAGCGTACCAACTACCGGCTGGGCAAAGAACGTCAATGAGGCCACGGCGGCGGGCAATTCGGCGAAGGCATAATTCCAAAGGAACATCGCAATCGCTGTGGAGATGATCCCCAAAAACAACAACCCGCCAATGATGCCCCATGTGATTTCGCCGATGCCCTGCGTGTTGATTTCCCAAATGCCAAACGCAATGCTGGAAGGCAAGCCACCCAATAGCATGATCGTGCTGGAGGTGAGCAGATCCATGGATTTGGAAACTTTACGAACCAGCACGGAATACAAAGCCCACGTCAGTGCCGCTGCCAGCAGACTCATGTTGCCCCAAAACAGGGACGACGAAAGTTCCGCGTTGCGCGGGTCAATGACGGCAAGCACGCCGAGGGTGGAGACCACCAGCGCAATAATTCGTCGCGGCGTGGATTTTTCGCCCAGCAGAAACGGTGCAAAAAGCAAAACAAAAGCTGGCGTGGCAGATGTGACCAGCGACCCGTTGGAGGCGGTTGAAAGTTTTGTGCCCACGAATTGAAAGCCGAGTGAAATCCCATATCCCACAAAACCAACCAGAAAACTTTGCCAAAAGAATTCTTTCGTGGGGGCGACCTTCACGGTCGCTCTTTTGTTCCGAAAATAAATGACGATTCCCAAAGCCATTGCACCCATGACGAGACGCAGCGTGAGCAATGAAAAAGGCGGTATCACTTCCAAGACCACCTTGCTGACCACGTACATCCCTCCCCAAATAGCCGCTGCCGCCAGACCTGAAAATATCCCTGCGAATGTGTGATGTTTTTGCATAGCCCTCGATTATATGATGAACTTGTTCTATCGTCTCAGCTGCCCAAAGTGACGAGTAATGCTTTGGCTTTGCTATACTCATCGTCCCGTGTGCTGATCATATCCTTGTGCTGAATAAGCTCCTCTAGATAGTGCCGCGCGAGTTTTGGGTCAATGTCTGCATAGTATTTACCCAGTGCAAGGTAAGCGCTGTGTTTAACGGGTTGCTCGAAAAAAGATGCTCTCTCCGTGATCACTTTGTACGAGTGGACAGCCTGTTCTGTATCGCCCAACATCTCGTAAATGCACCCCGAGTAGAAGGATTTGATGGGGTGGTAGGTGCCGGACGAAGCATAGGCCTCTATGAGGCGCAAACCCATCTGTAAAATTGCAGGCTCATCGAAATGAGTGAACAGATCGAAGGCTTCTACCTTTTCTTCATTCAGAAAATTGGGGAAGTAGCTATCAATCATTTGAAGTAGACCCGCTGCCTGCGCCCCATACTGGGATAAACCAGTCGGAAGAAGCTTCATCAACATTGCATAGGCAAAAGCCTCTTCCAGGTAGAGGCGCGAGTCGCCCGCTCGCATAATCGTTACGATATGGTCTCTAATGGTGGATAGATCACCTGTGTAATTGATGCTTACGTAAGGCACGCGATCATGAAGAACAAAGTTCTTGATGAAGGATGTTACTATCGGCGAGTTCAGTGGGTTGCCATACCACATTCTTGTTACAGCGGAGGGCATGGCGGTGTTCGAGAGCATAATAAGGGTAAGATCATGCTCCGGTATCCTCAAGAGCAAGGAGGCGTCTGTATCTCCATACCCATAGGCCCAATGAAGTTTAATCCCCTCAAAGTTGGTGGTGAACCAACCTTGCCCATAGGGACTCACTTCATTATGACTTTTGTAGAAGGGAGCGGTCAGATCATTGTAGCCGTTCTGCGAGATGAGGCTTCCTGAGGTAAGAGCGCTGGAGAAAAGGATTAGGTCGTTCACCGAGCTTAACATTCCTGTTGCAGGATATGAAGTCTTGAAAGTGAAAGCGCCTTTGTCCGCAGCGTATGACTGCGACTCATTATCATATACGTAGGGCGTTACAACAAATGGTCGCAGCGCTTCGAACCTTTCACTTGCGACACGGGTGATTGTGTGATCAAGACGAAGTGGAGTAATGATCGCATCTTCGATTACTTGGGTAAAGGGTCGTACAAAATCGGGGTCTGAGGTGACGGGTGCGAGGGCGTCGAACACATTGAACACGAGGTTGTATCTGCTCCCGTTATACGCGAAAAGAGAGCCCAATGGCTCGCTCTCACTGGTATGGCTAATGACGTGACCAATGGTTATGCCTGGCCCGAGGCGTGCTGGGTTGAAGTGTTTATTTTGGAACTGAACAAGCTCATCATTCAGGGAGACCCTGCCGGCCTCCTCATATTTCTTGAGCATGATTGCTGTGAATGCCTTGGTAACCGATGCAATCCAAAAGATGGTGTCTGGCGTAATAGGTGTACGTGCTTCGAGATCGGCATAGCCGTGCCCCTTAAAATAGATCAAATCACTTCCTTTTGCCACGCCGACAGCCATGCCCGGTACGTTTAGCAGCGAGCAGTAGGTATTGATGTCCTGGTCAAAAGCGTGATATTTGTGCATGGTTTATTTGTAATAAAAGAAATAGATCCTAAAGGTTTTGTAAACCTTTAGGATCTATTTCTATCGCGATTCTACTTGCCGCCCTTTTTCTCCAGCTTAGCCCAGGTATCTTTCAAATTCACGGTCGAATTGAAAACTGGTTTTTCGGGCGCGGTATCTTTGTCCGCGCAGAAGTAGCCGAGACGCTCAAACTGGTAACGTGAACCAGCTTCGGGCGCGGAAAGATGCGGTTCCACATAGCCCGTGAGAATCTGCAATGAGTTCGGATTGATGCAGGCAAGGAATCCTTCTTCGCCTTCCTCGGGGTCTTCCTTGGTGAAGAGACGGTCATACATTCTTATTTCCGCTTCCTTCGCATGTGCCGCGGAAACCCAATGAATCGTGGATTTGACCTTGCGCCCATCGGCTGAGTCACCGCCGCGTGTGGACGGGTCATACGTCGCGTGAACTTCCACCACCTCGCCTTTATCATTTTTTACAACATGCGTGCACTTGATGAAGTAGGCATAGCGCAGGCGCACTTCATTGCCGGGGAAGAGGCGATAATATTTCGGCGGCGGTGTTTCGCGGAAATCATCCTGCTCGATGTAAAGGATTTTTGAAAATGGAACCTTGCGCGTACCGGCATTCGGGTCTTCGGGGTTGTTGATCGCGTTCATTTCTTCGACGAGATCATCGGGGTAATTGTCAATCACAACCTTCAACGGCTTAATGACGGCCATGCGGCGCAATGAAGTTTTGTTGAGGTCTTCGCGCACGCAGGCTTCCAACAGAGCGACATCACTGAAGCTGTAATTTTTTGCAACACCCACGCGGCGAATAAAATCATGGATCGCTGCGGCGGTGTATCCACGGCGACGCATGGCGCGCAAGGTGGGCATGCGCGGGTCATCCCAGCCGTTAACGAGTTTCTCTTCCACCAGGCGGCGCAATTTGCGTTTGCTCATCACCGTGTAGGAAAGATTCAAACGCGCAAATTCGATCTGGCGCGGCTTGAACACGCCCAACTGTTCAGGGAACCACTCGTATAACGGACGATGATTTTCATATTCCAGCGAACACAACGAATGGGTGATGCCTTCCATCGAGTCGTTTTGTCCGTGCGCCCAATCGTACATTGGGTAAATTTTCCACTTGTCGCCCGTGCGGTGATGCGGCGGCTCATGAATGATGCGATACATGGCGGGGTCACGCATGTTGATGTTCGGATGCGCCATATCAATCTTCGCGCGCAGAATTCGCGAGCCATCAGGGAACTCGCCGTTCTTCATTCGTTCGAGCAAGTCCATATTTTCTTCCACATCACGGTCACGGTATGGAGAATTTTTTCCAGGCTCGGTCAACGTGCCGCGGTTGGCGCTCACTTCTTCGGGAGTCTGATCGTCCACATAGGCTTTGCCCATCATCACAAGTTTCCTGGCCCACTCATATAACTCGTCAAAATAGTCCGAGGCGTACGTCACCTTCACCCATTCGATGCCGAGCCAGCGCGCATCGTCCATGATGGCGTCCACGAACTCGGTCTCTTCCTTGGCGGGGTTCGTGTCGTCGAAGCGTAGGATCAACTCGCCGTTGTTTTCCTTTGCGATGAGATAATCAATCATGAACGCTTTGACATGCCCAATGTGCAAATACCCGTTCGGTTCAGGAGGCAGACGCGTACGGACATAATTGAAGCGTCCATTTTTCAAATCTTCCGCCACAGCTTCGCGGATGAAATCACTGGGTTTCGTTTCTTCGATACTCATGGGTTTGCCTTGATGATGAATTTCAGGGATGCGGACCGCCTCTTTCTTAACGGTTGATTGCCACGCTAAAGAGACGCATTCCCCACCCTGATGGTTTGTTCATTATTCGTGTCAATTATAACAAACTTGATTCATGTATAATCCACCCTGGAGGAACCATGACCGAATCAACTGAAAACCACACCGGCTTCCTGGGTACTTATTTTGACCGCGACACGGTCATCAAAATTTCCCGTGCGGCGGGCATTTTTGCCTGGGTTGCGCTTGGAATTTATCTTTTCACAACGCTGGTCTCCTTGTCGCAATTTCTGATCCAGTTTGCAACCGGGGTGTTTTACCAAAAGGGAATTTCCATCGTCGATATTCTAAGCTTTTTCAACCCGTATCTGCTGCAACCCATCCCCGGCCTGGTATATTTCATAGGCCTGAAATTTGCACAGCATGGCCTGCTCATCCTTCTGGATATGGAAGACAACACCCGCCGCGCCGCTCGAAAATAACCTTGCTTCATCCCCGCTCGCGTGATAAAATACCGCCCGCTGGTTAATTTGGGGGCTTGTCTAGTAGACGTTTTGGGGAGTGGTGAAATGGCATCACATCACGCTCTGGACGTGAGGTTTGAGGTTCGAATCCTTGCTCCCCAGCTAAAAAGGACTCTCATATGGAGAGTCCTTTTGTTTTAAGTCTCAAGCACGTTATTTAATAGACTTCTTGCCAATATCATATTTCCAGGAGCGTCAGGCTAAATACCCCACGGGCACATAGCCTGACCTACGATTGACTTTTGCAAAGGGTGAGTTATTTAATTTTAATATTCGTCTTTTTTGAACTTACGCTGGGCGGACTCGATAGTTTGATTCGGCCTTTTTTCTTTGTGCCGCTGAACATCCCAACGCCACGGGAGACGAGGCCCGGAACAACCAATAGCAGGAGCAGTACGGCCAGAATACTTCCAAAAAGAACCAATGAATTGCTGCTCACTTCAGGCAGTACCCCGCCGGGGTTGTACTGTGATTCAGTTGTGGCCCCAAGATTGGAAACAGTAACATTCAAGGTGCGGTTGACACCGTCCCGCAGGGTGGAAGGGGATACGTAGGTGATCGCATATTCGCTTTGCAGGGTGCGGCCATATTGCTGGTAAAGCGCGCTTAGAGATTCAGAGTCGGCGGCGTAGCTGTAGAGGCCACCCGATTTTTCAGCCAGTGATTTCAGCGCGGCTTCATCCAACCCTGCCTGGGAGGCGGTGCTGGCATCCCCAAAACCGATGGTGGAAACCGTAAGCCCGCCCTGGCTGATGCCAGCGATCACATCATCGGCAGTGCTTTGACTTTGATTGTCCATGCCATCGGTGAGGGCGATGATGGCTTTTCGGCCAGAGGCGGCTTCGAGGGCTTTTTCCGCTTCAATGAGGGCGTTGAACATGGCCGTGTCGCTGCCTGTTTTGAGTTTGTCAACAGCGTCGAGCAGTGCGTTAATATCAGAGGTGATCGGCTGAACGTAGTGGACTTGCGTGTCAAATGTAATTAACCCGGCCTGGTCACCGGGACGCATCTGGCTGATGTATGCTTTAGCGGCTTCCTTGGCGGCGGTAAATTTATCGTTCTTGTCCATGCTACCGGAGATGTCCATGACGAGCATGGTAGTGAATGGTTCCGCCTGTCCTTCTCCGCCCTCTCCGCCGCCTCGTACATCCACGGGCTGCATGGTTTGGCCGTTTTCGGAAATCTGAATGGTGGCGGGGTCGATCCCCACCGGCTCGCCTGCCGTGTTTGTGACGGAAACGTACACCGTCACATTGGGGAATTTGGAATTATCCACCTGTGTGATGCGGACCTGTGTGTTGTCGTCCTGCGCGAAAACTGACAGCGTAGGCAAAAGCGTCAGCACTAGGAGCAGGCACAGGCGGGGAAGGATGCGAAAAATCTTTGTGTGCATGGTTACCTCTTTTCGTGATACACCATCTCGGTATTCCCCATGCGAATTTTTTGTCCATTGGCAAGCTGTGTATGTTCGATCTTTCTTCCATTGATGAGCGTCCCGGAAAGGGACATGTCTTTGAGGGTGAAGCGTATTCCATCGCCGGTGAGCATGGCGTGTTGGGGGGCAATATCGGGGTCGGGAATGACGATCTCAGATTTGAGTGGGGAACTGCCAATGGCGACGGCCGGACCGCCGGCGCGCATGAATTTGTCGAGGATGAATTCGGTGCCTTTGAGTTTGCCGGAGGTGATCTCCAGCCAGGCACGCGAGAGCAGAACGACGATCAACGAGATGAACGCGCCAACCGAAGCGCCGAGCAAGACAAGCCCGGCGGCTTTGCCGGTGAGTGGGTCTGTAAGCCAGTTGCGGGCGCTTTCAAGCAGGAAGCCACCTAGCGCTCCACCGATGAGGCCTCCCAACATGCCTTTCCATGCCTGGCTTCTTCCAACCACGCCCTCAGCGAGACCAAGCAAAAGGCCAAAAATGGCCCAGCCCAGGACGCGCCCCAGAATGCCGGCGCCGACGGCTTGAAATAGGAATTCGCTAAGCGGCAATCCGATGCCGCCTGCGATCATTCCGAGCAGGGCGCTGAAGGAACCTGATTTGAGGGCTTGTACAAAGTTTCTCGTTAGCAGGCCCTCGGCGACACCAATAAACAGGCCGATGACCAGGCCGATCAATGCGCCTACGATTACCTCACTCAGGTATAAATTCGTCACAATCGAGAGGCCGAGGAAATCGCTCAACTGCCAGCCGATCAGGCCGCCGATTGCGCCGAGAATTGCATAATAGTATGTGCGCATGCGTCTGTTCATAGATTAACCTCTTTCATCGTCTTCGGCGGATTGGAGATTTTTCCATTCCACCATATTTCTTCCCATGTTTCCGTTCATTTCATAAAATCCGTAATAACGAGTTGGGCTGAGTGAACCTTCCGCATCCCGGATAAAGAACCCGCCAAGCGATTTGTGAGGTTCGACAACCAGGGCAACCTGCCAGGGTTCTGGGAAGAAGTTGTTGTGCAAAAAAGTATCGTAATGGGAAAGGAATATTCCCATTCTCGGATGTGTGTGATACCACCCAACGATGCGTTTGCCGGTAAAGTTTCGGTCAAGCTCTTCATGAAAACCTACCAGGGTATCTTGTGTAAAGGTCAGGTAGACACTTCCCTGGCGGGTATGGCGGGCTGGCAGCATATGCTGTACGACAACAAATTGCTCTTTGGTATCCCGGTCCAGGCACCACATCCCAATCAATGCGCCGCCGACTTCGTCGTCCAACTCACTGGCGGCATGCAGGCTGATTCGACAATATGCGGATTGTGAAAGGAATACCTTTACGAGCGGCTTCTGGGGATCCATCTGTTCATAAGGTGAGATCCATTGCCTGGAGCGTTCCAAAGGCATGCAGGCCAATTTTGGTCTGATGCTGATGGGGGATGAGATGCGAATGCCTAAGCCTGCCATGTTGCTTCCAGTTTATGAAGAAAGGCCGGGCCGCTCTGGAACATACCGGAGAGCGGCCCGGGGATGAGGATTACCCTGCGGTGACGTCCGCAGTCATCATTAAACGGTCATCTTTGGGGATGCCAGCCTGGGAGAGGGTTTCCTCCTCTTTCAGTTCACGGCCCAGCGCCTTGCTGTCGATTCGATAGGACATCGGGCGTCCATCGGGACCCGTGGTTGGAAGTTCGAGGGAGGTGGTCAATTCAGGGATTAAATCCTTTACTACCACATCATCGGGAACCTCGGCTGTGCGGCTGCCTCCAGAGGGAAGCACAAGAGTTACAGGTATATCAGACATGAGTTTCTCCTTTTCTTTTTGGTCGTTATGAACTTGCGTAGTACCGGGTCTGTGCATTTACTACTTGTTATTTCAATCGAATGACAGGTTTTTTCCTGACTTCAACAGGTTTAACCTTCACTCGTTCCGGCCGAAGTAATTCACGCGTTTCCACAGGGAAAGCGTTGGGATGCTTCTTGCGGTATTCGCGGGACCAGCGTGCGGCTTCCGCATCCCAGGGGAAGGGTGGTTTTGTAGGGTCGTCATGAAAATTCTTCCATTGCAGCATTTCGCCCAACATAATGATCAGTCGATCAAGTGAGCGGCTGGCGGTCCACCAGGCGGCGTCGATACATACACTGCCGTTCAAGTGGTTGATGTTTGGATGCCAGATGGGGGTTAACCACTTCATGCCTGGCCAGCGCTGCGGATATTGGCTATGTAGATAGATTTCCACCTGATGATGGTTGCCGTATTTGGGATTCCCCTGACGGTCAACATCGACAATGCTCTTACAAAGAAACGTTACGATATATCGTTCGGGAGGCACGTTCGGCGCGTTTGAAACGGACTTGAAACTGATCAAATCACTGCGCGCGGCGAGTCCCTGCATCAACTCGAAATCCGCTTTCAAGCGCCTCATTCGCGGACTGCCAATAACGGATGTGGTGATGGCTCCCGCAGTGATGTCCGCGGTTAGCATGAGGCGGTCATTTTGCGGGACGCCCGCAGCGGCCAATGTCTCGCCATCGCTAAGTTCACGGCCAAGCGCCTTGCTGTCCAGTCGGTATCCCATGGGGCGTCCGTCCGGGCCGATGGTTGGCAATTCCAACAGCGTGGTCAATTCGCTCATGAGGTCGTGAACAACCAGGTCGTCGGGAACTTCCGCAGAGCGCGCCCCTCCACTGGGCAGAACGATTGTAACGTTTACATCTGGCATAGTTGATTTCCTCTTTTATGAATTTAAGTGCGGCACCTGGCACATGCCGGTGACATCCCAACAATCAGCGTGATGCAATGTGTGGCAAACGCTGCATTCCTTTACACCGCGCGGGTCGTTACGCTTGACTTCCTCAAGACAATAGGGGCAGCGATGTTCTTCGTAAACCGAGATTTGCAGCTTGGGTTTGCGGTGGAATAAACTCCCTCGCTTGCCCGAACGGTTCGATTTTTTCAAACGCCGGCTGATGGTTATTTCAGCTTGCGGTGCCGCTCTCTCAACCGCTCGCGTCTGTCTTGCTACTTTTAAGCGCACCGGTTTTTTGGCATGCGATTTCCTGCGGAAAAACGTCCGAAAGCGGGGAGAGTCTATTCCGGGAGATCGCGCCGGTTGCTCGTAGATCGGTTCAGCATGGACCTCGGGCTGATATCCTCGCGCCGGGCTTTCCACCAGCCGTGAAACAGGTCGGCGCCAGGCTCGTAGTCCAAAGATGGTGACCAACATGCCGCCGCCTAATTGGGCGATCTCAACCCAATCGAAGGAATTTCGCCAAAACTCAGGCGGACCAATTCCCAGCTTCCAGTTTGTAACGTACCCAATCGCAAACAGACCAATGACCAGCGCGGCCAGAGCGGAAATGAGTTGAATAAGCCAGTTGCGTTCATAAAACACGATCCTTGCTGCAAACCCCGCCGCCAGTGCAATCGCAATGTCTGCAAAGACGATCATAAGGGTTTGTGAAATGGTATTCTGGGTTCGATCGATCAGATACATCAAAAGCGCAATGCCTACAACGAATAAGATCAGCGCGGTCAACCGTCGTAAAAAACCCTGTTTACGACTGGTGGAAGGGATGGAATTGCTCATTGTTATAGCGCTGGCGCTCATCATGCACCTAGTCGCGTAATCTTACGCGTCCACGCGCTTTGATAACGAGCGGCGTTTCCTTGTCCTTAATTTTGATCCTGTCATTGATGCGGACACGGGGCGTTGTGACAACCACTTTCATGCTGGAATCGAAATGGCGAAAGTGGAGCGCTTCCTCCAGGTCGCCGCTTAATTCATAAAAACGATATTCCTCTCCATTGTGGGCGCGGACAATGTGGAGGGGTGGCACACCCACACTTGCAAGGGTGCGATGTAAAAATGGTTCGTCGCCGGTAATAACGTGCGTGAGGCTTGTTTCGCGCAACACCCCGCAGGTTGGGCAATGACCGGCCTCAAACGATACTTTACTTAATGGACGTAAAATCTCTTCCACGGTATGGCAATTTGGGCATTCGAGTTTTGTGATCAATTCATGATCCAGTTCGATGACCGCATTCAAGCCAAGGTCAGCGCAGGCAATGCGGAGGAGATCATCCAGTGTTGTTCTCTCGACACGCGCCGGCAGTTCGGTGATATCTCCGTAGGTCCAATGTGATTCGCAGTCTTCGCGGGGCGAGTATGCCGTGGTGTGCATCGTATTGACCATGCCGTTGAAATGAGTCACTTTCCCCGGCTCAACGGGCAGGTTGTTAATTAGTTTCAAGGCTTCCTGTGATTGCATTCCCCCGATGATCGAAGCAATCGTTGGGGTAGTGGGGACTTTGCCAAGCAAAATGTTCTGACGCGCAAGCAGTGGACAGGAATATCGGAGCGACAGATCGCGGATCGCCTGCTCGGTGAGCGTGCACTCATAGCACGCCCCATTTCCCGGCACGAACACGCGCATCAAACCCAGCAATTCCTGGATTGCACCATCCACCCAGGGCTTGTTCATCCAATAACAGAAACGATTGACAGCCAGCCGGGCCTCACGGTTATCCAGACAGCCGATGATGGCATCCATGCGGCGGATGACGCCAAGGCCAAGCTCGGTTGTTACATCGCCATTAAGATATTGCACATGGATTTCCGGGTTTATGGATTTTGCCCGCGCGGCCGCAATCTCAGCCTTGCTGCGGTTGTTATCTGTTTCGCGGAACAATACAGACCGGCTGAGGTTGGCCGCCTCAACCTTGTCGAAATCTACAATAAAAATATTCCCAATTCCCATTAGGGCCAGATTCTTGACCACCTCATTACCAAGCGCGCCGGCTCCGATCACCAAAACTTTTGCATTCCGAACCTTGTCGCGATCCCACCATGAGATGAAATCAAAGGTTCCCTGACGATCCTTGCTCAAGTTAGGGATGTGGATCGGCTTCTCAGAAGCGATTGGCAGACGAATTGGCCCCGTGGGCGGCTCGCTTCGTGCGGGACGTTCGGCTTGGTCCCGGGATGCCCCGGCTAATTCCTTCGCTTCGGCAAGATTCCCCTCATCTACTTCCAGCGCAAACCAGCCGACATTTGGACGCGCTTCGATCAGGCGATACTTTTCGAGCATCTTCAACGCCTCGCGCAGCGTGGAGCGGCTGATGCCAAATTTTGTAATCAATTCACGTTCCGGGGGAAGTTGTGCGCCGGGTTTAAGGCTGCCATCCAGCAGGGAGCCTGCCAGTTTCCCGGCAACAGCCTCAGCAAGAGTTTTATGGGTGATCGGTAGGATTTTCATAAATATTCCTGTGGTATGGTGGTCAGACCAATAATACAATTATATGGAGGCTTTAGCCCAAAGTCAACTTGACGTTATAGGAAATAAGTACTCCCTTGCATAAATGCAAACTCCAGCTCAGCCCTCACTTACCTGAAAACCAAGGTTTTTTGACTCTTACACCTTGACAAGAAATAATTTACACTGTATATTTACGGCGTAAATTATTTAGGAGCCGACATGGTCAGACCAAACAAAAACCAAAAGATACCCAATCTTCAGGATGCCATCAAAGAAACAGCATGGAAACAGATCGCCGAACTCGGCGCGCCGACTTTATCTCTGCGGGCGATTGCGCGCGAGTTGAAAATCACTGCGCCCGCGATTTATAACTACTTCCCGGATCGTGATGCATTGGTGACAGCGCTCATCATCGATGCCTACACCTCATTTGGTAATTATCAACTCACTGCACGGGACTCGGTTCCAGAAAATGATCTGACTGAGAAATTGCGTGTAATTGGCTGGGCGTATCGCCAGTGGGCCAGTGAATATCCACAACGCTACCAACTCATCTTTGGTACGCCAATTCCCGGATATGTAGGCCCGCTGATGGAAATTTTGCCTTCCGCCGCGCGTTCGTTGAGCGCCCTGGTTAATGTAATTGATGACTTACGGATAGCCGATAAATTGCAAGCCGGGGATTACCCTGCAGTTAAACCCGGTTACGAACCGCAATTTGACCTATGGAAAAAATTTGCGGGTGACTACGATATTTTTTCCCTCTCCGTTGCCATGATTATTTGGAGTCGCGTCCACGGGCTGGTTTCGCTGGAAATCGCGGGCAGTCTCCCTCCGTTTGGGGTGGACGGCGCTGCGTTGTATCGCTATGAGCTGGATTCAATCGTCAAACAATTCATCAAGGAGTAATCACATGAATGGTATTTTTAATGGTCGTTATACAGCAAAGACAGAAAAACCCTTTATCGTTTTTCTCATCGGCATGCGCATCAACCAATGGTGGCGGATCGATAAATGGATTCCCGTTGCCTCTGCCATGGGGCCGATGATGCAGGCATTATTCACCAACCCTGAGAAAGGATTCCTACATGCCGAATTCTTCTGGAATTTCAACGGGCCGTGCATGGTTCAATACTGGCGGTCCTTTGAAGACCTTGAGAATTTTGCGCGCAACCCATCGGACCCGCATATGGGGCCGTGGAAAAAATTCAACCAGGCGATTGGCGCAGATGGGGTGGTAGGCATCTGGCATGAGACCTACACTGTGAATTCAGATCAGTTTGAGTGTGTGTACGGCAATATGCCCCGCTTTGGCCTTGCGGCTGCCATGGAACATGTACAAGCCGTTGGCCGCCGCGAAACCGCTCGAATGAGACTTGCCTCAAATCGAACGATGGAAACTGCGAATTAAGTAAATCACGATTCTGGAGTCCATCAGCTCGCTGATGGACAAAAGCGAGAAGCAAACTTGGTAAACCTGCTCGTTCTTGCGTGATCTATACTGAATTTTTAAACATATCGATGCTAAACGGACAGCAAGCTGTCCGACTCCAGAGTGAAATCAAGGAATCGAAATGACAATAAATCATGTTGTATTTGGTACCGGTGCGATAGCCCGCGCAATCGCGGAGGAACTGCTCAAGCGCGGAGAATCCGTCCGCATGGTGAATCGTTCAGGGAGGATGGCGGAAGTCCCTGCCGGGGTGGAGGTCATTGCGTCAGATTTGTATGACCAGGCCAAAGTCCGAGAAGTGACGCGTGGCGCAAAAGTGGTGTATCAATGCTCCCAGCCGGCATATCATCAATGGGTTGAAAAATTTCCGCCCTTGCAAAAATCCATCCTAGACGGGTTGACGGGTAGTGATTCAAAACTGGTGCTGGTCGAAAACCTGTACATGTATGGCGAGTCAAACGGCGTTCTGATGACCGAGGCCATGCCGTACAACGCCCATACCCGCAAAGGAAAAGTGCGCGCCGAAATGAGCAAGGCTGCATTCGAAGCGCATCGCGAGGGAAAAATGCGAGTCACGGCGGGGCGCGGTTCGGACTTTTTCGGCCCGTGGGGGTTGTCTTCATCCATGGGAGGACGCGCGTTTTATCCGTTGCTGGAAGGCAAGCCAGCCCAATTACTCGGACGGCTGGACCTTCCACACACGCACACCTTTTTGCCAGATTTTGGAAAAGCGCTTGTGATTTTGGGCGAGCGGGATGAAGCCGATGGACAAGCCTGGCACGTACCCAATGACATGCCGCGCGCCACACAGGGTGAAATGATTCGCATGTTTGCAGAGGAGGCGGGCATCGAGCCGAAGATGAATGGCATGGGGCGCTTCATGCTGCGGCTGGGCGGACTCTTTGTCCCTGCCGCGAAGGAATCACTGGAGATGCTGTATGAGTTCGAACAACCGTTTGTGGTGGACTCAAGTAAATTTGAAACAACCTTCGGCATGAAAGCCACGCCCATGCACGAGGCGATAAAACATACTGTGGGATGGTTTAAAAATCATTCTGACATGAAATCTCTGGCGGCAAAGAGCTGAAGAACAGAACCCTGAAGACGGAGAATCGTGCGGTGCAGGTGTGGCGGCGCAATCGGTGAAGAATGCCGATTGTGCACGTGTTTTTCACTGAGTGAGCTGTTTCTACTCCTTATGCGGCTCTGAAGATTAGCTCAGCGGCGCTCATGGGAGGACGGTTTCTGAGAACTCAACAATACGGCGGTCATCGTCATTTTAGCAGAAAGAAACCCAGGCGCGGTACAATGCGAGTGGCTGAATGGCAAAGAGCCCGAACAAAGCAATGGCGATGACATGTCAAAGCATGATCTCCCGCTGAGAACTGTGGGAAGCGGCAAGATGATTTGGGCATTGGCGGCGTGCGTGTCGCGGCTGATCCACCGAATGATTGGGATGGGTCTGCAGGGCGATACATAACGACCCCGTTTAGGAAGCTGTCCCCCATTAAAGTGCCGCGCCATTCATATCCTGTCAACCAAATCAATTGAGATGAGGGACGCCGTTTGAAAAAGAGAGGCGGCGTCTTTTTTCAGTTAAGGACAGGAGGGGGAAAGAGTGCAAAAAGGAGATTTTCCTATAGATTCTGGTTTCTTACTGATTTTTGAAAAAAGTAAGTCCATTAATTGATCCAGTCAAGCTTAGAGCCGTGCAAACAAGAGAACAAG
>JACPVB010000266.1 GCA_016191985.1 Chloroflexota bacterium | reverse complement strand
TCGCAGGACGCCGCCGCCCACAGGGTGCTCCGCAAAGGACGGCGGCTTTGAGCCAGATTACAACAAACTTTGAGTGCTCCCTCACCCGAATGATCCCCATGCGGGGATGATATGCGACGCACCTTATCTCAAGATTATAGTTTTGGAATTTAAAAAGAAACACCCCTCCAAGGGTTGATTCGGAAGGGTGAGGGTTATCTGAAAATCACCCTGGTTTATACGGCGCCTGCCGATCAATATTCCCCACAAACTGCGGCAAATTGCTGTGACCCAAATTTTGGCGGATCGCCATGTTCTCGCCGAGGTGATACCAGTAGTGATAGATCGTGCGTTGGATCAAATTGCCATAAGTGCGCTGAATTTCCTTCCCATCTCTGATGACGTTTTGGGTTAGCTTCTTTGAGGTCAGCGTATCCAACCACGGGTTGGCGGCCTTAGTGATCTTCTTCCATGCCGCGAGCATCTCCTTCAAGGATGGCGTGCTGGCGGGAGCGCCATAGGCAAAGTCATTGGCGATTTCAGGGAAGAGGGTGACTCCCTGCCCAAAGGATAGAAAATAGCGCTGTTCCTGCCAGGCCAGATGACCGACGTTCCAGCTAAGGCAGTTCATCGGAAGAAAGCGCTTCATCGCCTCCTTCTCAGTGACTCCTTTGATTCCGCGCAGGAATTCGCTTCGGGTGAAACGAAGTTGAAGGACGAGGGGGTGGGGCATGGGGTGTCTCCATTATGAATGGTCAAACGACATTACACCGATTTGATGAAAGGATAGGTAGGGAGTCAACTCTGTCTTGAATGCCCTCCCGATGGTCGCAGCACGGATGGTAACAACGCGGACTGTACCTCCCGTAGCGCGTTGAATATCGATAAAATTTGTTCTTCCATAAAAATATCTCATTTTCGGGGAAAGCGCATTTTCTCTTGCTAATGCGAAAGATTTTCCGCCATACTAACCGCTTCAGCGATTAGTTCTTTATTTTCCTTCAGTTCCTTTGTCGTCAATGTCAACTTGATTATGTACGGGCGATCACCCTTTGTACACTCAATTCCTTTCTCTTCAAATTTCAAAACCAAACCATCTCTTTGATCACCAGCCCTCATTACAAGAAATAATTGAGGACCTTTACGCGGATGACACCACATAAAGTTTCTTCCTGTCGTTCCAACTGCTATATGCCCTCGGTTGTAAGTTATCCTTGGCTCTGAGATTGTTTTTACAAATTCTATAAGCGTATCCACAATCTCAATGGACTTTGGATTTGCACGTGAAGCCCAATACTCTCTGTTGACAATTTCCTGTGGTTCTATCTCTTCTTCTTCTCCCGTTTCAACCAAATCCAAAACTTTTACGAAATTTAGAAACAGTTGATCTTTATGTTTAAAGGCATTGAGTTGGACAGCAATAATAGGAATTGCTTTGTTCATTAAGCTGATGACATTGAAAAAGCGATTTGTTATATCTTCTGCTACTATAACCGCACGATGTTCGAGAGCTGGGTATCTTCTTCGCTCAATATCCCAATATTCAATAGTTCTAATAATATGACTTTCATTAAGCGTGCCGAGCATGATTTCAATCTCATATCTTACAGAATCTTCTGGGTCGTACATCAAAAAATCTATTCTGCCGCCTGTATATTGTGTTCGCTCACGCCGAATAATTGCCAAGTCACCTAATCCTAAAATGGATGGGTCATCATTTATACGATCTTGAAGCCATTTTTCATCTTTGCCCATATCACGCAATTTTACAGTTTCAGCTTTTATGTATTCCATCTTACTCTCCTTTCCTTAGCTTGTTAGCCACTAAATCCATAGACTGTACTTCCCACAACGCGTTGACCTTCGCCAGCAGGCACCCCTTCCCAAATGGGAAGGGGACGGGGGATAGGTCGCTTTTCACAACTCTCCCTTAAACGCCCTATCCAGCACAGACGCCATCAACATGGACAATTATCGCCAAACTCCGTAGCCCGTTACATACATAACAATATGACAAATTATACAGCAAACAAAAAGCCCCGCAGGTTTTCACCTCCGAGGCTCTCTTTTCACTGATTACTGCTCACTGTTCACTCACATAATTCTCCGGCAGCCAACAGCACAGCACCAACTCCCTCGCTGCCTTGACTTCATCCATGCGGCCGAATTGCGTGGTCATCGGCGCGTTGTGGAGAAGTTCGGGCTGGGATTTGGCTTCCTCCGCGATCTTGATGAGGGCGTCGGCGAAACGGTCGAGGGTGTCTTTGTTCTCGGTTTCGGTCGGCTCGATCATCAAGGCTTCGTGGACGATGAGCGGGAAGTAATTTGTGGGTGGGTGGAAGTTGTAGTCCATCAGGCGCTTGGAGATGTCCAGGGCGCGGACGTCCGATCCTTCGAACTGTCCTTCCATGACGAACTCGTGCATGCAGATGCGGTCGTAGGGGATGTGGTATGTGTTCCGCAACCGGGCTTGCAGATAATTGGCGTTAAGTACAGCGTATTGGGCGATGTCTTTCAAACCGTCGGGGCCGTGCATGGCGATGTAGGTGTAGGCGCGCACAAGTCCGCCGCCAAAGTGACCATGGAAGGCTTTCATGCGTCCGATGGAATTCTTCGGGGTGACGAAGCCGTAGAGTGGAGCCGTTTCATCGTCGCCTTCTTCCACAATGCCGACGAGCGGTGACGGGAGGAAGTCCACGAGGCGCTGGCTGACGCCCACAGGCCCAGAGCCAGGGCCGCCGCCGCCGTGCGGGACGGAGAAGGTTTTATGCAGGTTGAAGTGCATCACGTCAAAGCCGAGGTCACCGGGGCGGACGATGCCAAGCAAGGCGTTGAGATTCGCGCCGTCGCCGTACATCAAGCCGCCGCATTTGTGAACCAGAGCGACCACATCTTCGATATGCTCATCGAACATGCCGAGGGTGTTCGGGTTGGTGAGCATCATGCCGACGACGGTATCGTCACAGGCAGTTTTGAGTTTTTCCAAGTCCACATTGCCGCGCTCATCGGATGGGATGGTGATGACGGTGAAGCCCAACATGCCCACGGAGGCAGGGTTTGTCCCATGCGCTGCATCGGGGATGAGCATCTTGGTGCGCTTCGTATCACCGCGTAGTTTGTGATAAGCGGCCATCATCAACACGCCGGTGAATTCGCCGTGTGCGCCTGCGGCGGGTTGCAGGGTAATGCCGGGGAAGCCGCTGATTTCCTTGAGCCAGTCTTGCAATTCAAACATCAACGCGAGGTTGCCTTGCACGGTTTCAATCGGCTGCAACGGATGCGTAAATAAGAAACCAGGCAGGCGGCAGGTGTCTTCGTTGATCTTCGGGTTGTATTTCATGGTGCAGGAACCCAAAGGATAGAAGCCATCGTCCACGCTGTAGTTGAATTTGCTGAGCTTCATGAAGTGACGCACAACATCCACTTCGGCGAGCTCGGGCAGGGGCAGGTCGGAGCGTAGCAAATTTTTGGAAGGCAGATCAGTTGTCGGCACGTCTGAGGCGGGCATGGTCACGCCGCGTCGCCCGGGGGAGGAGAGTTCAAAAATGGTAGGTTCGATGATGTTTGCCATCTCACATCTCCTTTAAGATTTCAACGAGCGTGTCGATCTCGTCTTTGCTGTTCATTTCGGTGACGGCCACGAGGATATGATTTTGCATATCGGGATAATCCTTGCTGAGGTCGTATCCGCCGAGGATGCCGTTATCGAGCAGGTATTGATTGACCTCGCTCGCGGGCTTGGGCGTGCACAACGCAAACTCATGGAAGAATGGATCGGTGTGGCACAGACCGAAGCCGTCGATCTTGCTAAGTTCGCTCGCGGCATAATGCGCCTTTTGATAGCAAAGGTTCGCCACTTCCTGCAAACCCTGTTTGCCAAGCGCTGACATATACAAAGCCGCGCACAATGCAAGCAGACCTTGATTGGTGCAGATGTTTGACGTGGCGCGTTCACGTTTGATGTGTTGCTCGCGCGCGGTGAGCGTGAGCACATACGAACGGTTGCCGCGTACATCAACCGTTTCGCCAACCAAACGTCCCGCCATTTTATGAACGTAGGATTTTTTGGTGGTGAAGAAACCGAGATACGGCCCGCCATACCACAGCGGAATACCAAACGGCTGCGCTTCGCCCACCACAATATCCGCGCCCATTTCACCCGGAGTTTTGAGCATGAGCAGCGCCGTCGGATTCGCAACGATGCAAAACAGCGCGCCTTTTGCGTGCGCATCTTCGATAAGTTTTGTGTAATCGTAGATGCGACCAAAGAAATCGGGATACTGCACGATGACGAGCATGGTGGATTCGTCGACGAGGGAAGTCAACGCTTCGGGGCTTAACTCGGAGTTGGCTGCTTCGTCCCCGGCAGTTTCCACGCCCATGCCTTGGGTGTACGTGCGGATGACTTCGCGGTACTGCGGATGCACCGTGGGGGACATGACCACCTTTTTGCGTTTGCCACGGAATTGGGCATACGCGAGGTTCACGGCTTCGGCTGCCGCTGTCGCGCCATCGTAGTGTGAGGCATTGGAAACTTCCATGCCTGTGAGATTGGTCATCAGCGATTGATATTCGAAGATGGCTTGCAGTGTGCCTTGTGAAATCTCTGGCTGGTAGGGTGTGTAGGCGGTATAAAATTCGCCACGCCTCAGCATGTGATCCACAACAGATGGGACATAATGATGATACGCACCTGCGCCAAGGAAAGAGACGAGATGTTCGCGCACGTTCTCATTGCTAGAGGCCATCTCGCCCAAATGAGCGGCGGCTTCCATTTCTGTGAGCGCGGGGGGGAGATTCAATTCAGGAAAGCGATGTTTTTTGGGGACGGCATCGAAGAGATCGTCCAGCGATTTGACTCCGACGGTCTT
>JACPVB010000024.1 GCA_016191985.1 Chloroflexota bacterium | reverse complement strand
CTGCACGTACTGACCGACGGACCTGAAAACGGAACGTCGGTCGTTTTGTTGCATGGGTTCCCGGAGTTTCATTACGGCTGGCGGAAGCAGATCCCGGCGCTGGTGGAGGCGGGCTTTCACGTCATTGTGCCGGACCAGCGCGGGTACAACCTCTCTGATAAACCGAAGCGGGTTTCGGCCTACAACGTGGAACTTCTTGCAAAAGATATCCTTGGTTTGTTCGATCATTTCGGGACCGAGAAGGCGTTTCTCGTGGGACATGATTGGGGCGCTATCGTAGCATGGACGATAGCGTTGAATCACCCGGAAAGATTGAAAAAACTTGCCATTCTGAATGTGCCGCATCCCGATGTGATGACGCGGTTTATTTTGGAAAATCGCGAACAGCGAAAAAAATCCTGGTATGTTTTTTTCTTTCAGATTCCCTTGTATGTGGAGTGGATTCTGAGCATGGACAACTTCCGCACCATGGCGCGGATGTTGGTTGGTTCCGGGCGAAAGAGTACCTTCTCTGCTGACGATTTAACGGAATACAAAAAGGCCTGGTCCCAGCCCGGCGCGTTGACGGGGATGCTTAATTGGTATCGCGCCATCGTGCGGCGCAGTTTCAAATATGCGTTTCAAAGAAAGAAGATTCCCATGCGGCGGGTAAAAGTCCCTGTTTTGATGTTGTGGGGCAAACGGGATGTGGCGCTCAGCCATGCAATGGTGGAACCGTCCGTTGAGTTGTGCGATCAGGGTGAGGCTGTGCTCTTCGAGAAGGCCACGCACTGGGTTCAACATGATGAGGCGGATGAAGTGAATAAAAGATTGATCGAGTTTTTGAAATAACAAAATGAGTGCGTCGCATATCATCCCCTTGTGGGACCAGACGGGTGGCAGAGTCTCACTAATTAGCAGAATCTACTCGTTGGATTCTGTCAATTGAGTCTGGTGCGACGCACTAAAAAACCTCCGAGGTACATCCATGCCAACACTTGCACTTGTTTTGTTATTCCTGTCCGCATCCATGCACGCGTTGTGGAATTTTCTGCTCAAAAGCTCGGATGAAAAATATATCGCCATGGGCTGGCAGGTGATCCTGAGTGGACTGTTCTCGCTGGGATTCATCTTCTTCACCGGCTTGCCCCCCAGGGAAATGTGGCTGTTTGCGGTCATCAGCATGATCCTGGAAGCGATCTATTTCATTTTGCTGTGCATCGCATACAGTGACCATGATTTTTCACTCGTCTATCCCATTGCACGGGGGGCGGCGCCGGCCCTGCTGGTGCTGTGGTCTGCGATCTTTTTGCGTGAGCAATTGACGGCGGCTGGATACCTGGGGCTTGCCATGATTACGGGCGGCATCATCGTCACTGGCGCGACAACACTTTTGCAAAATAAAAGTGAAAAGCCGCATATGAGGGGAATTCTCACGGCTTTGTCTGTGGCGTTGATTATTTCGATCTACACCTTCATTGACGGGACTGCGGTTAAGAGTGGCCCCGCCCTGCCGTATGGACTGTCCATGTTTGTGATGGTTCCGTTTGTGACCACGCCGTATCTCACCCGTCGGTATGGCTGGAGTCATTTTTTGGATATGTGGAATAAAAAGCGCGGGTATTTATTGCTGGGCGGTGTGCTGGGACTCGTGGCCTACATGTTGGCCTTATTTGCCTACACTTTTGCGCCGCTCAGTTACTCTGGCGCGATCCGCGAGGTGAGCGCAGTGATCGGGGCATTTCTCGGCTGGCGATTCTTGAAAGAAGAGATGGGCGGGGTGCGGGTGGTTGGGTCCGCGATTGTGTTTGCGGGGGTGATGGTGATTGCGGTGTTTGGATAGTGTCGCTGCGAGCAATTTTGCGAAGCAGCCTCCCGGTCAATGTGAAGGTTGCTTCGTGGGGAGAACGCCCTCGCCGTTTGAGGCTCGTCGCAATGACATCAAATGCCGGGGCGCGGGAGCAGGCAAAAGGTCAGGGAAGAAGCGGCTCTTTCTCCGCTGTTAGTTGGATTCATCGAAACCAGCCTATCAAACCCGACTGAAATTATCATGTTTTATTGAATTGCTAATTGACTTTCGATTCTCCCATTCATATAATCAAAATGGATTTCAAACAGCGGGGAATTGAAGATGCGCCGTATGTGAAAGGAGCAAGACATGTACAAAACTTTCTGGCGCTTTATCCTCCTTCCCGTTATTACTATTGTTTTAATTTCTCTTGCGTGTCAGGGTGTTGGCGTTTCGACAAAAGCGCCCGAGGAAGCGCTGCCTCCGCAGGAAGTGGAAGAGGAAACACAACCACCCACGGCTGAAGCCACTGAACCCGCCCTGCCCACGGAAACTGCTGCGCCGGAAGTACAAAACGGGAAAGTGGGCGATATACTTCAAAGCGGCGGCATCACCCTTTTCATCATGGGCTGGGACAATGTGACTCCAGGGGAATACATTAAACCTGATGCCGGGAAGAAATTCATTGCGGCAGATGTCATTTTGGTGAATGCGGGGAAGACGCCGGTGCAATTCTCCAGTTTTGAATTCTATGTGAAGGATGATACCGGGCAAAAATACGACATGGACGCAATGGTAACATTCACCGCTGGTACTGACTTTTTAACCGGGGTGGAACTGGCAAGCGGTGAGAAGTTATGGACGAGGGTTGGTTTTCATATCCCGGAAAACGCAGCGGGACTCCAGCTCATTTACGATCCAGTGCATGAAAGAGACACAAGCAAGATCTTTGTGGAATTGGGAAATGAGCCTGCCTCGGTTCCGCCGCCCGCGCAATTGCCGGGAGAGGGTGAACAACAGGTGCATCCAGCGGATCAGACTGTTGAGGTGGACGGGCTTTTCATTACCATTAACGGGGCCCGTTATACCAACGGCACGCAGTATTCCAAACCCAATCCGGGCGTGCAATGGCTCATTGTGGATATCACCCTTGAAAACAAACGAGCGAGCAGTGTTAATCTTATGCCCCCTTTGCAGTTCCAGCTTAAGGATTCACACGGGTGGGTTTGTATGCATTCCATTATGGCGGTCATGGCAGTGAGCGGAAGCGAACCAAGCGCGGAATTGACCGCCGGCGAAAAACTTCGCGGGCAGTTGGGGTTCGAGGTACTAGAAGGCGCAACCGGCCTGATATTGATGTTCGACGAAGATTCAAACGCGCTCCCGCCAAAGATATCAATTATGCTGCCGCTTCCATGATACGACCTCCGCATCGAAAAAACTGACACTTTTCACCCTGTTTACAGTATATTTTCGAGTTGCGCACGAGGCCAAAAGTGAGTTAAGATAAATATGATGTTTCTAATATTGCTGGTCCTGGACCTTTTTGGCGTACTCATGCCATAAAGTCAGTAAGCCTGACGGGTACTCCCATACCTGTCAGGCTTTTTTCATCCCTAAAACAAGGAGAACGAATGCAAACACCCTGGGAGTATCGGTACGCTCATCGCATGAAAAAAATGGGAAGTTCGGTCATCCGTGAATTGTTGAAGTTCACTGAACAACCCGACATTATCTCGTTTGCGGGAGGATTGCCCGCGCCGGAGGTGTTCCCGGTGGCGGAATTCCAGCAGGCCTGCAACCAGGTGCTGAGCGATCAGGGGGCGCAGGCTTTGCAATACAGCACCACAGAGGGGTACAAACCTTTGCGCGAAATGATCGCGCGGCATACGGCAAGGTACAGCGTGCCGATCACGGCGGAAAATATTTTGATCACTTCGGGGTCGCAGCAGGCGTTGGATTTCATTGGGCGGCTCTTCATTAACCGCGGCGATTACGTGGTAGTGGAATCGCCCACCTATTTGGGGGCATTGCAGGCGTGGAACGCGTATGGAGCGCAGTACATTTCCGTGCCCTCAGATGAGAACGGTATGATCGTGGATAAACTGGAGGAAGCGCTTCGTATCGGACCGAAGTTCATTTACATCCTCCCGAACTTTCAGAACCCGTCCGGGTCGACTCTCAGCCTCGAACGCCGCAAGAGATTGATCCTGCTTGCGGACCAGTACGGCGTGCCGATTGTGGAAGATGACCCGTACGGTCAATTACGTTATGACGGCGAACACCTCCCTTCAGTTGTGTATTTGGATAATTTCTATCGCAACGATGGAGAGGCGGAATACAGCGGCAATGTGATCTACTTGAGCACTTTCTCCAAATTGCTTGCGCCGGGTTTGCGTTTGGCCTGGGTGGTCGCGCCACCGCAGGTGATCCGCAAACTGGTGATGACCAAACAAGCCGCAGACCTGCATACCTCTTCCTTTAATCAGCACGTGGCGTACGAAGTGGCAAAAGGCGGATTTTTAGATGAGCATGTCAAAGTCATCCGCACCACGTACAAAGAACGCCGCGACGTGATGTTGGAAATGATGGAGGAAATGTTCCCCTCCGATGTGCATTGGACAAAGCCCCAAGGCGGTATGTTCCTGTGGGGAGTCCTGCCGGAGAACGTGGACGCTGCGGAGGTTTTGAAAGCCGCCATAGACCACAACAAAGTGGCCTTCGTGCCGGGCGCAGCCTTCCACCCGAACGGCGGCGGAGAAAATACCATGCGTCTTAATTTTTCATTCTCGTCGCCGGATACCATCCGTGAAGGGATCACCCGATTGGGGACAACGTTGAAGGAGATTTTGAAGAAGAACGGGCACAAGTAAAACATAATTCATAATGCGTACATTATGACCCGCCCTTGAAAGTTATCTTTCGAGGGCGAGTTTGTTTGCAAAATTGGGAAGTAATTCTTTTTGGGGTTATGCTATCAATACTTCATGAACTCAACCATTCTCAACTACGACAAAATTGCGCGCGAGTACAACCAGCGGTATCCCGCTGCTCAAACATGGGAGCGCGGCCAGGCGCTGCTTGAACTTGCAATCGGCCTCAAAGCCAGGTCCATTTTGGAAGTGGGCAGCGGCACAGGCTACTGGCTTAACCTGCTTCACCAGGTGACGAAGGGCGTTTACGGCCTCGATTATTCGATAGGCATGATCCGGCAGGCGCAGCAACAGCCCGCGACTCTCCATCTGGCGCGCGGCACAGGGACTCAACTGCCGTTTCAAAGCGGGACCTTTGACCTGCTCTACTGCGTGGACGCGATTCACCACTTTGGCAACCACCGCGCATTCATCCACGAAGCATCCCGTTTGCTGAAGCCGAACGGCGCGCTCGCCGTCATTGGGCACGATCCGCATTCCGCCGATCCGTCAAGCTGGTATGTCTACAACTACTTCGATACCGTCTACGATACCGACCTGCGTCGTTATCCTTCAGGCGAATCTTTAACAAAGTGGATGGAACAGGATGGCTTCAGAGATGTATCCTCCCAAACCGTGGAGCGGATTCAAAACGTCCACGTGGGGGATGCGGTGTTGAAGGACCCGTTCCTCAAACACAATGCCACGTCCCAGCTTGCGCTGTTGAGTGAGGAAACGTATCAGGCTGGAATTCAAAGAATCAACGAGGCATTGGCGGATGCAAAGGAAAAAAATGAACGCATCGTTTTCCGCTCGGAGATTAATGTGAAGATGTTCCT
>JACPVB010000265.1 GCA_016191985.1 Chloroflexota bacterium | reverse complement strand
CTTGCGGCGGGCATGGTGCTGGCTCCCTGGCTCGAACGCTGGTATCGCCTCGTGGTGAAAAAATCCGCGGAGGTTCGCCATGACGGAAAATAATTTCAATCACCTTGCTCCCGGCGGCGTCCCCGCCGCCGAGGACGGCGGCTTGAGCAGGCAGGGGAAGGGAAATAATTTCAACCGCCGCGATTTCATCAAACTCTCCGCGGTTGGGCTTGCGGTAGCCGCTGGCACGCGCGTCATCCAGGAAGCGAAAGCCTCCGAGGGCGCAAAAGGCGAACGTCAATGGGCCATGGTGATCGACCAGGCCAAATGCACGGGCTGTGGACAATGCAGCCTGGCCTGTCACGCGAACAATGACATCAACCCTGAGTTGGATTGGAACAAAATTCTGGATGCGGGCGAGTTCAACGGCGAAAAAGTGTACCTGCCGCGGCCTTGTATGCACTGCGAACACGCGCCCTGTGTGGAAGTCTGCCCTGTGGGCGCTTCCTACTATCGCGACGATGGGATTGTGATGATGGACTATGACAAGTGCATTGGCTGCCGCTATTGCATGGTGGCATGTCCATATGATGCGCGCGTCTTCAACTGGATAGCCTTTACAGGTGTAAATCCCGCCGTGCCCGAATGGGGCGAACCCGAAGTGGACCGACGTCCGCGTGGCGTGCCTGAGAAATGTTCCTTCTGCTACAACCGCATCGACCGTGGCATGTCTGTCGGCCTCGTCCCCGGCGTGGATGCGGAAGCGACTCCCGCCTGTGTAGTGACCTGCCCAACTGGGGCGCGCATGTTCGGCGATCTTAACGACCCTGATTCGAACGTCAGCCAAATTCTCAAAAACCACCCGTCCTATCGTCTGCGCGAAAACTTGGGAACCAAACCGCGTGTGTATTACCTGCCGGTAGGCGAAGAAGGGATTGTGGAGGGCTAACATGAAAACGATCATGAAAACCATTCGTGAGAACATTACAACCCCGTGGGGCATGTGGCTCGCTTTCCTTGGAGTGCTTTTGGCGGTGGCTTTGGTAGCAGGTCTTTCTATCTTCTGGTATGGCCTTTCCATCACCAACCTCACCGACATCGTCCCCTGGGGTTTGTGGATCACAATTGACCTCTCGTCCATTGCGGTGAGCGCAGGCGCATTCAGCTTGTGCGCGGGTGTATATCTCTTTGGTCTCAAACGCTACGCCCCCATTGCGCGCACGGCCACATTTGTCGGCCTCATCGGTTACACCATGGCCATGCTGGCGCTTGTCCTCGATATTGGTCGTCCTGACCGTTTTTGGAAGGCGCTGGTGTTCTGGAACACACACTCCCTGATGTGGGAAGTGACCATGTGCGTCATCCTCTACCTCACTGTGCTGGTCTTTGAAACCATGCCCATCTTCGCGTCCTTTGAGTGGCTTCGCAATAAATATCCGCGCCTCGCGCAGAAAATGGAAAAAGTCCATCACTACGCGCCTGTGCTTGCCATCATCGGGCTGGGCCTTTCGAGTCTGCATCAATCTTCGCTTGGCGCGATGTATGGCGTCATCAAGGCGCGCCCCATTTGGTACAAGCCTGAAATGTCGGTGTTGTTCATGTTCTCGGCTATCCTCGGCGGGATTGCATTGACCTTGCTTGCGTCCATGCTTTCGGCCAGATTTACCTCCAAAGCCAAAGTCAACGACATCCTCGTCGAACGCCTGGCTCACTTCCTCGGCTACTTGATGATCGGCTATCTGTACTGGCGCTTCTGGGATTGGCTTGCCCAAACCTATACCTACGAACCTGGACGCACGGAAGCATTTGAAATTCTCACCAAAGGGACTCTCTCCTTCAATTTCTGGTTCGGCGAGATGATCTTCGGTGCGCTTCTTCCGACCTTCATCCTGCTCTACCGACCCATGCGTTACTCTCCCTTTTGGCGGATGCTCGGCCTGGCGATGATCGTGGGCGGCGTGGTGGCCTTCCGCTTCGATACGAACATCGTCGGTTTGCTCGCAGTCATCTCGTACCTGCCCGGCGAAGCGGTGATCTCCTACACTTCCTACACCCCGTCCCTCGTGGAATGGGCGGCTGGGCTGGGAATCATCGCCTACGGTTTACTGGCCTTTTCGCTTGGCGTGAAATATCTGCGGGTTGTGGACCACCGCCTGACAAGCGAAGAGCATGAGACCGTGTATGCAACAACTGATGAAACGGTGAAGGCGTAGGGGAAGTGGGCAAGTAAACATGTAGACACGTAGACACGTAAAAAGAGTCGCCCGTATGGGCGACTCTTTTTACTTATGCTGTGTAAACCTCTATTACCTGTTTACTTGTTTACCCGTGTACCTGTTTACCTGTGTCACCCACGAACTCATCACTTCTCCGGTACACCATCATCAATCCACTTAATCACATTGTTCAACTCCTCATTCGTAAAGTTGACGAAGTGATCCACAGACTGAACTTGAATTAGCAAACTGTTCGCCGAGTCACCGGAGATGATGACAGGGCCATTATCGCTGCCTTTGAATATGGCGTCGTACGTGGAGAGATCAAGTCCCTCTGGTGCGGCTTCACCCGCTGTATGGCAGCCGGTGCATTTGATCGTGAACAAAGCGCCGATGTAATTTTCATACGTCGGGTCACCGGTCAGCGTGGGCACTTCAGGCGCGGGTTCCGGGGGCGGCAACTGGCTCTTGATGATCTCGCGCAGGGCGGGCGCGTCAAAACCTGCGTATGTAAATACATTGCCATGGCAGGCACTGTTCGAGCAAAATGATGTATTGCTTGTGCCGCCGGGGTCTTTTGTATCGTGGCAGTTCGAGCAGGATGGGCCGATGGCCTGGTTGTGCATACTGATCCAGTTCGGGTTCAGATGCGTCTCAGGTTCGGGGCCGTTGCTGATCTCGATGTTGGTGATGAAATCATCGGCGGCTACCACCACAGGGACGGCATGGCAAATATTGCACTCAAGACGGACGGCTTCGTCGTTTTCATTCAAGTGCTTGCCGTCATGGCAGCGGAAACAGCCGGGCGAATCGATATGGCCGAGATTGTTCGGGTATGTCGCCCAGTCAATTTTCTGGTCGTGGAAGACCGTGCGGTCATAAATAGTCTGGATTTCAGCCACGGCTTTTTGAATCTTTTCACCATTCTGGCTGTAATAATCAAACAGGTTGCTTCTGTAATCCTCTTCTATGCCGGCAATAGCCTTCACGGCTTCTTCACGCGTTGCATATTCCGCAGTGAGGACGTTCACCGCCTTTACATGGATAAGCGGAATGGACGGGTCAATCCGGCCGTTTGCCATGGCTTCATCCACAGAATTGGACGGGATATCAAACGTATGCGTCACACGGTTATGGCAGGTGATGCAGTCCATCTGTTTCAGTTTGCTTTCATCCATCGTGGATGGGTCGAACCCCGACTCAATGTCGGTGTACTCGGTATATGTGCCGTCTTCGTTGTACACACGCACGTAGGGGATTTCCTGGCTTAGCTCGTCGTTCGAGTAGTACATCACCTTGCTGGCAATATGCCAGTGTATTCCACGCGCATTGCCGGTGCGTGCGTCCCCGCCGCCGGTTTTCATGATGAGATAGATGCTGGATACGGTGTTTTCGAGATCATCCGCATAATGGTAAATCCGCCGCAGGCTGTCATCGGAGAATGTTTCGGGGCGGTGGCATTTTTCGCAGGTTTGCAGCGAAGGGCGCAGGGCTTTGGCGCGGATGGGATATTCGTAGAGTTTGAATATCTCGTAATAGGATTCCTTGATGCCCTGGGTCTTGCGCATGGCCTGGTCCACAAAGGAGGCCCGGCCAATATGGCATTCTTCGCAGGTGACGTTGGAATGCGGGGATTCCTGGAATGCCGCGTTTTGCGGGGGCATGGTATGGCAGGCCGTGCCGCAGAACTGATTTGAATTGGTATATTCCCACGTATAGACCCCGCCGAACACGGCGACAACTGCAAAAACGATCAGCGTGACGTAGGGCAGCAGCAGGAGCCAGCGCGGTGAATCAGGCGCGGGGAAGAAAAACTTGTTTAGCCTTTCACGAAATTTCATTATGCCCTCCAGGATTACACGTTTGAAATTTTTGAGAAAACAGAGTCAGATGCGTTAGTCCTGTTTGGACGCATCTGACTTGACCAGTTTACGGTGTTGTACCAGAGTCTTGCGGCGCGGTTTCAGTGATGGGCGGGATGGTGGTGAGTGCGGTTTCTTCAGTGTTGATAAAGCCGTAGATTCCGCCGAGCATGGCAACGGTCAGGATGGCGGCGATGGGGTAGTAGATCATCTGACGCTTGCGGAGAGTCGCCGCATCGGGTCTGCGGTCTGCGATCCCGGCTTTGATATCCGCCAATTCGAGGGGATGCTCGTGCAGCATTTCATTCTCGGTTATTTTGCCGTTGAACATGGCTTTGTTGAAGCGTTTAATGTGCACGCCGTACATATGCCAGACGATGATGGCCAGCACAGCCAGCACGGCTTCGCCGCCATGCGCGGCCTTGGCGGCAGGGACGAATTCGCCGGGTAAATATTGAGTGGCGGTGATCGGGTTCCACATGAGGAAGCCGGTCAACCCCATCACAGCCGCGCCCCAAACGAAGGCCCAATATTCCATTTTTTCTTCAAAAGTGTAACGTCCCATTTGTGGGTAGGTTTTTGCAAACCCGAGGTTGTATAGCAAGGCTTGCAAACCGTCTTTTGCATCCTGCAAGGAGGGCAGCATGGACATTTTGTCCCTGAGGACGAAGACGCTGTATCCCATCACGAGGATGTGCCAGGCCGTGCCGAACATCATGATAATGGCGGCGGTGTGGTGGATGGTGCGTAGTGTTTCAATGCCGCCAAGCGCCTGAATGATGGACAGGGAAATATTGGAAGTGGCAAATTTTTGAGGAACGCCGGTTAAGCCGAGCGTCACAAAAGAAAGCATCATGATCCAGTGTTCGATGCGGCGCGCAAGCGGGAAACGGATATAAGCTTGAGTAACCTTGTTCATGAATGCTTTACTCCTTTCGCGCGGTTGACTATGCGCCTGTAAATATCGGTGAGGACGAAGAAGATCATACCGCCAAGCACGGTGGGGATGAAAATTTTATAAAAGAGATTGACGTAGTACACGATGGGGTAATGTTCGGGGCTGGGCTCGTAGTGGCTCATCCATGCGGCGGAGAAGTTGGCAGTGGCATCCGGGTGACAGCGCTGACATTTGACGAGCAGGTTTTCGCGCAGGGCTACGCCCGTTTCGGCATTGTTCACTTTGCCAATGTCGTGTATGCCGTGGCAGTCGGTGCAGACTGGTTTGTTGGTGGGCTGGCCGGGGAATTGTTCTTCAAAGAGCTTGACGGTGGAGCCGTGGAAATCCGTCACGTAGGAATTGATAACGTTTGTGGAGATTCCATACTTATCCATGATGGCCGAGTCGGTGTGGCATTCGGCGCACAGGGCGGGCGTACTGTTATGGAAGGTGACGGTGGTTGGGTCTTGAATGTTATGTACGCCGTGGCAATCAATACAGGTGGGGACGTCGGTATTGCCTTCCTGCGTCAGCGCATTGCCATGTACACTGGTTTTGTATGCGTCATAAATGTCGGCATGGCATTGGGCGCAGGTTTCGGGGATTTCCAGGCGCGCGGAGGATGTGAGTTCGCCGCTGGTTGTGCCCGTGAGACGGGTTTGGGTGTGCGGGTTATGACAGTCCATGCAGACGGCGGCGTTTTTGTTGCCCTCGTCAAATGCGCGCTGGTGGACGCTGTCGTGCACGTTTGTGTATTGTTCCTCGTGACATTCCTTGCAGGTTTCGAGGAAACTCAGGGTAAAGTCGCGCGTGTTTTTAACTTTTACATCGGGATGGGGATAGTCGCTGATGTCGGTATGACAGTCGACACAGGCGATTCCTTCTTCGCTGTGAACTGACAGCCCAAATTGGGTTGGGTTGATGGTGACGGGCAGGGATTCGCTGCCCAGGGTTTTATCGATCCCTTCCTCTTGATGGCAGGCCAGACAAAAGTCATTGGAGGGTTTATCCTCCTGATAGGAGGGCGCTGCCTGGGCGGGCGAAGCGAGAAAAGCCAGGGCGAAGGTTAAAAGCCCGAGGCCGAGAAGCAGGCTTATGATCCAGATGTGAGGCGGGCGAGACATTATTCTGTAGTGCATCACACTCTCCTTATTAAAATTCGGAATTCGGACAATTTCTGTATTATATTCCCAAATATCGCTTGTCTCATAATCAAGTAAACCTCTTGCAGAAAATTGCGGGCAAAAATTAGAATTTCAGTTTACTAACAATGCGAACCTGCGCAATGTCATGGGGTAATTGCCCCAATTCTACGTGGGGTTGTCATGATGACACAGTGCTAAATATCATTTATTTGGTGTGATTATAAGAGATAAAAAAAGATGGCGGATATTTCTACCCGCCATCTTTTTCGTACGAGAAACTATCTTACTCAGCCGGGGCTGGAATTTCCGGGCGTGTGTAGGTGCTCACATTACCACCGAGATCTTCAATCGAGTCGATCAGGATCTGGATGATGTACTTGGGATTGTGCACGTAAACGCCTGGGTCCTTCTGGGTGTATTGATAGTTGAAGGCAGCGCGGAGCAGGCGGGGAGTCCATGTTGCGTAGGATTTGCCGTCAGCGCCATAGAAATAGGGGTATGAAGCTGCATCGTAGGTGAGTTCTCCGCCGTTTGCAGCCGCGTAGGTCTGAAGCTGGGCATAGAGGGCTTCCGCAAGCGTATCAACTTCACCCTTGATGCCTTCGGTCACATCGCCATCGCCATCGTAATCCACATCGGTTTCACGGATGACGGCTGGGTCTGTGGTGTCGTGGCAGGTTTCGCAGGCTTCGACCTTGGGTTCGAGGGCATGGACATCGTGACAGTCCTGGCACTTGTTCATCTTGCCATTTTCGTCGGCGTGCATGTTCTGGCCCACATATTCCTTACCTTCGTACTGGTAGGCGCCTTGTACTTCACCGCCGAAGATGGTAGCGCCCGCTGCGAAGTAGTGGATGTTCTTGAAGCGGATCTTTGCGTCAACCACATCCGCATCTTTGCCTTTGAGGGCGTTGTTCACACTGGTGGTGGATTCACGTCCCTGATGGCAGGCAATACAAATGTTGGAGTCATCGGCCACAAAGTTGCCATCGGCATCCTGTCCGCCGAAGCTGACGGTCTTGCCACTGGGGAAGACAACGGAATTGACCGCATAGCGCTCGGGCCAGGCTTCTTCATTATGGCACGTGGAGCACATGAAGCCATTGCTGGAGGGCATGGATTGAACGCCGGTGGTGGAGGTTGTGCCATTGGAGGTCACAACTGTGGTGCCGCCGTCCTTAAGGAAGGTAGGCAGACCTTGGGCAGTATGGCATTTTACACAACCAAAAGGTACTGTGTAGAGAGGATTGCCATCGTTGTCGAAATCCCAATCGCGGAAGGGCAGGGTGTCGCCGGCAAAGTGACCGGCATCGGTGCGGGCGAGGGTGCTGGTGTCACCGCCGAGATCGGCGATTGAATCGAACAACAATTGAACGATGTACTTGTTGCCGTGGGCAAACGCACCGGGATCCTTGAGGGATACCTGGTAGTTGTAGGCAGCCTTGAGCAGGCGGGGCGTCCAGTTGCCATAGGCTTTGCCATCGGCGCCCATGAAGTAGGGGTAGGTCGCTTCATCGTACTTGATCTCAGCGCCAGCCGTGGCAGTAGCGTACTTTGTGATCTCGGCCATGAGGGTTTCCTGCAGGCCCTGGATCTCATAGTACATGCCTTCTTCCACATTGCCATCGCCATCATAATCAGGGGCGGAGGAGACCATGCGGATGTCCTTGAGGTCATCCACAGTTGCAACGCCTTCATGGCAGAAGGCGCACTGGTCAACTTTTACTTCAAGCGTGTGGGGGTTGTGACAACCCGTGCAGGAGTCATAGCCTTCGACATGGGTATTCTTGGCGTCGTAGGTCTGGCCTTCATATTCATAACCGCCGTGGGTCATGCTGCCATAGAGGGTGGCAGCCGCGGCATAGTAGTGAACATTGCGGAAACCAAGTTTGACATCGTTGCCCTGGTCGTTCTTGATGGGGGCGGGCACGGCATCGGGGTCAATATCTTCGCCAAATTGCGCGATGAATTCATCCACGCTGACCTTGGACTCACGACCCTGATGACATTCCATACAACGGACATCGTCACCGGCTTTGATCTCGACACCGGAGGGGAACATGACGGTTGTCTTGGAAATGGTTCCGGCGTTATGACAAGCCACGCATACGATGCCCTGGGCTTCTGCCGCGGGGACAGGGGCATCTACTTTGTTGGCTTCGGAACCGTCAAGGCCGAGATAATCCTGGTAGCCTGTGCTGCTATGGCACTTGGCGCAGGTGGTGGGCACACCGTCGGGGTTCTCGGCGGCGTCATCCCAATGGCGGAACGGTTCGCTGGCTATGTCATTGTGGGCGGAGCCTTGCCATTCAGCCAAATAGGGGGTGTCTGGAATTGGAGCAACAGGGGCTTCTGTCGCTGCTGTGGTTGGCTCGGTTGTCGGAGTGCCGCCGCAAGCTGCTAGAACCGCGCCGACAACGATCAACACACCAACTAGAATGAGCATTTTTTTGAAATTCATTGTAGCATTCTCCTTTTTATTAAAGTGGAAAAAAACTGGTATTTATTTGATTTTGAAACCTCCTTTTCAGAGGATTTTAGGGTTTTGCTTTTATAGGCGTTTACCTCAAAATTCTAAGCATTTGCAAGATTAAAAACAAGTTAATTTGCACTACATGCGAAGTGACAAACGTCACGATAATTTAGGTAAAAACTATTAGATTTTAAGACCCTATATACGAATATAAGGATAAATATATACCTGAATTATCGTTCAAAAGAATAGATTATGCAGGTATTATATTATTTGTGATTCCGTGCTGATGGGGGCTTAGAATGGGTTAATCGTCGGTTGAACCGCCTGCATCCAGGTCGGGCAGGGCTGATTCAATTTCTTCGGGGCTTTGGCCTGCTTCCAATCGATCTACCACTTCGTCAAATTCAGGAGGCAGGTTTTCGCCCGTTTCGCTGCCAAGTTTACGCATTACCCGTCCGAGGGATTTGGGATCATCCTCAAGGCCATCCAGGCCGGGAAAACCATTTGCCATGGATTCAAGCCGGCTCTCTTCAGATTTCGCAATGCGGACTTTTGTCATTCGGCGGCGGACTTTGTCGCTGCCACAGTGCGTGCAATTCACGGGCTTCTTCCCGTATTCGCTGAAGGTCATGAATACGTCAAAGCGTTTTTCGCAAGCCGTGCAGACAAAGTCATAGGTTGGCATGGGCCTATTTTAACCGAATCAGGCCCGGGCGGGGAATGAAGCGCCGAGTCTCTTTGGTAAAATACATCAATGTCCAATACATTCGAACTTAGAAAACCAGACCCACTGCTCATCGTCATTTCTGGCCCGTCCGGCGTTGGCAAGGATTCCATCGTGCAGCGCATGATCGAGCGCGGCTTTCCCTTCCATTTTGTTGTCACGGCCACCACGCGCGAAAAACGCGAGAACGAAATACACGGCAGGGATTATTGGTTCGTTTCAAAGGATGAGTTTGCGCGCATGATCGAGCAAAATGAATTGATCGAATATGCGATTGTGTACGGCGATTACAAGGGCATCCCAAAGGCGCAGGTGCGCGAGGCGCTGGCAAGCGGCAAGGATGTGGTTATGCGGCTCGATGTGCAGGGCGCGGAAACGGTCCGCAAACTTGCGCCCGAGGCGCTGCTGATCTTCATCACCTGCGAAAGTGAAGGAGAATTGGAACGCCGTCTGCGCGAACGCAAGACCGAGACCGCCGATTCGTTATCCCTGCGCATTGCCACAGCCCGCAAGGAATTTCAACGCCTGGATGCTTTTGACTATGTGATCGTCAACCAGGATTTTCATTTGGATGATACCGTGGAAAAGGTGCGTGCCATCATTTCCGCGGAACATTTACATGTGCATCATCGCAAGGTGACTTTATGACCGAGCCTGCGCCTCTTTCCCCGCTGGAGCCTGATTCTCCAACCCAAACTGTTCGCGTCGCCCTGCCATTCCTCGCGCCCACAGTGACGTATTCCATCATCGGTGTCACGGTGGCTGTTTATCTTTTGCAGAAGTTAAGCGTGCTGCTCTTCGGATACGCCATTTACGAAATAGACTGGCTTGAATATTTTTTTGCGCGTTTTAACTCCGCCATCCGCGCGGGGGAATTGTGGCGGTTCATCACGCCTGTCTTCCTGCATGGTTCCGTCCCGCACATTTTTTTTAATATGTATGCGCTGCTATCGATTGGCACGTTTATGGAGCGGCAGTTTGGGCATGGCAGGTTTGCATTGCTTTATTTCCTGAGCGGGTTCGCAGGGAATGTGTTTTCCTTCCTCTTCACCGGGGAGAACGGGTACTCGGTCGGCGCATCCACTGCGGTGTTCGGGCTGATCGGCGCGGAAGTAATCTTCTTTTACCAAAACCGTGAACTGTTCGGCGCGCAGGCAAAACAGGCAATTGGCAACGCGGTTTTCATCATCGCCATCAACCTGTTCATTGGCTTATCTCCCGGCATCGATAACTGGGGACATGTCGGCGGCCTGCTGGGCGGCATGATCTTCACCTGGTTTGGCGGTGTCTACTGGGCAGTGACTGGCATCCCGCCCGAAATGAAACTGGCGGACCAGCGCGAAATACGCGAGGTGATTACCGGGCTTGGGGTGGTTGTGTTGATCTTCAGTTCACTGGCGGTATGGGGTTTGTTTTATAAATAACAAACGCCCGTTCATTTGAAATGGACGGGCGTTGTTTATAAAAATTCGGGGAATTACAAATGGCGGGAACTGCGCGGGTCGAAGGCATCGCGCAAGCCGTCACCGATCAGGTTGATACACAGGATCGTAAATACTATGAACAGGCTGGGGAAAACCCACATCCACCATGAGCCACGCTGGATGAATTGCTGAGCCTGGGTCAACATATTGCCCCATGAAGCGGTGGGGGGTTGCACGCCCAAGCCGAGGAATGAAACGTAGGCTTCCGAAAGAATCGCCCCCGCCAAACCAAGCGTCGAGGCGACGATGATCGCACCCATGGTATTTGGAATGAGATGTCGGAAAAATATCTGAGTATTGTTTGCACCCAACGCCTTTGACGCGGAGATGTAATCCATTTCCTTCAAGGAAAGTACATTGGCGCGAACAATTCGCGCGAGGACCATCCACGATGTAAGCCCGATCACCAGGATAACGATGGCAACGCTGCCGCTGAATGTTCGTCCGAACATCTCAATCGTTTGCACATCCTTCCCAAAGAATTTACCCAGCACGATCAACAAAAACAGGGATGGAATGGAAAGCATTGCCTCGGTGAAGCGCATCAGGACCGCATCCACCCATCCGCCGTAATAAGCGGCAACACCGCCAATGACTGTCCCGGCGGTTACAGAAAGGATCACAGCCATTATCCCAACAAGCAGGGAAATCTGTCCGCCATGAATGATGCGCGCAAACAAATCACGCCCTGTGCTGTCTGTGCCCATCCAATGAGCTTCGGATGGCGGGCTGAGGCGTCCCACCGGGTCAACCACGTTTGCTTTCTCCTCGGAGACCAAAATGGAACCGATCACTATAAAGACCATCAATAAGACAAATCCGATCATACCAAGCAACGCCATACGATGCTTTCGGAATCGCCTCCAGATCAATTCACGGGGAGTTAGAGGAACACTCGTTGTCTCCCGTTCGAGAACTGGAACATCAGTTGCGGTAGCTGTTTGTGAGGCCATAATAAATTTTACTCCACAAAAATTATTAACCAAGCCGAATGCGGGGATCCACAAACGTGTAGACGACATCCGTTATGATCGTGAAAATCACAACCGCGGTGGAAATGATGAGCAAAATACCAAGGACCACCGGGAAATCACCGCGTTGTGCATATTCCCAAAAGAGGCGACCCATGCCCGGCCAGGCATACACCTGTTCAGTAACGAGCGCGCCTCCAATCAAAAAAGGAATATCCAATCCGATAATAGTGACAAGGGGCAATGCCGCGTTGCGCAGGGCATGTTTGAATAAGACCGCCCGGCTGGTCAAACCCTTCGCACGGGCAGTGCGGACATAATCCAAACCCAGCACTTCGAGCATACTGGTCCGTATATAGCGTGCGTAACCGGCGGTAAGAATGATAACCAGGGCGGAAACAGGCAGGATCAGATGTTTTAAAAGTTCCACCGGATCCTTTTTATCCCATATGTCCGCGCCGGTTGGCAGGTAAGGCAGCCCCCATTCCTTAAATTGAACTGAAAAGATCAACATTAACCCCAGGGCAATAAAGAAGATGGGCATTGAAAAACCGATGAACGACAATGCGGTAATAATATTATCCACGGTTGAGTATTGTTTAACCGCCGAGAGAATGCCCAGGACAAGAGCAAGAGAAACAGTAATGATTTCCGCGGTTACCATGAGGATAAGCGTATTCGGAAGGCGTTGGGAAATCATCAATGAGACAGGTTGTTTTGAAAAGAAGGAATTTCCAAGTTCCCCTTGGAGCGCAAGGCCGAGCCATTTGAGATATTGAACCGGCAGGGGGTCATTCAACCCGAGGCGTTCGCGCAACGCCTCGCGATCCTCAGCAGACATACGTTGACTGGTTGCATATTGTGCCATCGGGTCCGCTGAAAGGCGCGTCAGGATAAAGCACAAAACAGTGATAATCAAAAGTGTAAAAATAGCTTGAATTGCTCTTCGGGCAAGGTATGACCACATGGGGAACCTCCGGCATCAGCCTGCAATCCTGATGCGCACTCAGTCACGCAATTTTGCGTAACACACAGTGTTTTTATAATAGACGAGGGGCAGAAGACTCTGCCCCTCGTTTCGAGCTGCTATACAAACTTACTATTTAACATCCCAAACTTCGGAGTTCCAGTTCAGGTTGCTGAAGAAGCCGAAGGGGCCGGGCACGAAGCGGTCCGTGTGACCATAGACGTTGGCGCGGGCATACATCATGATAACGTAGTAATTATCGAAGATGTACTTTTGAGCCTCGTCCAGTTTTTCCTTGCGGACAGCCGGGTCAGCGGAGGCATTCACTTCTTCCATCAGGTCAGACAACGCCGGGTCGCAATTCAGATACCAGTTGGTGCCGGAAGGATTGGCAGCACTCGGTACGCTTTCGCATTTGTAGTTGTCGGTGTAGGGATCTGGATAGAAGCCAGTGGTATAGCCAGCCATATCGTACTTGCCAGTCGGCATTACGCCGCCATCTGCATAGCTTCCGAAGAAGGTACCAGCGGGAGTGTGGATCGGCTTGAACTCAACGCCAATCTTGGCAAGGTCAGATTGGACAATGGTCGCAATGTCGATGCGGATTTGTGAAGTAGTGGTTTCGAAGTTGAAGGAAAGCTTCACATTCTCGCCATTGCAATCGCCTGCGCGGATGCCATCAGAGCCGAGTGCATAGCCAGCTTCATCGAGCAAAGCACCCGCAGCATCAGGATCGTAAGCATCTGGGGTCAGGCTGGAATTGGTCCAGGAGGAATTCGGCCATTGGCTGGAGGGAACGGTGGTCTTGCCCTCGAGCAGGGTTTCCACAATCGCCTCGCGGTTGATGCCCAGGGTAAGGGCTTTGCGAACACGGACATCCTTGAACGGGCAGAAGCCGTCCACATCAGAAGCACCGCGCCCATCAACGCCGGTGGTGGTACCGAGGTTGAAGAAATAGTGTTCGAAGTCTGCGCCTGGGACCACAATCAGATGTACATCTGGTTCGAGCGCGCCGATGGTGGAGATTTCAGCTTCACTGAAGTTCGGGAACCAGTCCACGTCGCCGGTCTGCAGGGCAGCTTGAGCAGTTGCAGGGTCAGGAACGAAGCGGACCTGAACCTGATCGAGAACGGGGCGGCCACCATGGAAGTTCGGGTTGGGGAGCAGGGTCATGTAGTCGCCTGGAATCCATTCTGTGATGACCCAGGGGCCGGAACCAACAGTGGGCTGGTGAATGAAATCGTTGCTCTCCAGGCCGGTCTGTCCTTCAAGCATGTGCTTGGGAAGAATGGCGCCGGCATTGTTTGGTCCCTGCGTAAAGAGCACTTGCCAGGGCGGATAAAGTTCGGAGAATGTAATGACAACCGTGGTGTCGTCAGGGGTCTCGATGCTGGCGATCTTGTCATAACCAGTACGGGAGGTAGGTGCGTTACCGGGATCCATAATAGCTTCCCAGGTAAACACAACGTCCGCAGAGGTAAGAGGCTCGCCATCGGACCAGAAGAGGCAGTCTTTCAATTTCCAGGTGATGGTCAGGCCATCGGCTGAAACGCCGCCATTATCGGCGGTGGGAACCTCAACAGCCAGTTCGGGAACGAAGTTGCCCTGGTCATCCCATTCGCCCAAGCCAGCCAAGGTCAACTGGGTGATCCAGATCGCATAGGACATCTGGGTGAAATACGGAACGATGCTATCAGGTTCCTGATCCCAGGCGCCAGTGACAGTCTTGCCGCCATCAGGGAATGCAATCGGCTCAGTGCCGGCAGGTTGACAAGCTGCAGGCGCTTCGGTTGCCACCGGGGCTTCCGTTGCCGAAGGGGCTTCCGTTGCAGGGGCTTCTGTGGCGGCAGGGGCACAAGCTGCAAGCACAATGCTCGCCAAGACAAGCAACGAAAGTAGAACAGAAAGGTTTCGTTTCACGTTTCTCCTCCTTAAAGAGAAAATGGTTTAATGGAGTGTAGAGGGGATGATTAATCTCTCTCCTCATGACTCCTGACATGGTAAATTATACAACAAGAATGTAATCTACCATATAGGGATCGGATGTCCAACCCCATTTAACCCTACTGCAGAAGGGTTTTTGGGCCACACTCCGCCTATTTTTTCCCCGCAGTTTGGGCATGTTCCCTCCCCCGTAATATGGTACTCGCGAACGACATACCCGCGCCTCTTCACCAGCCGATAATTGCACGCTGGACAATGGGTATCTTCATACTCCCCGACATTTCCCGGTAAATTCCCCGCGTACACATACCTCAGCCCGGCCTCGCGCCCAATCTCCGCCGCGCGGATCAAGGTCTTCGCATCGGTATTATCCGGTTCGGTCATCTTGTAATCTTTATGGAAAGCCGTCACATGCCAGGGGATATCAATGGAAAGGTCGGCAAGAAATTTGGCAGCATCCCACAGCTCTTCATTCGAATCGTTGAAGCCGAGGATCACCAGAGTCACCACCTCCACCCATAGGCCTGCCGCGCGTGCGCGTTTGATCCCATCCAAAGTATGTTGCAGCGTACCCCCCAATGTACGGTAACTTTTGTCGTTCATGCACTTCAAGTCGACTTTGTACGCATCCAGGTACGGAGCGATATATTCCATTACTTCGGGCGTGTTATTTCCGTTGGACACGTACGCACACATCAAGCCATTTGCCCTGGCTTCCTTGAAAATCTCAAGCGCCCACTCACTCGTGATCAGCGGTTCGTTATAAGAAGAGACCACCACTGAGGCATTTGTGCTTTGCGCAAGGTCAACCATTTTTCGCGGCGTCATCTTGCGGACGAGCTGCGCTGAAACATCCGAG
>JACPVB010000256.1 GCA_016191985.1 Chloroflexota bacterium | reverse complement strand
GAAAAACTTTTTGCAGGAACGCGCCCCGCACATGCGCGATACCGTCATCGGCGAGTCGCTGCGCAAGATCGAAAGCGAAGGCCTCAAAGCCCGCTCCATCACACGCGACCTCGACTGGGGCATCCCCGTGCCCGTCGAAGGCTGGACAGAGGCAGGCAAGCGCATTTACGTTTGGTTTGAAGCAGTGATCGGCTACCTCTCCGCTCCCATCGAGTGGGCCGCCCTGAGCGGAGGGTCGAGCGAAGACTCGTCAGTGCAGGGAATGTCAAATCGAGACCCGCAGTCGAAGGGTCGAAGCGATGCGTGGCGCGAGTGGTGGACGAATCCACAAGCGAAGCAATTCCACTTCATCGGCAAGGACAACATCTTCTTCCACACATCGCAATGGCCCGCCGAATTGATGGGCGCGGGAAGCGCGTTCATGGAAATCTTCGCGGGTGAAGAAGTCCCATTAACTTTGCCGTATGATGTACCCGCCAATCAGTTCATGAACCTCGAAGGAAAACGCATCAGCGGCTCGCGCAACTGGGGCGTGTGGGGACGCGATGCGTTGACGCGCTTCGACCCCGATGCCCTGCGTTATTACCTGACGGTGAATATGCCCGAAGCGAAGGATAGCGATTGGGATTGGGCCGAGTTTGTGGCGCGCAACAATAATGAACTTGTGGCGACGTGGGGCAACCTTGCGAACCGCGTGCTGGCGTTTTGTTATAAGAATTGGGATGGGCGCGTGCCGGGAGATACAGGCAATGCGGACACGGGCGAGCCGATGTCCCTACGACCCGCCGATCTTGAATTGTTGAAGACCATCGAAAATGGATTCAACGTTGTGGGCGCGGAACTCGAAGCCGTGCGCCTGCGCTCTGCATTGAGTGAAACGATGAAACTCGCCACTGTGGTTAATCAATATCTCGATGTCAATGCACCATGGTCCGCCATCAAAGTGGACAAGGCCGAAGCGGGCAAAACCATCTACACCGCGCTCAAAGCCATTGACTCGCTCAAGATCATGTTCGCCCCCTTCCTGCCCTTCACCTGCGAAAAACTGCACGGCTTCTTTAATTACGAAACTCCGCTCTTCGGCAAGCAATACACCGAGGAAGTAAGTGACTCATTGGGCACACACACGGTTTTACGCTACAAACCTGTTGAAGGTTTGCAATGGAAACCCAGTGAGTTACAACCCGGGAAGAAGTTGAATCAGCCGGGGCCGCTGTTTAAGAAGTTGGAGGAGAGTGTGATTGAGGAAGAACGGGCGAGGCTGGGGAAGTAAAACAACAACTCGGACGCCACGATGACATCCGAGTTGTTGTTAATAAAATGAAAAGCTTACGAAGCATGGGTAGCGATCAAGAGTAATCCTTATATAAATAATTCGTTACTCCTTAGAACCAAAAATATTATCTACCATGACATCCCATTTTTTTTCAGGCGACTGAAGCTCGATAATCACTCTTTCAAGCAAATTAATTATTTTCTCGTTGATTTCGACAACAACCCAGAGATTTTCCCTAGCACTTTGAAAATGAGATTGTTTTTCTAGTTTCTTTACGTCATCCAATATGTCATTTGCAGACTTGAACAATATCCCGAATCCATTTTGAAAATCACCAATTCTGAAATATGCTTCGACCAATTGCGTCTGTAGATCGAAATCACCGGGGGCTTTGTTGATAGCTCTTTTCAATGATCGAATTAAAGCGTTCCACTTCCCAGTCATGCCGTCATCACTCATCAACTCAGGAATATTTGTTGAATTAAATTTAGCAACAAACATATCTATAGTCTTCTCCTGAATGTCAACAAGTATCCATAATTGTTTTCGAGCAGATGCCCCCATAGATCCATCCTCAAACGATTGAGCTTTTTCTCTTAGATTTGCTCTGAGGTTTTTCAAAACTCTAATTGCTTTCCTTGGTTTGTCCTGTTGAAAATATGTCTGCGCGAGAGGATGATACCAATCCAATTTGTCTGGGGCGACCTCTAACAGCACTTGGATAGTTTTTGCCGCGTCACTCCATTTACTAAAATGTAGATATATGTTTGCTTTGTAAGACAATAGTTTTTCGTTAAATCCAGAGACCCCTATACTTCGATCAATATAATCAAGAGCAGAGTAATATTGTTTTTTCTCCACCAAGTTGGCAACCAGTTCAATGTAAGGGGAGGGATCAGATGGCCTAACTGTGCAAATCTCTTTCAGCACTTCAGTAGATTTTTCATTATCGCTAGCCAAATAAAAATACAAGTACTTTATCCAAAGGAACGTAGCGTGGTAAAAAAGATTGTGAGCATAAAGCGGAATCCAAACGCATAACACAACAATAAGCATTGTTACAAAAAACTTAACCCCTGTTATCCAAAACTCTGGCAAAACAGAGAATAAGGCAGTTGCAATTGCTCCGCCTATGGCAGATGCAATCGTTGGAAGTATTAAATCTTTTTTCCAATTCATTGAAATGTCTCAATTAAAAAAGAATTTTGCGAATGATAGCATTTTTTCTTGAATAATCCCAAAATTACCTTGTGGATTTTGGAACCAGTGGCAAACGTATGACTTCTTCTAAGAATAAGCCTTTGGTTTCGGTTTCAATAGCCTTTTCAATTTCCAAATCCCAATCATGGCCTGGGAGGAGTTTCTCTTCATCCAGCCACGGATCAATCCAGCCTTCAGCGTTGAGTCGCTGGTAGAGTTCGCGAACGATGGTTTTGTCCTGCGAAGAATGGCAGAGGCGGTGTCCTGAGCCTGTCGAAGGGAAAACGCGGAGTTTGCGGGTTTCGGTCATTGGGGATATCCCCATTTCCTTGTGATGGTCAAATTATACGGCAGAAATGCGGGCGGAGAGGGTGCGTCGCACCAGACGGGTGGATTTTTTCTGATTAATGAGAAGAATTCTCGGGTGAGCAGAATCTCATTAAGTCTGGTGCGACGCACTCCGGGGTGCAGACATACCTCAATCCCAAAACAGGTAATGACGTAATTCCTTTTGAGTCTTTTCAGGCGGGATATAGTTCATCACAAATTCTTGGTAGGCTTCGGGTGTACCAAAATTGATTTTGACAAAGTCTTTATCCACCAAACTGCCTTTTCGTTTCCCAACAAATTCCGCATAATTTGAATAATGCCATTGTTCAGGCTTAACCACCATGCCAGCTTCCATTGGGTTGCGATGAAAATATCTGCAAAGATGAAGCAAATATTCGTTACGATCCACATGAATGGCTTTAAATGGCCCTTCGAACAACGTCCCTGATTGTTTGTATTTGGCATTGAAGACTTTTGTATAAACATTGAAAATCGCCTGCATGAATTGACTGACTTCAATATCCCCATTTTGACGCAAGATAAATGATAGTGATTGTCCATTAAACAATAGGCAATCACAGTAATGTCACATTTTTGGGCCTGTTCTTTAACCAGTTTCAGCAGAAACACATAATCCCTGTCGTTGCGGAAGATGTTGATTTTATGTGCTCCGCGATTGTAGATGTGATAGTAGTTATTTGAATTGAAAACGGTTTTTCTTCGAGCCATGGAGTCCACCTGAGGGGAAAGTACGTCGCACCGCACTCTGGGCAGAGTTATTTATTTACAGTCTCGGCGTAGGTGCGCAGGATTTCGGCGTATTCATTTGTAATCTCAGCCACGCTGCGAGTTCGGGTGGTGGTGACAAGCTCAAGGGCGCGTAAACGCCCGGTGCATTGACTCCCCAGCACCAGCCTTTGACCGATGTTCATTTGCTGGCTTACCCCAGAGCAGATCGTGGTAGTAAAACTCAATACCGCTCCAATGGAACAGGCGACCTGCCAGTCCAACAAACCGGGGATCACCACGGGACCCTGGGCGGCGGTCAACGCTGTAAGGAAGGCGGTCAGCGCGGAACTGACGATGGTGATGATCGTCAACGTAGAGTTAAGCCGTTGATTCCGCCGCGTATAAGAATCCGAATCGGACAAACTGGCGCGGATTCTTTTCAGCAAAGTGTCGAAATCTACCTGCGGCTGGGCTTCCTGGGCATTTCTGGGCATACATCCTCCTTTACGGTAACTTGCGGCTCCATGAGTTTGAAGGGGTTTTACGGTACATCGGGTTTCCCCGAATATGGGATGGTGGTCAGATTATAAGGCAAATTTAATCGTAGGAATATAAACTGTTAAATACCCTGGTTTTACTGGAGGCAAATTATGTCCACTGTAACTTTAGATGAAAAACAATTCAAAAAATTGCTCAAGCAGACCCTGCTTGAGTTGTTCGAGGAGCGCCGTGATGTATTCTCCGCCATTGTGGTCGAGGCGCTGGAAGAACTTAGTCTCGCACATGCCATTCGCGAGGGACGCAGGGAGGAATACATCAGGGAGGAAGAAATTCAATCGATCCTCGGCGGATGAGCCATGAAAATTCTTTTTGAGAGAACCTTCCTGCACGATTTGGAAAAAGTGAAAGACAAACGCATCCTTAAGCGGGTGCGGGTTGTGATCGCCCAGGCAGCATCCGCAAATTCCACTGGCGATATTCAGGATATCAACGTCATGCGGGATTACAAATCCTGCTGCCGCATCAATTTGGGAAATTACCGAATGGGTATTCAGATCCTAAGGCGAAAGCTGATCTTTGTCCGCCTTATCCATCGCAAAGATATGTACCGCTATTTCCCATAACCGGATCGTGGATTCGATAAACTGCGAGCTTAGAGACTTTTTCTTAAAGTACACGGATTGGACGGACGCTTCGCGCACGGTCAAACACGGATTTTTAAAAAGGTTTTCCGTGAAAATCTGTAAAACTTGTACTGAGCCTGCCGAAGTATCCGTGGAATCCGTGTCCAAAAAAGGCAGTTAAGAAACACTTTCTTATGGACATTTCAACACAAAGTCCAACGCTACCGTCTCCCCCGGATTCACCGTGATATCCACACTGGAAAAGAGAATGTCATACCATACGTCCACCTTGCTCCATGTGGCGTAATGGAGCCATTTCAAATCCCTGCTATAGGAATATTCAGGCGCCTCGCACTGCCTTTCGCTTATTTTCATATTTAAATAAATCCCAAACCCATAATCCGACGGTTGAATGTTGGCAAACTTAAAATCTCCATTCTGATCGGTTCTGGTTGTGTATCTGGGATAGTCCCCCGTATGCCCATTGATCTCCAGGTTCACCCTGGTGATGGGCATGGTAGTGGACGTGGAAGCAATCAGCCAGGAAAGATTGCCTTCGATATTTCCCATGGCGAGGTCTGGGGTGACAGTAAGAGTAGGCGTACCGTCCACATCCGGGGTGCTTGTTGGGGACGGGGATTCTTGGGTGAATGTTTGCGTGGGGGTCACTCTCGCAGGCGCAGCGCAGGAAGCCAGGAAAAGAGCAACAAGTATGAACAGCCTGGTGTATTTCATTTTGATCTCCAATTGTTTCTATCGCTTGTCTCATAATTAAGTAAACTTTTTTTGATTTTAATAGGGAAATGAATTTTGTTCATGGGTTGGATATGGCACAATCATCCCAGTTTAAAAAAGTTTTGAAAACACCACCTGCCGCGGGTGTCAAAAATTTACACAGATTTAACAATGCGGACGCATTGTTAAAACAAACTGGCTCTACAATGAATAAAAAAATCGGAGGATTTTATGAACACAAAATCAAAAACAATATTTGCCCTGCTTGTACTCGCGTTATTGACCAGCGCCTGCAAAGCGGACATTTCCCGCAACGATAATGGTTCCTTCACTGTGGAAACCACCATCTCACAACAGGAATTACAGGAAGTGATCTCCGCCTCCATCGCCGACCCGCTGGTTACAAACGTGACCGCCTCGCTTCAATCGGGCTATGTGTTTGTTACGGGTGATCGTCAGCGCTTGAACGACGCCAGCAAAACGGATACTCTTTCCTTCCGCCTCGATCTGTCCGTAAGCAATGGTCAACTGGCGGCTTCGGTCACGGACGCCCAAATTGACGGAGTCCCGATTGACCAAGACCGCGTAGATAATTGGAATCAGACCATTGCCAACCGCATCTCCAATTTTGGAGGCAGGAACGAGAACGCAACTCTGCAATCTGTCAATGTTACACCGGAGATGGTCAGCATGACATGGAATGTGACCAGGTAAGTCGTCGAAAATTTGCCAAAGACTGCGGGCGTGTGCCTGTGGTCTTTTTTGTTTGCCAGGCCATTTCCCTACCCCAGTAGGGTGTATTTTCTCGAATCGTCATATATAAATAGGTATCTTCGCCTATATAAGGAGTTCCAAATGACCATTGTGACCGCCGAAATTACAGTCAGTGCACCTTTAAAATTTGCGTACCGTGCCTTCACCAATTCCACCTCCCTGCGCGAGTGGTTGTGCGATGTCGCCACCGTGGAGCCGCATCCACAGGGACGGATGTACATGTGGTGGCGCGGCGATTTTTACTCCAGCGGGCATTACCTCGCGTTGGAAGAAAACAAGTGCGTCAAATTCCGTTGGTTCTCAAATAGTGACCCCGCCCCCACTGAAGTGACTGTCACGCTTACAGAAAAAGGTAACAGCGTAGGCATCCTGCTCGAGCACGAGGTGCCAGGTGACGGGTCGTGGAAAGAGGCGACAGAGGCCTTCCGGCACCATTGGGAGGAGAGTCTCGAAAATCTAAAATCCATTCTTGAAACAGGCGTTGACCTGCGCATTGCCAACCGTCCCATGCTTGGAATTTTGCCCGGCGATTTTACAGAAGAACAGGCCACGGCTCTGAAAATTCCCGTCCGTGAAGGGCTGCGGCTGGACGGCACGGTGGATGGGATGGGCGCGCAGAAAGCGGGCTTGCAAAGAGATGACGTGCTTGTGGGAATGGCGGGCAAACCGATCACCAACGATTTCAATACGCTGCCCATTGCGATTGCTGGTAAAAAAGGCGGCGATAATATGGAGGTTGTTTTCTATCGCGGACCCGAAAAGAAAACCATCACGATGGAATTAAGCAAACGCCCCATGCCCGATGTTCCGTTCAACCCCGCCGAGTTGGAAAAACGAGCGCGCGAACTCTTCGAACCAGCGCTGGCAGAATTGGAAAAAACCTTTGAAGGACACACCGACGCGCAGGCCATGACCCGTCCCGAACCCAACGAATGGAGCGCGTTGGAAATCGTTGCACACTTGATTTCCGGGGAGCGCTTCAATATCATTTTTCTTACCGGCCTGATCGACGGATACGAACCTGTGACAGACGGCTTTGGGACGAACATCCACGCCCAGGTGCAGGCGACTGTAAAAGCGCATCCTTCCATCGACCTGATGCTGGGTGCGCTTCGTCGGACAGTGGACGAAGTCCTGGCATATGTCTCCTTCATCCCCGCCGATTTTGTGGAAAACAAAGGCAGTTATCATCGCTTCGCATCCATTTTGCTGCAACCAGATTTCCATCTCACCGCGCATCTTGAGCAGATAAAAGCCGCACTCGCTGCGGCTCGTAAATAATCAGAGTTCACGAAAACGAAGTAATTAAAAGTACCGTAACGTTCACGTTGCGCTTGATCTGGGTGCAAAACTGGCCCGCGCAATATAAATATTGCGGTACTCTTCAGCCACATCTTTTTTCATTTCAATATTATTTCAGACTATTTAGCTCTATATTTGGATGTATAATCCAAATATGCCTGACTGGATTGGTCAAACCATCGGAAAAGTTCGTGTCGATAAATACCTCGCTCACGGGGGAATGGCGGAGGTGTACCTTGGAACCCACCTGTCTCTTGACCGTCAGGTAGCCATAAAAGTTTTGCATAGCTTTATCGAGTCGGATCCCGAACTGCTGGACCGCTTCCAGCGTGAAGCAAAGGCAGTTGCGGGGCTGCGCCATCCAAACATTGTGCAAGTCTTCGACTTTGACACTTATCAGGGACATCCCTACATTGTGATGGAATACCTGAAAGGTCCAACGCTCTCAACCTATCTCCAATCCCTTGATAAAAATGGAATAAAACTTTCGCTGGAGCAGATCGGGCAATTGCTCAGGTCCCTTGTGGCCGGCATGGATTACGCCCATTCACAGGGCATCATCCACCGCGATATCAAACCCGCAAATATTCTCCTCCACAACAAAACCGGGGATTTTACAGAAAATTCCCTGATCACCAGGCACGTGGAGCCGGTCATTACCGACTTCGGTCTGGCGCGCATTGCTCATGCCGGCCAACAAACGGCATCGGGACTGGTCAGCGGCACGCCGGCGTATATGTCCCCGGAGCAGGCGCGCGGCACCAAAGTGGATCACCGAACCGACATTTATTCACTTGGCATCATATTGTATGAACTGGTTGCGGGCCGAGTCCCCTTTGAGGGAGATACCGCGATCACTGTCATCTACAAACATATCAACGAAGCGCCGCCTCTCATAGACGAGATTCCCCCGGTATTACAGTCTGTGATCAACCGGGCGCTAACAAAATATCCAGATGACCGGTATGATAATGGGCACGACCTTATGGTGGATTACTACAAGGCAGTCGGTATGCACCTTGATACGGAGACGATTCGGATACAGAGTCGAACGTCCCGGCCTGCCACGGTTTTGAAGAAAAAGAAACCAGCTCTGAATCCACTTTGGATTGGGACAGGGATATTCGCCTGTGCCTGCATATCGATCCTTTCCTTAAGTGTCTTGGGGATTTCGGTCTTTTCCTTCCTCCCACAGTTAAGAACAACGCAGGCAAACACCGCTCCCACAGCAGCGGAACATACTGAGATCATACAAACCCCAGAGGTTGTTGTTCCCAACACAGGCGACGCCTCCGTTGGCGTTCTGCGTTTTCAGGATGGCGCGGCCATCGCAGATCAGATCACCGTCAATGCCAAACTTGAAAACCCGCCAGAGGGCACCCAATATGAAGTCTGGCTGATCAGCAACAGCGGGGAACAGAGCCGGAGCATTGGCGTCCTCACGGTGGATGAAAATGGAACCTACAGCCTGACCTTCGTTGATCCGCAAAGCCGCAACCTGCTTGCCGATTATTCGCACATGGAAATTACCGTGGAACCCAGCCCGGATAACAACCCGAACCCATCGGGCAATGTGGCTTATTCTTCAGGCATCCCCAGGCGCGCAATTGTCCACATTCGACACTTACTGGTGACAACAGAAGAATCACCCAATCAGATTGCCATGATCGATGGGTTGAAGAACAATGCGACGTTAATCAACCAAAGTGCGGAGGCCATGCTCGCTGCCTATGAAGCAGGCGAGCTAAAAGATGTCCGTAGCAATGCAGAGGCGATGATTAACCTTGTTGTCGGAAATCAAGATTCTTCGTACGTCGACTGGGACAGCAACGGCGAAATTAATGACCCCGGAGATGGCTATGGAATTTTGGTCAATGGCGATCAAACGGGTTATGTCGGCGGTGTACACCACCATTCAAGTTATTCCGCCGATGAAGAGGATGCTACGCCGAATATCCGCCTGCACAACGAACACGTGGAAATATCCATTCAAAATATCGAAGGATGGGCCATCGAATTACGCGATACAACAAAGCGCATTGTCCAGGCCCCCGAAGGCGCAAACATCGAAGCGGATGTCCGCACTGCTGTAACGCTTGCCAATCAAATCCTCAACGGGTTGGATACAAACGGGAACGAATTGATCGAACCCATCGCGGGCGAAGGCGGAGCGCTGACCGCCTACCAACATGCTTACTACATGGCGGATATGCCAATCCT
>JACPVB010000254.1 GCA_016191985.1 Chloroflexota bacterium | reverse complement strand
TCTTGCCGAAAAAGGCGTTCCTGAATCTCTAATCTCCAATCTTGACTTGCTCGGTTTTTCAGGCATCTCCAACGTTCTATCCTGTATCAAAGCCGCCAAATACTACGAGATGGACGAGAACGATATCATGATCACCGTCCTGACCGACTCGATGGAACTATATCGCTCGCGCCTGCATGAAATGCACCAGGAATTCGGTGAATACAGCGAACGTGACGCCGCCGCCGATTTCGCCCGCTACCTGCATGGTCAATCCACCGACAATATGCTCGAGCTCCGTTACCCAGACCGACGCCGTGTGCACAATTTGAAATACTACACCTGGGTGGAACAGCAGGGCAAAACCTACGAAGAGATTCAAGCCCAATGGTACCAGCCCGATTACTGGACCAGTGTCCAAAAACAGGCTGATGAAATTGATGAATTGATCGTTGAGTTCAATAAGGAAGTTGGGCTGATGTAGCCAAAAAGGCAGCCACTTTTTTTGAGGTGGCTGCCCATTTTTAAAGGGGCGCCGCGCCTTATGACATTCGACACTATAAACACAGTTTGATTCTTCCTACAATTTTATTTGGATGGGCAAATTTCGCCAAATAAAAAGGAGAATCAAATGTTCACTCGAGCCAAAAATTTCATCACGATTGGGGTGGTCTTATGTCTGCTTCTGCTCCTGGTGGGGCCAACCAGAAGCGTATCAGCCATTGGGGAGGAGTCCGTTGCAGCAAAAATACTGAAACCAATATCCATTGTGTCAACCAAAGGTTCCACTACCGGTGCAGTGACACGCCTACACGTCAAGGATCAAACCGGCACTGCGGATAACCCACTGAAGTATGTGCTTTTCAAAACCCCATCAGTGGTTTATCAGGGATATCGCACCTACCAGATCCCAGCGACAGTCTCCGCTGGCACAGTGACCAATATCAAGGTCAAAATCAACTACAAAGGCCCGGCCAAAGCAACCCAGGTTTGGTCGTGGTATCTGTTTGACTGGGTAAAAAATACGTGGGTGAAGGTTGGCGACAATGCAGGAGCGACAGCCAATGTTTGGAAGGCACTACAATTCAACGTGGCGGTCAACCCCACACAGTACATCAATAATTTGACACGTCAACTTCGCCTGAGGCTGGTTTCTAACAACGCAGGCGGAGATGCCAAGCTCGACTACGAAGCCATCACCATCACCCATAACTCCTGCACCGATCCGTTTGGCTGCGTTATCATCCGCCAGGGTGACCCAATCCATATTGCATATCTATTGAACCTCCCCTGGCTGGAGGCCCAAAACGGCGCACTCATCGCCATAGATGACTCTAACAACAAGATTCTGAACCATCCCATCAAATTCGATGGTGTGGCTAGGGATAATTGCGACAACGCTGTTGCATTGGCAGACAGCACAAAAATGAGAAAGGATGCCAGCATTTTGGCAATCGTCGGAACCACTTGTTCGGGAGAAGCCATAACAATTATGTCCAGCCTGTCTGCAAGCGGATTCTCGATGGTCTCGCCATCGAACACGAACCCGTCCCTGACCGAGCCTGGCAACCCAAACAATTACCCAGGCTATCTGCGCGTCTCCTACAGCGACAAGCTGCAAGGTTCGAAGGCAGCCGAATATGCTTTTGACGCTGCTGGACTTAATGCCTCCACCGCCGCCACGATCAATGACGGCACGAACTACTCCGTTGAACTCGAACAGGCTTTCAACGATAAATTCGTTGCTTTGGGAGGGACTGTCATCACCCGTCAGGTCATCACCCCAGGCGATACGGACATGAGCGGCGTTCTAGGCATCATTGCCGCCACTCCGCCGGATGTGATCTACATGCCAGTCTTCCTACCTGAGGGAGGGTATCTCATGGTTCAGGCGCGGGCTACAACCGGACTGGAGACCGCCCCCATGATGGGTTCGGATGCGTTGTACACAACAGAAATTGGAACAGCCGCAGGAGCGGATGCGGACGGCTTTAAGGCCACAGGAAATGATCCTCAACAATTCAGCGCGGCCTATGCCAGTAACTTCGTCCCGGCCTACACGGCAAAATTCGGCGTTGCTCCAAATGATGCAGCCTACTCGGCGTATGGTTATGATGCGTTCACAGTTATCAAGCTGGCGATTGTAAATTCTGCCGTTCCTCAACCCAATGGTCACCTGCTGATTGGCCGCACAGCCCTGCGGAACGCACTCTACGCCATAAGCGGTGTCTCCGGCTTGACTGGAACCCTGACTTGCACAACCACCGGAGATTGTGCCGCCACCCCAGCCGTCGGTGTCTTTGAATACCAAACCAGCCTGTCCAACTTCATGAGGATCTGGCCATAGCCCACCACGGCCCATCCTGTGCCTTGATCTCACGAAAATAAAGAAGGGGAGTGCGGGCTAATCCGCACTCCCCTTCAATTCGGAATTGCATAAATACCGAAGGGACTGTCACCTTGGAGGTGACAGTCCCTTTTTATTTAACATCCCCCCATCACGGCATCATAAATCGCCTGCAACAGGGATGACTCATCCGTCGTATCCTGTCCCAATTCCCAGAACATGACTCCGCCTGCGCCCTGGCTTTTTGCAAAACAAGTCTTTTTCTGAATGGTCGTGATGCCGTTGAAATACAGCCCATCAACCTCGTCCACATCGGATGCAGGTTGATACTGGCTGACAATTTCAGCATAGGGTAGAGAGCGATTAAATTCATTGATACCCCGTCCATAGAATGGCATACCCAGCACTAGTTTTTCAGGCGGAATACCCGCATCTACAAACACTTGAAAATCATCTACAGCGTGTTCGTAAGTGGAGTGTCTCTCCGTATCATCATAGGACATGATATGAATACGGTCCACTACTGCGAACTCAGCCAGCGGAAAACTTTCTTCGGCGGGCAGCGCCACACTGACGAGCAAATCATGTTCTGAAAGAAACAACCTGGTTTCAGTGAGCAGGGAAATGTAATTGGCAAACTCTTCGTCGTTCTGCGGGAATTCCCAATCAAAGTCCACGCCATCGAGATTGTGGGCCAGCAGATAATCGAGCAGGTTGGCAATGAAAAGGCGCCGTGTTAGAGGGTCAGCGGTGACTGCCGCGAAATCATCACCGCGCTCCCAGCCGCCGATGGAAAGATGAATACGTATTGCGTGTTCCGTTTTCATCTGCTGTAAAACCTGCCAGTTCTCCTCCGTAAGGCGGCTCGCATCCAGTGTGCCGTCGGCGCGAGATTCGGCGGAAAAATAAATAATATCTGTGAGGCTCTTCGCCCACTCGGCATTCAACTCGCGGTAGTCAGGGAAGTAGCCGATGATCGAGAAATCAGGGGTCGGCTCCAGCGTGAGTGTTGGTTGAGCAGGAGAAGGTTCAGGCGTAGGTGATGCCATTTGAGTAGGATCAGGCTCGGTCGGGGAAGGAAGCGCAGCGTTTCCTCCACATGCAGCCAGCAGGAAAAGAGTCAAAAAAACGGGAATAAGTTTCATATCAGACATTATAATTAAAACATGTTGAAATCAACGGATTTGATTCTGGTCTGCTTGCTGCCCACCCCGCGTGATCTGGAAATTGCGCGGCTTTTGGGATGGTACCGCATCCCGCTTCGCACCGCGCCGAAAGTTGTTGCCGTGGACTATCTGGCTTTTTACCAGCCCTCGGCATTCGGCGAGCGCGGCGGACAAATTGAATTCATCGCCCAGGTCCATGGACATGAACTCACAACGCGCGGTGAATTGCTCAAAGACGAAGCGGATCATCCACGCGCCAGGGAGGAATATTACAAAATTCAGCTTGGCGGGTTGGAGAAATTAAAAGAACCGATTCGAGCTGAAAAGTGGAAACGGCTGACCTTTCTGTATTCCACAGGTGATTACCTGCTGAACGCCAAATTATTAAACGACCTGGTGGTGCAAAACCAGGAGCGTGAAATTTTATGGAAAAACCTGCGGGAACGCGCCGAAAATGAGCAGCTATACAAAACAGACCTGCCCGAAACGGCCATTCCACCCGAAGTTTTAATGGCCCTGTTGGGCATCAAAGACTTACAGGCAGATTACGATGCCCCCCAATAGTCCCTGGCGTCCTTGATTCCGCCCTTACTAAGTGATAAACTTCATACAAATGCCCGCCGATATTCTGATCGTAACCCCATCAGCCAGCCTCGGAGAGTCAATTCGCCGCTCGCTGGATGAAACCAAGCTCTACCGAAGCCATATTGTCAACAACAAGGCTTCCGCGATTGTACGAGCAAATGAAGTCGGTGCGCCCCTCGCCATGCTGGATTTTGCGCTCGGCGATGAATGGGTGTTGGAGATCGGCAATGCGTTACGCACCATCCGTCCCAGACTTAACCTCATTATTCTCTGTGATGAAAATGTTATCCCGCCCGCTTTTGATGGTTTACGCCCGTGGATACTCGTCCGCAAGCCATTCAGGATGTCAGAATTTATGACCGCAATCAGTCAACCTCAACCTGTTGCACCCACCCCACAAACGAGTACCACTGCCCCCCTCCCCTGGCTTAGTGACCAAACCAAAGCCGCGCAACATCTCACCCGCCTTACCTTGGAATCATCCGCCCAGGCCGCATTGATTACACTTAAAAATGATCTTTGGGCATACGCGGGCGGCCTTTCACAAAATGCCGCGAAGGAAGTAGCTCAAACCGTCACTCGCAATTGGGATGGACAAAAAGGTTCCGACCTCCTGCGGTTCATCCGCCTTGAAAGCACCAAAGCCGAACACATGTTGTACGCCACGCGCCTCACCGCCGAAACCGTGCTTGCATTTGTCTTTGATGCGGAAACTCCATTTAGCACCATCCGCGCACAGGCGAGCCAGCTTGTTAATGATTTTGGCAACGACAGGCCTGAATCACAAAAGCCCGCCAAATCTGCGCCGAAACAGGTCAATGATTTTCCCGAAGACCTGGAAGAGAGCGATGGGTTGGATATTGCCCCCATCTCAAACATTCTCACCGACATCCCCACGCCAAACCCCGCACCGGCCTCTACTCGCTCGGCTCGTGACTTTGGCATGCCCCGCCCAAAAGAAAAATTCGATCCCAACCAGACGCGCGTCTCTGAACCGCTTTCAAACGCATCGGTTTTCAACCGTGAGGCATCTCCCTCCGTCCAGTTGGGCCGTTTGACGATGACCGATCAGGCTCAAAGTCCGCAAATGAACGCTGAATCGCAAACTGCTTTCGATGAAGTGGAAGTGACAGCCCCGTCCCGCCCACAGCAGCGGCCGGAGACTCCGGTCTCCAAACCCGCCGGCGAAGCGGATGTCACTCGCGAAAGCCCGTCCACCGAGGCGGCGCGAAAACTAGTGGTGGAACCCACCACAGCTGGCTTATATCATCTCACCTATGCCTGCCTGCTCGTCCCAAGATTCTCATCCCACTACATCACAGGCGACCTGGCAGACCACCTCGGAAATTGGCTGCCAAATATTTGCATCGCCTTTGGCTGGCGCTTGGAATATCTGGCGGTGCGCCCCGAGTATTTGCAATGGGTCGTAAATGTTCAGCCGAACACCTCGCCCGGATATCTCATGCGCATCATGCGCCAGCAGACTTCAGAAAAGATTTTTAACGAGTTCAATCGAATGAAGAAGGAAAATCCATCCGGCGATTTCTGGGCGCCCGGGTATCTCATCATGGGCGGCACACAGCCCCACCCGCCGCAACTGGTGAGGGACTACATCCGCCAGACCCGTCAGCGCCAGGGACAGGAAGCCGCTCCGCCTCCACCGCGTGGACGTCACTAAAATTAAGCGCAGAGTATAATAACTCTGCGCTTCTTGTTTAAGTAACTTGAATTCAAGTAACCAGACTTCGGAAGTCTTTACGATATTTCCAAAGTTTGGAACATCAAACATTACAGCGCAAAGTCAGGCTCAAAGCCGCCGTCCCTTGCGGAGCACCCTGTGTGCGGCGGCGTTTGCCAGGAAAATCCTGCGCCAGGGACGGCGCAGGGAGCAGCCTTGCGCTGTAATACAAATCAAACTTTCAAAATCTTTGTGGATTCTTATGCCCCCTACACTTTATCTAATTGATGGACACGCTCTTGCCTACCGCATGTATTTTGCCCTCACCGCGGGCGGCGGTGGAAGCTCACGCTGGCAGACCTCCAAAGGCGAACCGACAGCAGGAGTATATGGCTTTGCGCGCGAATTGGTCCGCGTGCTGGAGTCGGAAAAGCCCGAATATCTTGCGGTGGCTTTTGACGTGGGCAAAACCTTCCGCGATACCATCTTCCCCGAATACAAAGGCACGCGCGAAAAAATGCCCGATGACCTGCGTCCGCAAATTAGCCGCATCCGCGAGATGGTGGATGCCTTCAACATTCCGCGCCTCGAAATGGAAGGCTACGAAGCGGACGATGTCCTTGGCAGCGTTGCCAAAATAGCGGGCGAACAAGGCCTGGGCGTAAAAATCATCACAGGCGACAGAGACCTGCTTCAGTTAGTCAATGAGCGCACGGCGGTTTATCTCGCAGGCGATGACCAGACCTACGTCACCGATGCGGATGTGATTAAAAAACTGGGTGTACGCGCAAATCAAGTAGTGGATTACAAAGCCATCGTCGGCGATACCTCTGATAATATTCCAGGGATTAAAGGCGTGGGTGAAAAGACCGCCATTTCGCTGCTCGAAAAATTTGGCACGCTCGATGCCATTTATGCAAATTTGGATCAGGTTGAAAACCGCTGGAAAGGGAAATTTGAAACGAACAAGGAAGCGGCTTACATGAGCCGCGACCTTGCACGCATCGAAGTCAACCTCAAAATCAACCTTGACCTGGAACATGCCGCCGTCAGACCATTTGACCCGGCCAAACTCGAAACCTTCTTCAAGGAGATGGAATTCAAAACCCTGCTGACAAAAATTCCAGTCATCAGTGGAAATGCGCCTGCGATGGAAATCGTTGCCAAACCGAAGAAAGGCAAGGCGGGCGAACAAATTTCCATGTTCCAAAACGAGCCGCAGGTTGTCACCATTTCCAAGCCTTCGACCATCGAAGTCATCGTTGTGGATTCGGATGTGAAACTCGAGGCGTTGAAAAAGGAACTCGCCAAAGCAAAGGTCATTGCCTTTGATACGGAAACAACCTCCACCGAGGAAATGAGGGCGGAGATCGTCGGCATTTCGCTGTCAGTCAAGGAAGGGCAGGGATATTACCTTCCCGTCGGTCATTCCGCTGGCAATAATCTTGATTTGAAAAAAGTGATCGAAGCGCTGACCCCGTCCATGACGAATGCGAAGATCGGCAAGGTGGCGCACAACGCAAAATATGATTACATCGTGCTCGCAAAGTATGGGCTGATCGTCTCGCCCCTAACCTTCGACACGATGCTGGCCGAATTCATCGTGGACCCGTCGTCGCGCAACCTGGGCTTGAAAAATCTCGCATCGTTCCGCCTTGGCGAAGAGATGACTCACATCGAAGAGCTGATCGGCAAAGGCAAAAAGCAGATCAGCATGGCGGATGTTGCGATTGAGACCGCTGCGAATTACGCCGCCGCCGATGCCGAGAATACGTTCCGCTTGATGCCGATCATGGAAAAAGAATTGAAGCGGGTAAACGGCACAAAGCTGCTCGATGAAATTGACATGCCGCTCACCCCCGTGCTGGCAGACATGGAAATGACAGGCGCGTTGATTGATATCAAATTCTTCGCGGAAATGTCGAAGCAATTGGAAAAGCGCCTCGCTGAAATCGAAAAGGAAATTTACGGGCACGCCGGCAAGACGTTTAACATCAACTCGCCGCAGCAACTCTCGGATGTGCTATTCAACCACCTGCGCCTCGAACCACCCGACAAAGGCCGCAAAACAGCGACAGGCTTTTACTCCACCTCGGCAGACGTGCTGGAAGCATTGCGAGATAAACATCCCATCCTCGAATGGATTCTGGAACAGCGCGAATTATCCAAACTCAAATCCACGTATGTGGATGCGCTCCCCGCCGCCGTGGACGAAAACACTGGCCGAGTCCACACCTCCTACAGCCAGATTGGCGCAGTGACGGGACGCCTTTCCTCGAACAACCCAAATTTGCAAAACATCCCCATCCGCGGCGAGACGGGCCGCCGCGTGCGCAATGGCTTCATTGCCGACAAAGGCAACGTTTTACTTTCCGTGGATTATTCACAGATTGAATTACGCATCGTCGCGCACATGGCAAAGGACGAAGCCATGATCGCGGCCTTCCGCGCGGGAGAGGACATCCATGCCACAACCGCCGCCGCGATTTACGATATTGAATTGGATAAGGTCACAAAAGATATGCGCCGCCATGCGAAGGCCATCAACTTTGGCTTGATCTACGGCATGTCGGCCTTTGGCCTCACCCGCTCCACCGAGTTGACCCTAGCCGAAGCAGAAGATTTCGTGAAAGCTTATTTTCGGAAATTCCCCGGTGTAAAAAAATATCTCGATGGCATGAGAAGGCAGGCCGCCGAGATCGGCTACGTGGAAACATTACTCGGACGCAAACGTTACTTCCCCGCGTTGCAGGGCAAGGTCAATGTGCAGATGAAAAACCGCGAAGAGCGTGAAGCCATCAACGCGCCCATCCAGGGCACTGTCGGACATTATGAAAATCGCCATGCTGAAAATTCCGTCCGCGTTGAAGGATGCAGGGTTGAAAGGCAAAATGCTTTTGCAAGTGCACGATGAACTCGTGCTGGAATGTCCAAAAAGTGAAATGCACAAGACCGCGCAGGTCGTTCAGGAAACGATGGCAAATGCCTACCCGATGAGCATCCCTCTCGAAACAGAAGCAAGAGCGGGCGCGAATTGGGGCGAGATGTCGGTAATAAAGTAAAGCCCAAGTGCCTGAAACATAGGGACACAGCGAGTCGATTCATAATTTTGACCACAAATCGTTTCGCTGTGTCCCTACAAAACCTTATTTAAAATTGAGTTTTCAACCAATCTCAAAAGCCTTTTGAGTCCCGCTTGGACAAGGTTATAATTCCGTATCCAATTAAAAATCCTCGCACATGCGAAAGTAGAAATCAACCATGCCCGGACGAGATGACATTTTCCAAAAAGCAATGAACGAAGGCCACTCCGCCGCCTGGGACCAGGAATGGGACAAGGCCGTCAGCGCATATCGCCGCGCCTTGCAGGAAATCCCCGACAACCCAAAAGCGCTCAGCAGCCTTGCCCTCTCTCTTTATCAATCCGGTCACATTGAAGAGGCTTTGCAGCTTTACATGAATGTGGCGAAGCTCTCGCCCGACGACCCGGTGCCCATGGAAAAAGTGGCGCAGCTCTCTGAACGGCTCGGCAATTTAAAAAACGCAATGGATGCTGCCCTACGCGCGGGCGATCTCTTTTTGAAACAGCGCGATACCGAAAAAGCGCTTGAGAACTGGGTGCGTGTTACAAATTTAAATCCAGAACATGCCATTGCACGTTCACGCCTTGCGCAGGTGCATGAAAAACTCGGCCATGCCCAGCAGTCCGTGACGGAATATCTCGCCCTCGCCAGCATCATCCAACGCGCGGGTAACGCCGAAAAATCAAAAGAGATGGTGGATAAGGCCCAATCCATTTCTCCAAACAGCCAGGAAGTAAAACAAGCGCAGACATTGCTCAAAACGGGACAACTGCTCCCCAAACCGATTCGCGGCAAAGGCGGCACGGGACCGATCCGCATGTCGCAGGTGAAGCAATTGCAGGAACCACAAAAAGCCGCCTCCGGTCTGGACCCGATCACGGAAGCCCGCCAAAAAGCATTGACCCAACTGGCAGAGTTACTCTTCGAATTCTCCGATGAAAGCCCCGCCGCCCAGGAACGCCGCGGACTTTCCGCCATCATGAAAGGCACGGGCGGAATCTCTATGCAGCAGGCCGAACAGACCAAGGTTGTACTCCACCTCGGCCAGGCCATTGACTCGCAAAGCAAAGGCAGGGAATCACAAGCCGCCGAGGAAATGGAGGCCGCGTTGGATGCGAACTTCAAACACCCCGCCTTGTATTTCAACCTCGGTTTACTGCGCTTCAAAGGCGAGCGGTACGAAAGCGCGCAGCGCTTTTTACAAAACGCCGTCAAACATCACGATTACGCCCTCGGCACACGCCTGTTGTTGGGACAAATGCTCCTCAAAAAATCCAACTTCCGCGATGCCGCACTGGAATACCTGGAAGCGTTGAAACTCGCTGATTCCATGACCGTTTCCTCCGATCAGGCGGATGATATCCGCCAGCAGTATGAGCCTTTTATCG
>JACPVB010000253.1 GCA_016191985.1 Chloroflexota bacterium | reverse complement strand
TTCGTTCCGCGCGCCTACGGGCAAACTGCCGATCAAGAGTGCGAAAGTTAACAACCTGAAGAACGTCAGCGTGAACATCCCAACAGGTGTGTTGACCGTAGTCACGGGTGTGGCGGGTTCTGGCAAGAGTTCGCTCATCAACGATGTTTTCCAACAGCAGCATCCTGACTCAATCGTGATTGATCAGTCTGCGGTTGGCGTGTCGAGCCGTTCCAATCCCGCCACCTACACGGGCATCATGGATGACGTCCGCAAGGCTGTTGCATCGGCGAACAAAGTGCAGGCTTCGCTGTTCAGTTTCAATTCGAAAGGCGCATGCGAAAACTGTCAGGGACTCGGTGTGATCTACACCGATCTGGCGTTCCTCAACGAAGCCAAGACGCCCTGTGAAATTTGTGGCGGCAAACGCTTCAAAGATGAAGTGCTGGCATACAAACTGAACGGCAAATCCATCAGCGATGTGCTGGCGATGAACGTTGGGCAGGCACTCGAATATTTCGAGCTGAAAGAAGTTGTCAAAAAATTACAAGCCATGAGCGATGTGGGCTTGGATTATCTCGGACTCGGTCAGCCGTTGAGCACGCTTTCGGGCGGAGAATGTCAGCGCATCAAACTCGCCAGCGAACTGCACAAAAAGGGCAGCATCTACATTATGGATGAGCCGACCACTGGTTTGCACATGTCGGATATTGGTCATCTGATGGAAGTGATCAATCGCCTCGTTGATACCGGCAACACGGTTGTTGTTATCGAACATAACCTACACGTCATCAAGAACGCTGATTGGATCATCGACATGGGTCCCGAAGGCGGCAGTAAAGGCGGGCAGATCATGTTCGAAGGTACACCCAAGGAGTTATTGAAGGCAAAACAATCACTTACCAGTGCGTATTTAAAAAACTAGAGCCATCTCAAAAATGTCATCCTGAGCGACAGCGAAGGATCTCTACGCCACGATAAGAGATCCTTCGGTCGCGAAGAACGCTCCCTCAGGATGACATAATATTTTTAGTAATGTTGAGAATTTGGAGACTTTAAAATGACAACAAAAATTTCACAAAAAATAGTTCCCCCATCTGTATCAGAATTGCGAGCGCTCTTCAACGGCAAAGTCATCGCCCCGGAAGACCCGCGCTATGAAAATGCGCGAACCGTCTTTTATGGTGGCGTGGACCGCCACCCTGCCGCCATCGTCCGTGTGGCAGACGCGGGGGATGTTTCGCGCCTTGTCTCTTTGGCGCGTGAACATAACTTTGAACTTGCCATTCGCAGCGGCGGTCACAGCGGCGCGGGTCACAGCAGCAGCGAAGGCGGCATCGTGCTCGACCTCTCTGCGATGAAAAAATTGGAGATCAATCATGAAGAAGGAACCGCCTGGGTTGAAACCGGAATGACCGCGGGCGAATATACAACCGCAGTTGGCGCGCATGGCTTCGTCACTGGCTTTGGTGATACTGGCTCGGTTGGTCTTGGCGGCATCACACTCGGTGGCGGCGTTGGTTATCTTGTGCGCAAACACGGGCTCACCATTGATAATCTGCTCGCCGCTGAAGTGGTCACTGCTGATGGTCAACTCCTGTATGTGGATGATAAATCACACGCCGATCTCTTCTGGGCGATTCGCGGTGGCGGTGGCAACTTTGGTGTGGCAACACGTTTCAAATTCCAATTGCATAAACTGGATAAAGTCTACGGCGGGATGCTCTTCCTGCCAGCAACGCCGGACACCATCGCCTCTTTCATCGCCGAAGCTGATTCTGCTCCCGATGAACTTTCCACCATCCTGAACATTATGCCCGCGCCCCCCATGCCTTTCCTTTCAGAAGATGTGCACGGCAAGATGATTATGATGGCGATGATGGTCTACGCTGGCGATGTTGAGCTGGGCGAGCAGGTCATGTCCAAGTTCCGCGCTATTGCCACACCCTATGCGGACATGCTGCGCCCCATGGCATACTCCGAAATGTTCCCCCCCGCAGAGGAAAGCTATCATCCCGTCGCGGCAGGACGCACCATGTTCCTTGACCGCGTGGACCGTTCCGTTGCTGAATTCATCCTCGACCGCCTCAAATCCTCCACCGCTTTGATGGCAGTCACTCAACTGCGCGTCTTGGGTGGAGCCTACGCCCGTGTCCCTGACGATGCGACAGCCTTCGCACATCGTCAATCCAAGATCATGGCGAACCTTGCCGCGTTGTATGATAAGCCCGAAGATAAAGATCATCACGAGAACTGGGTTTCCCAATACGAAGCGAAATTACGCCAAAGCGACAAGGGCGCATACGTCAATTTCCTTGGCGAAGTAGATAAGAAGCAAGTCCGCGCTGCATACCCCGGCTCCACATGGAAGCGGTTGCAGGAGATCAAATCCCGCTACGACCCCGATAACCTCTTCCGTCTCAATCAAAATATCCCTCTGGCGTAAGTGAAACCGACCATCAGTGTAGCGACGACTTTGCTTGAGCAGCGTTGTTATACAACAGAAGGAGAACCAACAGATGACAACCAATTCAATCAAGCCAGGCAAACCGGTCACAAAGTGGCTGCTTGATTCTGACCCTTCGATCCGCTGGCAGGCGATGCGCGACTTGCAGCACGCCTCCGCAGACGAGATCGCGGCGGAGCGTGCCCGGGTGTCCACAGAAGGCTGGGGCGCAACCCTTCTCGCAGCCCAGGCCGAAGATGGCACCTGGCCTGGAGAGCCGCGCCTTCCCGAATATTCCACATTGCGCACATTGCTGTTGTTGCATGACATGGGGCTGGATCCATCCAGCGAGCAGGCCAGGCACGCCGTGGCACGCGTGCGTAATAATGTGCAATGGCTGATGAACATTAGACAAGACGAACTGCCAAAAGACGAGGACATCAGCTGGTGGCATAAGCCCTTCTTTGAAGGCGAGGTGGAACCCTGCATGAACGGCCGTGTAGTCACCATCGGTGCGTACTTTGGCGAAGACGTGCAGCCCGTGGTCGAGCGGCTGCTTGGCGAGCAGATGGCGGACGGCGGATGGAACTGCGACCAGGAACAAGGCTCTACCCGCGGCTCCTTCCACACCACCATTGACGTGCTCGAAGGCCTACTGGAATTCGAGCGCGCAACAGGCGGCTCGTCCGCGGTGAAGGCTGCCCGCGAACGCGGCCAGGAATACCTGCTTGAACGCCGTCTCTTCAAAAGGCTGTCGACCGGTGAAGTCATTGAGCATGATCGAAAGGATGGTCCGGTCTGGACTCAGTTCTCCTACCCAGCCGGATGGCGCTACGATATTCTGCGTGGACTGGACTATCTGCGCGCTGCGGGTGTCAAGCCGGATCCGCGTATGAAAGAAGCAATCGAAATCCTCGCTTCGAAGCGCGACGCCTCCGGCCGTTGGACGCTGGGCATCGTCCATTCCAACGAAGTGGTCGCCGAGCCGGGCGTGACCGAGGGTCAGCCGAGTCGGTGGAATACACTCCGCGCCTTGCGAGTGTTGGATTGGTATGATGGATCATCGGCACGAGACTAGCGTAGACATCATGATGAGATGTCGTTTACCTGCTTGGAACGAGGCGCTAGTAATTCCGATGTTGGAGGAACTTAGCCATGAGAAAAGTGATTGTGCTTGAACATATCTCCATAGATGGCGTCATACAAGCCCCAGGCGGGCCAGGCGAGGATACCAGCAGCGGTTTCGCGTATGGCGGGTGGATTGCGCCCTATTCCGACGAGATCCTTGGAACGGCCCTGAGAAAGCAGATGAACTCGCCGTTCGACCTGTTATTAGGGCGCAAAACCTTTGACATTTGGGAACCGTTCTGGCCGCAACATGCGGACGAATGGCCGGGCGTCAACACGGCGACCAAATACGTTGCCTCGAATACCCGGACTTCCAGCAAATGGCAACCATCCGTGTTTTTAGGCGGAGATATTGTGGAAAAGGTCGCCAAAATCAAGGAACAGCCAGGACCGGATTTAAACGTTTGGGGAAGTGGTCACCTCCTTCAGACGTTGATCAAGCATGATTTGGTTGATGTGTTCTGGCTGATGATCTATCCGATCACGTTGGGTGGTGGAAAACGATTGTTTGCCGATGGCACGATCCCGGCAGCGTTCAAGGTGACGGAAAGCATAGTCGGCTCGAGTGGCGTCATTGTTGTGAATTATGAGCGCGCGGGCGCAATCACAACTGGAAGTTGATAGGAATTGGCACGGTATTTATTGGATTTCCATGTGGAAAGGATGTGTGAAATGTTGAACCTGAATTCCATCATGATCGGAACGAAACAAACGAAGGCGCTGGCGGCCTTCTACGAAAAGATGTTTGGCAAACCGGCAGACATGACCGACGACCAGAATGGATTCTTTGGCTGGCAGGTGGGAAGTGGATACTACTTTTCCATTCTGGAGCATTCCGAAATGGGCGGCAAAACCAAGGACCCCGGACGGGTCATGCTGAATTTCGAGACGACCCAGGTCAAGGAAGAATTCGAGCGGATCGAGGCGCTCGGCGCGACTGTCATCCGCGAGCCGTATGAAATGGGAGGCGGATGGATCGCGACGCTGGCTGACCCGGATGGCAACTACTTTCAATTGGTCACGCCGATGCCGTAGCGGAAGAAGATATCCGTTATCAAGGAAAAAATATTATGACAGACAGCAATAAGAATGCGGCCGTTTCCTTTCTCGAGCTGGCTTCAAGTGGGAAGGTGGATGAGGCTTATTCAAAATTCATTGGCGAAGGATTTCGGCATCACAACCCGTTTTTTGAGGGATCGGCGAAGTCGCTTCAGGCGGGGATGAAAGAAAACGCAAAGCAGAATCCAAACAAAGTCCTGGAAGTGAAGCGGGTGATCGTGGAAGGTGAATTTGTAGTCACTCATTCTCACATCCAGCAAAAAGCTGGTGAACCCGGTGCGGCGGTTGTCCACATTTTCCGTTTTGAGAAGGGACGTATCGTGGAAATTTGGGATCTTGGACAACCTGTGCCGCGAGAATCCCCAAATCAATATGGGATGTTCTAGGGTTTTGTATCTCTTTTACAGGTAGTGAAACATGAAAACCTTCTATCAAATTCTCGGCAACACATTACTTGCCAACGTCACCAACATGACCGTCTGGTTTGCGCTGATATTCTTTATCTTTCTTGAAACGCATTCGGTCACAGCCACCTCCATCGTTTCGGGGATCTATCTGGTGGCTGTGGCAGTCTCTGGCATCTGGTTCGGCAGTCTCGTTGACCACAACAAGAAAAAGAATGTCATGATCCTTTCGGGCTTCATCTCGTTGATCATCTACTCGATTGGCTTTCTGATCTATTTGACTGTCCCAGCCGAAACCTGGAAGAACCCCGCCAGCACCACCCTTTGGTTTTTCGTGCCGCTTCTTCTCATGGGAGTCATTGCGGGCAACCTCCGCGGCATTGCCTTGCCTACGCTGGTCACGATTCTGATTCCCGAAGACTCGCGTGACAAGGCGAACGGACTCGTCGGCACAACGACTGGCATCATCTTCCTCATCACCTCCGCCATCAGCGGATTCCTCGTCGCTCATTCGGGTATGTATCTGGTTTTGATCCTTGCCATGGTCGTGATGGCGATTTCAATCGCGCATCTTTTCTTCACGGAAATTCCAGAGAAAGAAATCGTCCATCTCGAAGGTCAACCTCCCAAAGTGGATTTGCGTGGCACGTTCGCCGTTGTGGTCGCCATCCCTGGTTTGATCGCCCTGATTTTCTTCAGCACCTTCAACAACTTTTTGGGCGGTGTCTTCATGGGCTTGATGGATGCCTACGGCCTGTCGCTGGTCTCGGTTCAGGTATGGGGCGTGCTGTGGGCCATTCTCAGTTGCGGATTCATCGTCGGCGGACTCTCCATTGCCAAATGGGGGCTTGGTAAAAATCCCCTGTTTGCGATGTTCGCCGCCAACATCGTCATCTGGATCATCTCCAGCGTATTCACCATCCAGCCGTCCATCATCTTGCTTTGCGTTGGGATGTTTATCTACATCAGCGTGGTTCCATTCATCGAAGCGGCGGAGCATACCATCATCCAGAAAGTTGTCCCACTCGAAAGGCAGGGACGAGTCTTCGGCTTTGCCCAAAGCGTGGAGATGTCCGCCTCGCCTCTGACTACGTTTATGATTGGTCCCATTACCGAGCTTTTCTTCATCCCGTTCATGACCACCGGCCTTGGCGTTGAGTTGATCGGTGGCTGGTTCGGCACCGGCGCGGACCGTGGCATCGCGCTCGTCTTCACGTTGACAGGTATCATTGGCTTGATCGTTACCTTGATCGCAATGAAGACAAAGTACTACCGCTTGCTTTCAGATCGGTATATGAAGGATAAAAATATTATGCCTAAAGGAGAATTGGCATGAAAAAAACGACTTCAAAGGACGAATTGACAGCATCCCAGCAAATTGATAATTACATCAATGAAATGACCGACTGGCGCGGCATTCTGCTGGCTCGATTGCGTACATTGATCCTGGAGGCTGCTCCCGAACTTGCCGAGGAATGGAAATGGGACACCCCGGTCTGGGTTTACAAGGGGAATGTTGTGGCGGGCGGAGTTTTCAAGGATCATGTAAAGCTCAATTTTTTCAAAGGCGCATCCTTGCCCGACCCGAAAGGATTATTTAATGCAGGCTTGGAGGCCAAAGCCACACGTGCCATTGACTTTGTTGAAGGCAGCCCTGTGGACGAGGCCGCTTTGAAGGCGCTGGTCCGGGCGGCAGTTGCGTTGAACACATCTGGCAAAAAGAAATAGTTTTATGGAAAAAGTCAGCAGCCTCCCAAAACTGGCCGCGCCCGCGCAGCGCGCATTGGCAAGCGCAGGGATCACCCAGCTTGAACAGTTGACGAAAATTACCGAAGCAGAGCTTTTGCAATTGCACGGCATGGGCAAAAATGCGCTTGGGACGCTCCGTGAGGTGCTCAAAGCACAGGGATTATCCTTCCGCAAATCAGGAGTCGGCAATATGGATGAGACTATTCGTGATCACCTGGATAATATCCGCTCAGAGGATGGTCAGTTGCAGAACAAAGCTTACAGCGAGTTGATGTCCATCACCGAGAAACCTGTTAGCTGGGCGTATGAAGCGTGGGACGAATTGATCGAAGGCCTGACGCATAAAGATAATCACGTCCGCGCCATCTCAGCGCAGTTGCTTGCCAATCTCGCAAAGAGTGACCCCAAAGGCAGAATGTTCAAGGATTTTGAGAAACTGCTGGCCGTTACAAAAGACGAAAAATTTGTCACCGCGCGGCATTGTCTTCAATCTATTTGGAAGGTGGGTTTGGGAGGCAAGAACCAGCAGATTATGGTCGTAAAGGGCCTTGAAAAACGTTACCATGAATGCGTCAAGGAAAAGAACGGAACGTTGATTCGTTATGACATCATCGTAGATTTACGAAATCTCTACGAGGCCACCACCTCCAGCGAGATCAAAGAGAAGGCATTGGAATTGATCGAATTGGAGGAGGATGTGAAGTATAAAAGGAAATATGCAACCGTCTGGAAAAAACTTTAAAGGTTAAGAGTTTACAGGAGAAACCATGAGAAAAATTATTGTTCACGAGTTCATTACTTTGGATGGTGTCATTCAGGCGCCAGGCGGTCCCACCGAAGATACAGATGGCGGTTTTACCCACGGCGGCTGGACGCTTCCCTACTGGCATGATGACATCGGTGCCCACTTCGGCCAGATCTTTGCCGAAGCCGATACCTTGCTGCTCGGTCGAAAGACCTGGCAAACCCATGGCGAGGCCTTCGAACCTAACCCTGCAGAGGACCCGTTCAATGGCTTCAAAAAGTATGTCGTTTCCACTACGTTGAAATCAGCAGATACCTGGCGGGATTCAACGATCATCAGCGGCAATGTCATTGAGGAGATCCGCAAGCTGAAGAGCCAGCCTGGCAAGAACATCATCATGGACGGGAGCAGCGTCCTGATACATGACCTGATAAAGAACGATCTGGTGGATGAATTTGCCCTGCATGTATATCCGATTGCGCTGGGCATTGGCAAACGATTGTTTCCTGATGGGAAGCGTGTGAATCTGAAACTGATCGAATCGTCCGTCCTTCCAACGGGTGTTGTGTATCAGCGGTATCAGCCTGAGATGAAATAAGGACCATTATCCTGAGCGGTAGCGAAGGATCTCTACTGTAGTAGTAGTGACTCTTCGCTCCGTTCACACCGTCCCGAAGCGGTGTCCCTTCGGGAGAGTGACATGAACAAGGAGTCTGCATGAAAATCCACCTCGTTGACGGCACATACGAACTATTCCGCAGTCACTTTGGCGCGCCGCCGAAGAAGGCTCCCGACGGCATGGAGGTGGGGGCCACGCTGGGACTGGCACGAAGCCTGATGTTGTTGTTATCCGACCCCGAAGTGGCGCATGTTGCTGTCGCCTTCGACCACGTGATCGAGTCGTTTCGCAACAAGGTGTATGCGGGATACAAAACTGGCGAAGGCGTTGACCCACTCCTCATGGCGCAATTCCCGCTGGCGGAAAAGATGGTCTCTGCTTTGGGTTTGGTGGTGTGGTCCATGGTCAAGTTTGAAGCGGACGATGCGATTGCCACAGCAGTTGCGCAATTTAAAAAGAACAAGTCCGTTGAGCAGATTGTCATTTGTTCCGTCGATAAAGATTTGACGCAAATGGTGGAAGGTCAACGAGTCATCTGCTGGGATCGCCGTCGCGAGATTCTTTTGGATGAAAAAGGCGTAGTCGAAAAGTTCGGCGTGAGTCCTGAATCCATTCCCGATTATCTTGCGCTCGTCGGCGACTCAGCGGATGGCTACCCAGGGATTCAAGGCTGGGGCGCGAAGTCCACTGCCACAGTGTTGGCGAAGTTCAGGCACATCGAGTCTATTCCGAAGGATCCAAAGGAACTTCCGCTTGGTTTGGGCCGCGCCACGACTCTTGTTGAGAATCTTCAACAGAATTATGAAGATGCCTTGTTGTTCAGGGAACTTTCCACGCTTCGCAGAGATGTTCCGTTGAAGGAGAATCTCAATGACTTGAAGTGGCAGGGCGCCTATCCACGTTTGAAGAAATTGTGTCACGACCTGGGCGATGAACGGATTCCCGAACGGATAACCAGGTGGCGGTAAATAAAATTCATGCTAACCATTGATATCGAATCAGCCCGACGATTCATCCTCGGCAAACAGGGCCTGTGGCCCGGGCGGCATTGGCGTGGACTGAAAGGCACAGAACAAGCCATGCATGCGATGGAGTATTTGCAATTGGATCCATTGCAAATCATTGCCCGCAGTCACGATATCGCTTTGCACAGCCGTGTACTCGATTACAAGCCCGAGATTTGGGAACGCGTGACATACGAACAGCGCAAGTTCTTCGATTGGGGCGGCTGGCTGGCTGCCCGGCCAATGGAGGAACTGCCGTATTGGCGTGTGGTGATGCGCCGTGAGCGCGATGGCGGCTATGGCGACTCGCGGATTCACCGCATGGCTCGCGAGCACGCGGATGCCATCGCCGAAATGCGGACCATCCTGCGCGAACGCGGCACCGTGAGCAACCGTGACTTCGAAATGGCAACGCGTACCCGAACGCAGAGTTATCGCGGCCGCAAAGATAGCGCACTGGCTTTGTATTATCTGTGGCGCACCGGCGAAGTGATGACGCATCATCGCGAAGGCTTCGAGCGCGTCTATGACCTGACCGAAAGGGTCGCCCCCGCGAAATTTATTTACGAGAGCAGTGACGAAGAGACGGATCGCTTTTTGGTTAAAAAGGAAGTCAGCTTCAGTGGTCTGGGGCTGATCAAAAGGACGAGCGATTCATATCATGGCCGCGGGGAACCAGACCGGGCCGCCAAAAAGATGCTTGGGGCGATGCTGGCTGATGGCGAAATCGTCGAAGTGAAGGTTGATGGCTGGAAAGTGGTTCATTACGCGCTCGGCAGTGACGTCAAGGTGCTGCGTGATTTAAACGCGGGACGCGTCCCGAAGGCATGGACTCCGCTGGAGACGACCACGACTGAAGAGGTCGCCTTCCTTGCGCCCCTGGATCACGTCAGCGCACGCGGGCGTGCCAAGGTATTATTCGGCTTTGATTATGTGTGGGAGGTATACAAGCCAGCGCACCAGCGCAAGTTTGGTTACTATACATTGCCGATTCTGTGGGGCGACCGACTCGTCGCGCGTTTTGACAGCAAACTTGACCGGACGACGAATGCATTCATCATTCTGGGCTTGTGGTTGGAGGACAAGGTTCTCGGCAAAGATGAAGCATTTGCAGAGGCATTGGCTCGCGGGCTCGTACGCTTCGTTGCGTTTCTTGGCGCGAGCAAGATAGATGCGAAGGCCATTGCCGAGCCTTTGTTGCGCCGACAAGCAGGTAAAGTTATTCGCTAAATGGAAATTATGAAGATGCCCTGATGTTCAGGGAACATTCTTTCCTTGCCATGCGCAAGTTGTATCACAGTCTGACTGGCTCGTCTTGCAAAATATTGCTGTGGAGGGAGGACACGAGTCTGCTTTAACGGGCTTTGTATGGATAGCCCAACGGTTCACCGTCGGGCGAGTATCCGGGAGAGCGGATTCCACAACGGGTGAGGAGATAGATTCAGATGACAGTCACTACGATTATCTCAGAGACTCTTCGCTATCGCTCAGAGTGACATGCTTTTACGCGTTCAACGCCTGATCTAAATCCCAAAGAATATCTTCGATATCCTCCAGCCCAACGCTCAGGCGGATGAAATCGGGGCTGACGCCGGCTGCGATTTGTTCCTCTTCTGAAAGCTGGGAGTGAGTGGTGCTGGCGGGATGAATGGCAAGCGATTTCACATCGCCGAGGTTGGCAACATGGCTAAAGATTTGCAGGCTGTCGATGAAACGCGCGCCCGCTTCCCTGCCGCCTTTCACACCAAACCCCAACATGGCGCCTGCGCCTTTTGGTAAATATTTTTTCGCTTTTTCAAAATCGGGATGGCCCGGCAGACCCGAATAGGTAACCCACTTAACGTTTGGATGGCTTTCAAGAAATTCAGCCACACGTTTTGCATTCTTTACATGCCGACCCATGCGCAGGGACAATGTTTCAAGCCCCTGTAAAAATAGCCACGAAGCGATGGGTTGTTGACAGGTTCCAAAGTCCCGCAGAATGCCTGCACGCGCTTTGGAGATAAACGCCAGCGGCCCGAAATCGTCAGCGTAGACAATGTTATGGTAAGCAGGATCAGGCTCGGTGAAGTTTTTGAAGCGTCCGCTTTTTCTCCAATTGAATGTCCCTTTATCCACAATGACCCCGCCGATGGTCGTGCCGTGTCCCCCGATGAATTTTGTCGTTGAGTGGGTGACAATATCCGCGCCCCATTCAAAGGGACGACACAAATATGGCGTGGCGAAGGTGTTATCGATCATCAGGGG